>JANPKL010000142.1:0-2355 GCA_031425975.1 Sphingomonas sp.
CTGACCTTGACCGCGTCGCGTGCCTGGTCGCCCGCGCGGGTCGACACCGTCGCCGCAATCTCGACTTCCGACCGCGCATCCTCGATCGCGCGGATCAGGCCCGCGGCGGTATGCGCTGCCTCGCGCATCGCTACCGCCGACTGCTCGGCCGCCGCGGCGACTTCGCTGGTCTTGCCGAGCATCCCGCGCGTGGCGCTGGCAGTCGCGCTCGCTTGGTTGCGGAGCAGGTCGCTGTCACTGCTCGCGCGGGCGACTGAGGCCACCACCCGGCGATTGAATTCCTCGGCCTGCGCCTGGCGATCGCGATCGTGGGTGGTCTGCTGCCAGTGGATCGCGTGGGCGACGAACACATCGATCTCGATCATGTTGAGTTCGTGGATGGTGCGCGCGGCGGCGGCCCGTTCGGCCGGCTCGGCAAAGGTCTCGCGCATCGCCGCGACCAACGCCTCGGCCTCGCCCGACAGCCCCGCCAGCAGGGTGGTCAGCGAGACGTCCTTGGCCATCGCATTCTCGACATAGCCGCGGGCGGTGCTGACCCAGCCCAGCTGGGGCAGGCGCAGGAATTTCTCCCGCAGATAGGGAATGATGCGCTCGGCTAGCTGGTCGAGCTTGACCTCGTCGAACTGGTGCGACGCGCCGCTATGCTCGCGGTATCGGTTCCAGAAGCTGCGGGCGATGGCACGTTCGTGGCTGCCGACCGCACTCCACAATGCCGCCGCCCGCGCCGGCAGGTCACCGGTCGGGTCGAAGGCGCGAAGGCGGCGCTCATGGCTGGCTTCACTGGCTGGCATCGTCACTGGACTCCCACACAAAATCGTTGCGCCATCCCTAGGGGAGCATTGGTTAAAAGGGGGTTAGGCCGCGCCATCGCCGGGCCCTTGAACTGCCTTGCCTCATACGCCCCTGCCGCCTAGGTGCAGGCCATAGTTTTTACCTCGGAGCATTGACGAGCAATCATGGCGCGCAACACCGCAAGACCCCTGTCGCCGCACCTCAGCATCTGGCGCTGGGGCCCGCACATGCTGGTCTCGATCCTCCACCGCGCGACCGGCGTGGCGTTGAGCCTCGGCGGTTTGATCCTGCTGACCTGGTGGCTGCTGGCGCTGACCGGCGAGGCGGGTGGCTATGAGACCTTCGGCAGTTGGGCGTGGGCCGATCTCGGCACGCTCGAATGGTCGGGGATCGGCTGGTCGGGGATCGGCGCGATCCTCGTCTCATTGGTCAAGATCGCTTTCAAAGTCGCGCTCGTAGGTCTCACCTGGGCCTTTTTCCAGCACACGCTCTCCGGCATTCGCCACCTGATCATGGACACCGGCCTCGGGTTCGAACTCAATACCAATAAGTCCATGGCGTGGGCGACCATCGCCGGCTCGCTCGTCCTGACCGCCGCCTTCTGGGCGCTGCTGCTGGGGAAAGCGGCATGACCGGACCCAAGCAGATGGGCGCGCACGATCGCGTCAATGTCGCGCAGGGCAAAACCGCGCTCGGCAAGGTTCGCGGTCTCGGCGCCAGCGGCCACGGCGGCGAGCATTGGATTAAGGAGCGCGTCTCCTCGGCAGCCTTGCTCCTGCTCGGCACTTGGTTCCTGGTGTCGCTGCTGCTGCTCCCCGACCTCGATCAGGGCACGATCATCCAGTGGCTTTCGGGCCCGTTCGGCTTCGTCCCCATGGCGCTGTTCGTCTATCTCTCCTTCGAGCACAGCCTCGAGGGCGTGAAAGTCATCATCGACGATTATCAGGGCGATGAGGGCGGCCGCCTCACTTGGCACCTGCTCAGCCTGTTCTTCCACGTCGGGCTCGGCGCGTTCGCCCTGTTCGCCCTCGCCCGCATCGCGTTCGGAGCCGCCAACTGATGACCGTCGCCTACCAGATCATCGACCATGTCTATGACGTCGTCGTCGTCGGCGCGGGCGGCGCGGGGCTGCGCGCCACCATGGGCGCGGCCGAAAAGGGCCTCAAGACCGCCTGCGTCACCAAGGTGTTTCCGACCCGAAGCCACACCGTCGCTGCTCAAGGTGGCATCGCCGCCAGCCTCGGCAACATGGGTCCGGACCATTGGACCTGGCACATGTACGACACGGTCAAGGGCTCCGACTGGCTCGGCGATCAGGACGCGATCGAATATCTGTGCCGCGAAGCTCCCGCCGCAGTCTATGAGCTCGAACATTACGGCCTGCCCTTCAGCCGCACCGACGAGGGCAAGATCTACCAGCGCGCCTTCGGTGGCATGACCCAGAATATGGGCGAGGGCCCTGCCGCGCAGCGCACCTGCGCCGCCGCCGATCGCACCGGCCACGCCATGCTCCACGCGCTCTACCAGCAGAGCCTCAAGTATAATTCGGACTTCTACGTCGAA
>JANPKL010000143.1:0-4611 GCA_031425975.1 Sphingomonas sp.
TGGGAAGCGGCATCGCGGACCGATATCGGTCCGGGTTGGCCGCTGGACCGGCAGCATGGGTGAAGGGCTGGCGATTGGCTTTGCAGCGATGGGAGCACGTGTCGAAGGTACAAGGATGGCCGGGCTGCTCGGCGCGATCTACGATTACAAGCTTCCCAAATCCGGCTTCGTCGTAAAATTGCCAACCGAACGGCTGTACGCGGTGGATGGCACCCCTCGGGAGCAGTTCAAGCCGAAATCGCTACGCGCGGCTTCACCATAGCGGTTTAAGTTCGTGGCAAACACATTCGTTGATCGCTTGGCATCAACCGTGAGCAGAATAGTCATCGTGCCACGTTGCTAGGCAGGATGACGGACAAGGGGCGTGCTTGAGCTTTTCGTCAGTAGCAATGCGCTACCAAGCCATGAGCGCACCCAAGAAGATCGTGGCGATCTTCTTGGGTCTGCTTGTTGTCATTCGCGGCCCATTCTACTGGCTTGGGCTGTCGAACGACTGGGGGAACAGCAGGAACGTTCCCTACTGGGTTCTTCCCCTTACGGTTATCGCTTCTCCACTCGCATTCGCGCTGGCCGCACGTTGGTCGGTCCAGCGGAACATGCGTGGTTTCGGGTTCAAGCCCGGACCAATAGGTTGGCTTCTTGTTGGCTGGCTCATGCCCGTGATTGTTGCCGTTGCTGCTTACGGAACAGCTGCAGCATTCGGCTTTGTGCGGCTCAAGACAGATGTCGATCTCGACCTACTAAGCTTTGCGGGGCGAGGTGCACTGTTCACCTTAGCTTTGATTGTCCCCACTCTTCTGTTTGAGGAGATTGGCTGGCGCGGAGTGCTGGTGCCCGAGCTGGCGAAGTTCCTGACTTTCGGCTGGGTAGCCCTGATTACTGGCGTAATCTGGGCACTCTTTCATTATCCCTGGATGCTGTCACCGATCTACACGCGCGTACCCCCGACGTTTGCTAGCATAACAACGTTCACTATCGGGATCATGGCCGCCTCGGTCGCTCTCGCGTGGATTACTCTTGTATCCAGAAGTCTATGGCCTGCCGTTCTCTTTCATTCCTGTCACAACGCCTTTGTTGCGGGCGTTCTTGAAAGATCTCTAAAGGCTACGGAACCTGCCTACCGCGCCTTCATCGGCGTGTCCGGGTACAGCATGGCCCTCGGCTACTGCATTCTTGCCCTTATCTGTTGGCGATTGCGCCATCTAATAACGGCCCGAAGCGAGCCCGGAAGCGACCGCGAAGGTTAGGAACCTCTCGCCGACAGAGGAAGGCTCGACGAAGGCGGATGCTCTCTCTCCATGCGGAGCGTGCATTGATGCGAATGTTCGCCTCGGGCTTGGATTGCATCAGGCCGAGCTGCCCAATTATCTGCTTTTGGCCGAAAGCAGACCCGCGGCGATTCAGCAGCAACCTCGCGTAGGTAGCCGCCCGCAGGGCGGAGCAGTTCTGCGGCAGCTTCGCGCGGCCCTAGAAGGTCCCCCGCACGCTGAACGAGAAGATCGGCCCGATCAGGCGGTTGCGCTTCTCCACGAAGTCGATCGGGGCGCTGTTTCGTCGGCCGGCATAGACGGTACGATCCCAGCGGCTGCGAGCGTTGAGCAAGTTGCTGACAGAAGCACGGACCGTAAAGCCGAAAACGTCCTTGTTCTCGACGAACAGGCCGGTCCACACGGGGCCTTCAAACTGTCGCCCGACCTCGTTCAACCGAAAAGCGCGTGTAACGTGCTGATAGTTGGCGTCGACACCGTAGGCCCAGTCGCTGCCGGGAATGTCGTGCCGGTAGTCGACCTCGATCACCCGGTCGGTGAGGTCAGACAAGGCGCGCTTGTCTCCAGTCAGCGGATCACGGATGCTGGTGAACTGCGCCAGAGCCCGCAAATTGATCCGCGCCCCCTTGATGCCGAGCGGATCGAGCTGAAAGGTGCTGTTCCAGTCGATCGCATATGCCCGCGCCTTGTCGATGTTGCCCGGCGACTCTCCCGTCAGACCGATCGGGATAATGTCTACGCGGTCCTCAAAGAGAGCCGCGGCCAGGTTGAGCCTGGTCTTGCCGTAGCGGCCGAGATCCTTGGCGAGCTCCAGCTCGAAGCGCCACTGCTGCGTCGGGACGAGGTCGGGATTGCCCGCGTTTTCATTGTCGTTGTCGAGGAACACGCGCGCGAGGAACTGCCCGAAGTCGAGCTGGCCGACCCGACGGATGATCTTAAAATTGGCGTTGAACGTCGGCGACAATTGCGCCGCGAAGTTGAGCGATCCCTTCGGCCGGAAGAAGCTGCGCTCCTTGCCGCCGGCGCCTTCCTGAACGATGGTCGACCATTCGCCGCCGGCCACCAGCTGCACCGACAAGGCCTTCGACAAAGGCCTGCCGATCGTCACCAGAGATTCGTAGCGATCCTCGCTTACCTTGCCCGTTCCCGAAGGAAAGAATTGCTCGACGTATCTGCCGTCGGGATCGAGCTCGAAGAGCTTGGCGACCAGGTCGAGGCTGTTGAACGCCGCTTCGCTTGACAGCTGGATATCGGTCTTGCCCCACTTCCAGCGAAATTCTCCGCGGCCGATCATCTCCTTGGACCGGCCGTCCTGGACGTAGCGACTGCCAACGTTCGGGCTCAAGTCGCCGAAAGCAACCACCGAGGTTTGTACAAACGGCTCATCGGTAGAGCGGTTAAGGCCGATCAGCTTCAGACGGCCACCGACAAGCGCAAATTCGTAGTCCGCGCCGATCTCGTAATTGTATCCCTTCTCGCGCTGGCTCAGAGTGCGCTTGCGGTCGGTCCCCGTCGCCCGATCCCGCTCGCTAATCTCGTCGAAGCGATAGTTGAAGTTTCGACCGAGGAGGTTGAGATTGCCGACCGACGAACCCGGGCCATCCCATTTGAACTGTCCGCTGATCTGCGGCTGGTCGAAGTTGCCGGTGAACCTGTCTTCGCGGGTTTCAAACAGGCTGCCGTCGCCGCGCGTGACGATCGTCGGTCCCCCCGCCGCGCTACGACTGCCGTCATTCTTCAAGCTGACGGTATATTCGATCGGGCCGGTGGTCCCGCTGACCGAGACGTCGCCGCGGGTCAGCAACGGGTCGGCATAGTAAGCGCGAAATTCCGGTCGGTAGGCGAACTGCCCACTGAGCTTCTTCGTGGCCTGGTACACGACGTTGGCGACCTGTCCGGAGAGCCCCGGCACATCGACCTCCGCCGCATCGACGATCTCGATCCGCACGACGTTGCCGGCGGGAATCGCCTGCAGGGCCGTGACCGGGTCGGTCGACTTGCCCGAAAGGCGCTTGCCGTTGAGTAAAAGGTTGCCCGAGGCCTGGCCGAGGCCGCGCGAACCGGTGTCTTCGCCCCGAATGGAAAAGCCGGGCACCTGATTGAGCATGTCGAGCGCGGTGCGGGGTGCGAAGCGGGCGAAGTCCGCCGGCGTGAACATCCGCTTGTTGCCGGCCGGAGCCGACACCGGCGCCGGCGCATCCCCGCTGGCGGGAGTGGACGCGGGCTCCGGCTCTGCGGTCTCCTGCGCCATCGCCGGTGCGCTCAGCGCCATGACTGACGCAAATCCGAGCAACACGGCCCGTCCATGACAGCTACGCATATCCAATCCCCTGTTTGATTTTCTTCACCGCATTTCCGCCGTCGCTGGTCGGCGACAGTTGCGAGCGGACACATTTCTTCGACCGGCCGACGAGCGGATGCGCCCTACGGCAGCAGGGCGCCCATCATCAGCGACGCGCCATGCTCGGTCGCCATCGACATGGGCCGGCCGGCCGTCTGGCGGCCAAGCTCCTCGGGCCGGATGCCAAGCGCTTTCAGCTGCACCAGCCGCGATACGGACAAGTCGCGAAATCCGCGCCGCTGATAGCTGGCGATGAACTCGGCGGTGACGCCCAGAGCTTTGAGCTGGATCAGCTGCTCTACGGGGACGCGGTCGTAACCGACGCTCCTGAGTGAGCGGATATAGGCCGGTGACACGTCGAGCGCCTTCAGCGTAATGAAGTCGGCGGTCTGGTGCGGGCGATAGCCCTGTGCGGCCATCTCGCGGATATACTCGGGCGACACCCCGAGCGCGGTCATCCCGACCAGCGCGCTGGGGGTCGGCATCGTGTATCGGCCTGCCTTGAGCGCCTCGACCAGCGAGCGCCGCGTCCCGACCACCGCCAGGTCGAGCCACTCCCTATCCGTCGGTCGCTTGACGCCAGCGGCGAGAAGGAACGCCGCAAAGGAAGGATCGGCGGCAAAGCGGCAGGTGCCGAGTGCGCGACGGGCTTCGGCTCGGCCCGCGCAATCCAGCCGCCCGGCCTCCCGGACCAGGGCGAAAGCCACCGGAGTACCGTCACGACCACGCAGGGCTGCCGGGTCGAGGCCGGCAAGCTCTCGCACGACGAAAGAAGAGCTGATCGAACTTCCGGGCGCGTCCTCGCGGCGCAGGCTTATTTGAAAGCGGTCGCTACTTGCTTGCGATACCTCGAAGCGAAGTAAGCCGCCTTCTGCAGCGAAACCAGCGGTGGCAATGCTGACCGTGGTGAGGATCAGTGCGAAGCAGATAGCAAGTGAACGGTGCATGGTGATGCTCCTTTCATCGGGATTGAGAAGGCAAGCCGATCCCGTTCGCCCCGGT
>JANPKL010000144.1:0-8336 GCA_031425975.1 Sphingomonas sp.
GCCGACCGAATTGCTCGACCTCGAAAAGGAATTGCTCGAAGCCGCCGACATCGTCTTCACCGGAGGCTATTCGCTCTACGAGGCGAAGAAGAAGCGGCATGGCAACGTCCACCCCTTCCCCTCCTCGGTCGATCGCGCGCATTTCGGCGCGGCCCGCAGCGGGATCGCCGATCCGGCCGACCAGGCTGGCATCGCTCGCCCGCGGATCGGTTTCTATGGCGTGATCGACGAGCGCATCGATCTCGAACTCATCGATGCTGTCGCCGCCGCGAGTCCGAACTGGCAGCTGGTGATGGTCGGCCCGGTGGTGAAGATCGACGAGAACGACCTGCCGCGCCGCGACAACATCCATTATCTCGGCGGCAAGTCCTACGATGAATTGCCCGCCTATCTTGGCAATTGGGACGTGGCGATGATGCCGTTCGCCATCAACGAAGCGACCCGTTTCATCTCGCCGACCAAGACCCCCGAATATCTGGCCGCTGGCAAGCCGGTCGTCTCGACCCCGATCAGGGACGTCAAGCGCCACTATGAGAAGCTGTCCGGCGTAATGATCGCCGGCACCGCCGAGCAATTCGTCGAGGCGGGCGACCGCGCACTCGCGCTGACGGGCTTGGGCGAGTGGCTGGCCGAGGTCGACCTCGCGCTGGCCGACATGAGCTGGGACACCACCCAGGCCCGCATGGCCGCATTGCTGGCCGAAGTCACCGAGCAGGGCAGCAAGATCGAGCGCCCTGCCTTTGGACAGGCAGCGATGACCCACAGCAAGAACAAGAAATACGACTATCTGATCGTCGGCTGCGGCTTTGCGGGATCGGTCCTGGCCGAGCGGCTCGCGACCCAGCATGGCGCGCGGGTGCTGATGATCGACAAGCGCGATCACATCGCCGGCAATGCCTATGACGAGAAGAATGCCAACGGCATCCTTTATCACAAATACGGCCCGCACATCTTCCACGCCAACAGCGACGAGATCGTCAGCTACCTGTCGCAATTTACCCAGTGGCGCCCTTATGAGCATCGCGTGCTCGCCAGTGTCCGCGATCAGTTGGTGCCGATCCCGATCAACCGCACCACGTTGAACAAATTGTTCGACGCCGGGCTGAAAACCGACGAGGAGGCCGCGGCATTTCTCGCCTCGCGCGCCGAGCCCGTCGCGGAGATCAAGACCAGCGAGGACGTGGTCGTGAACGCGGTCGGCCGCGAGCTCTACGAGCTGTTCTTCCAGGGCTATACCCGCAAGCAGTGGGGCCTCGATCCCAGCGAGCTCGACAAACTGGTCACTGCACGGATTCCGACCCGGACCAACACCGACGACCGTTATTTCACCGACAAGCATCAGATCATGCCGCTCGAGGGCTATACCCGCATGTTCGAGAAGATGCTCGACCACCCGCTGATCGACCGCAGCCTCGGCACCGACTTCCGCGACGTTCGCAATGAGATCGACGCGGCGCACATCATCTACACCGGCCCGATCGACGAATATTTTGACTGGCGCTTCGGCAAGCTGCCCTATCGCTCGCTCCGTTTCGTCCATTCGACGGTCGACAAGGAGCAGTTCCAGGAAGTGGGAACGGTCAACTATCCCTCGACCGACATCCCCTACACCCGCATCAGCGAATATAAGCATCTGACCGGCCAGCAGCATGCCCAGACCAGCATCACGCTCGAATATCCGAGCGCGGAAGGCGATCCTTATTATCCGATCCCCCGGCCCGAAAACCAATTGCTGTTCAAGAAGTATGAAGCGCTTGCCGATGCGACGCAGGGCGTGACCTTCGTCGGGCGGCTGGCGACCTATCGTTACTATAACATGGACCAGATCGTCGGGCAGGCGCTCGCTACTTTCCGGCGCATGGACGAGGATCGCGCCCGGCTCGGCCAGGGGCGCGAGCTCAGGCTGGCGATCTAGCCTGGGTTCGAGCGAGTGACAGCGTGACGGCGGGCGTTCTTCCACCACGGAAGGCCGCCCGCCGAAAGTCGTGAGCCTCCCACGGGGAATGAATGACCGATCACGCGCCGCTCCTGTTCAGCCACTTCTGGATGGCAGGCTTCGAATGCAGCTCGCACCGCCGCAAGGATGGGGTACGCCTGGATCTCATTCGCGCCACCCGCCACGATCGCTACGCACTTACGGATTACAGGGCGCTTCGGGCGCTCGGCTTTCATTCGGCGCGCGACGGTCTGCGCTGGCATCGCCACGAAAAGGTCGCGGGAAAGTTCGACTTTGCCGACTGGCTGCCGATGCTCGACGCCGCCGAGGAGGCCGGGGTCGGGGTCGTCTGGGACATCTTCCACTACGGCTATCCCGACTTTCACGACCCGCGTTCGGACGACTTCATCGAGGCTTATGCCGCTTTCGCCGCCGCCGTCGCCGAAACGCATTTGCGCCATGTCGGCCGCCCCTTGTGCGCGGTCCCGCTGAACGAGATCAGCTTCTTCACCTGGGCGCTCGAGGTCGGCTACATCCCGCCCGACCTCCCCGATGACCACGAACCCGGCTGGATGAAGCGTCGGATGGTCGCGGCCGCCATCGCCGCGGCAAAAGCGATGGACGACGTCTGTCCCGGCCGCCGTTTCTTCTGGGCCGAGCCGCTGATCCACGTCGCCCCGCGCAACCGCGCCACCAACGAACGGCGCGAGGCCGCCCGGCTCCAGCGATCGCAATATGAGGCCTATGACATGCTACTGGGCGAGCTTGCACCTGAGCTCGGTGGCCATGACGGCATGATCGATGCCATCGGGGTCAATTTCTACCCGCATAATCAATGGTATAACGACGGACCAACAATCCCGATGGGGCACCATGAATATCGCCCGTTGCGCGAAATGCTGGTCGAGGTGTGGGAGCGCTACCGCAAACCGCTGTTCATCTCGGAGACGGGCGCCGAGGGCAGCGCCAAGGCGAGCTGGCTGCACTATGTCTGCGGCGAGGTCCGGGCGGCGATGGCAGCGGGGGTCGAAATCCAGGCGATCTGCCTCTACCCGATCACCGACTATCCCGGCTGGGACAATGGCCGCAAATGCGCCACGGGCCTGCTGGGCGAGGCTGATGCCGAGGGAGATCGACCGGTATGCGGGGATTATCTTGCGGAGATTCGCCAGCAAATGGCGGCGTTTGAGGCGCTGGTGCCACAAGTGGTCGCCTGAGCCTTCGCAACAGCCTGATTTGAACCCTGCGCCGGCTTCGTGCTTTGTCGGCGCCAAGGAGCGACATTCTCATGCCCACCAGTCACTGGCCAAGCCGCCTCTATCTCGTCCGCCACGGCCAGAGCCAGGGCAATGTCGCGCGCGACAAGTCCGAAGCCGAGGGGCTGGCTACGATCGGCATCGACATGCGCGACGTCGACGTGCCCTTGTCCGAGCTCGGGCATGCTCAGGCCGAGGCAGCGGGGCGCTGGTTCGCGGCCCTGCCCGACCACGAGCGTCCCGAAGTCATCCTCTCCTCGCCATATCTGCGTGCGCACCAGACGGCGCAGGCGATCTGCGAGGCCGGGGGCCTGGCCGGTGGCAAAGCCCGGACGGTGATCGACGAGCGGCTACGCGAGCGCGAGTTCGGCGTGTTCGACGGCCTGACCGCGCTCGGCATTCGCCAGAATTATCCCGACGAGGCCGCGCATCGCACCCGGCTGGGCAAATTCTACCATCGTCCGCCCGGCGGCGAGAGCTGGGCCGACGTCATCCTGCGGCTGCGCTCGGCGATGAACTCGATCAACCTCCATTACAGCGGGCGACGAGTGCTGATCGTCTGCCACCAGGTGGTCGTCTTGTGCATGCGCTACGTGCTGGAGGAGCTCGACGAAACGCAGATCCTTGCCATCGACAAAGCCGCCGACGTGCTCAACTGCGGCATTTGCGCGTTCGATTTCGAGGCGCATGAGCTCGATTGCGCACCGCGATTGGCCTTGTGGAATCACGCCGCTCCGATGGAGGAGCAGGGCGCGCCGGTCACCAGTGCTCCCGACAAGATGACCGGGACCAGGTGAGCCGAATCCGCGGGCTGGATGCGGCGTGGCTCCAGGATTTCCGCTGCTTTATCGAGGGCGGATAAACCAGGCCCTGCGCCCTCAGCTCGCTCCGTAATCGTCGAGTTCATCGCCTGCCAACCGAACCACGTGAAGCACGTTGGTCGAACCCGCGGTGCCGAAGGGGACGCCGGCGAGGATGATGATCGACTGGCCGCCGCCGCCCAGTTTGTGGCGCAGGACCATACGCTTGGCCTTGCCGACCATTTCCTCGAAGCTGGCGACGTCGCGGGTGTGCACCGCATGGACGCCCCAGGTCAGGCCCATGCGCCGGGCGACGGTGCGGCTGGCGGTCATCACCAGCAGGGCCACAGGCCCGCGCTCGCGCGCGATCCGCCGCGCCGTCGAGCCAGTCGTGGTGTAGCAAACCATCGCCGCGACCTTGACCGTATTGGCGACATTGCCGGCGCTTTCGGCCAGAGCATCGGCGGTCGTCGGCTCGGCCGGGGTGAGGGTGAAGTGCACGCGGGCGGCATAATTGGGGTCGGCTTCGACCTGCCGGCCGATGCGATCCATCATTGTCACCGCCTCGATCGGGAAGTCGCCCGCCGCGCTTTCAGCCGACAGCATCACCGCATCGGCCCCGTCATAGACGGCGTTGGCGACATCGCTGACCTCAGCCCGGGTCGGGGTTGGCGAGGTGATCATGCTCTCGAGCATTTGGGTCGCCACCACCACCGGCTTGCCGAGTTCGCGGGCCCGTGCGACGATCATCTTCTGCAGCGGGGGCACGGCCTCGGCCGGAAGCTCGACGCCAAGGTCGCCGCGCGCGACCATCACCGCATCGGCCAGTTCGAGGATCCCCTCGAGCCGCTCGATCGCCGCCGGCTTCTCGATCTTGACCATCAAGGCGGCGCGGTCGCCGATCAGTTTGCGCGCCTCGGCCACGTCTTCAGGGCGCTGGACGAAGCTTAGCGCGATGTAATCCGCGCCCTGCGCGAGCGCGAACTTCAAATCATCGCGATCCTTTTCGGTCAGCGCGGGGATCGGGACCAGCACATCGGGGACGTTGACGCCCTTGTTGTCACTGACTTTGCCGCCGACCTCGACGATGGTCTCGATCCGCGCCGGGCCGACCGCGGCGACGCGCAGCCGCACCTTGCCGTCGTCGATCAGCAATTGGTCGCCCTCTCCCACCGCCTCGAACAATTCGGGATGCGGCAGCTCGACCCGCTCGACGTTGCCGGGGGTGGGATCGGCGTCGAGCACGAAGCGCGCGCCGGTCTCCAGCATCGCGGTGCCGGCCATGAACTTGCCGACCCGCAGCTTGGGCCCCTGGAGGTCGAACAGGATGCAGCTCGGCCGCTTCTGCTCGGTCTCAAGCGCGCGAATGATCTGCACCAGCTCGGTCTTGGCGGCCTGGTCGCCGTGGCTCATGTTGATGCGGAAGGCGTCGGCGCCCGCCTCCATCAGCTTGGCGATCATCTCGCGGGTGTTGGACGCGGGGCCCAGGGTGGCGAGGATCCTGACCTTGCGTCCGCGCGGACCGACCGACATCGCTGAAATTCCCTCATTCTGGCTGTTGCCGCCTGTGGCCGGGCCGCAATAGCGACCCCCAAGCGGTTATCAACCGCTTGCCGAGCTTGGCCTCGCTCGCCTATCCGCCCGGGCAAGGGATATAACCGGATTCGGGGAAAGATTTATGTCGGACGGCAATGTCGCAGCCGATCAGCTGCGCCTGTTCATCGAGCGGATCGAGCGGCTCGAAGAGGAAAAGAAGGGTGTCGCGGACGACATCAAGGATGTCTATTCCGAAGCCAAGGCCAATGGCTACGACACCAAGACGATGCGCAAGGTCGTCGGCCTGCGCAAGATGGAGAAGCATGCGCGCGACGAAGCCGACGCCCTGCTCGAAACCTATCGCAACGCCCTCGGCCTGCACTAGGAGCAACGGATCATGCTGATTACCACCACCTCGACCATCGAAGGCCGTCCGGTCCGCGATTATCTCGGGCTCGTCGGCGGCGAGGTGATCGTCGGCGCCAACGTCATCAAGGACGTCTTCGCGTCGGTCAGCGACTTCTTCGGCGGCCGCTCGGGCGCCTATGAAAGCTCCATCCAGGAAGCCCGGGCGCAGGCGATGGCGGAGATGGAGGCTTCGGCGATCCGGCTGGGCGCCGACGCGATCATCGCGGTCGACTTCGACTATGAGGTCATCGGAAAATCGGGGTCGATGCTGATGGTCTGCGTCTGCGGCACCGCGATTCGGTTGGGCTAAGCGCATGGCCGGCCATTCGAAGTTCAAGAACATCATGCATAGGAAGGGCGCTCAGGACAAGAAGCGCTCGGCCGTTTTCTCCAAGCTTTCCAGAGAGATAACGGTTGCGGCGAAGATGGGTCTGCCCGATCCCGACATGAACGCCCGGCTGCGCGCCGCGGTGCTGGCGGCCAAAGCGCAGTCGATGCCCAAGGACAATATCCAGCGCTCGATCGACAAGGCCTCGTCGGGCGATGCGGAGGCTTATGAGGAGATCCGCTACGAGGGCTTCGGTCCTGGCGGCGTGTCGCTGATCGTCGAGGCATTGACCGACAATCGCAACCGCACCGCGACCAACGTCCGCACCGCCTTCGCCAAGAATGGTGGCAATCTGGGCGCCAGCGGGTCGGTCAGCCACGGGTTCGAGCGGCTCGGCCTGATCGAATATGGCGCGGACGCGGGCGATGACGACAAGGTGTTCGAGGCCGCGATCGAGGCCGGGGCGGAGGACGTCCAGAGCGACGAGGACGACCACCGCATCTGGACCGGGATGGACGGCATGCACGAGGTCGCCAAGGCGCTCGAGGCGGCGCTCGGCGAGGCGCAGGCGGTCAAACTGGCGTGGAAGCCCGATACCGAGGTCGAGGTTGGCGCCGAGGACGCGGCGACGCTGATGAAGTTGATCGATACGCTCGAAGACGACGACGACGTCCAGACCGTGTGGGGCAATTACGAGATCTCGGACGCAGTTGCGGAGTCGCTCGGCTGATCATCCTCGGGCTCGACCCGTCGCTGTCCTCGACCGGTTGGGGACTGATCCGGGCGGAAGGTAATCGGCTGACGCATCTTGCCAACGGGCAGATCAAGACCCGCGCTTCGGCGTCCCTGTCCGCGCGGCTGGTGGAACTCGCGGAGGCGCTCGAGGCGCTGATCGCCGAGCATCGCCCCGAGGCCGCAGCGACGGAAGAAGTGTTCGTCAACCAGAACCCCGCGAGCACGCTGAAGCTCGCGCAGGCGCGCGGGGTCGCGCTGATGTGCGCCGCGCGGGGCGGGCTGGAGGTCGGCGAATATGCGCCTTCGCTGGTCAAGAAGGCGGTGGTCGGAACGGGCGGCGCGGACAAGGCGCAGGTGCGGGCGATGGTCCAGCGGCTGCTGCCAGGCGCGGTGATTGCCGGCGAGGATGCAGCCGACGCGCTGGCGGTGGCGATCACCCACGCGCATCATCTGGCCAGCGCACGTCGGGGTATCGCATAGTCTCGTTCGCCCTGAGCGAAGTCGAAGGGCCCGGGCGCAATCGTGCTTCGACTTCGTTCAGCACGAACGAGATGTTTGCGCCCGTCCTGCCTCCTGCTCTAGGCTCGGCCCATGATCGCCCGCCTCGCCGGCACGCTTGCCGAAACCTCCAGTGACAGCGCGGTCCTCGACGTACGCGGGGTCGGCTATGCGGTGCTGGCGAGCGGCAAGACGCTGGCCGCCTTGCCTTCGGTCGGCGGCGAGGTGATGCTGCTGACCGAATTGCAGGTCCGCGAGGATTCGATGACCCTGTTCGCCTTCGGCAGCGCGGCCGAGCGCGAGGCGTGGCGCCAACTGACGGGCGTGCAGGGCGTCGGCGGCCGGCTGGCGCTGGCGATCCTCACCATCCTCTCCCCCGACGAATTGGCGCGCGCGGTCTCGGCCGGAGACAAGGCGATGATCGCGCGGGCGAGCGGCGTCGGTCCTAAGCTCGCCCAGCGCATCGCGCTCGAACTGCAGGGCAAGCTCGGGCTTCCGGCCGCGCTTGGCGTGACCGGCCCCGTCGCCGCCAACCCCGCCACCACCGACGCCTTGTCCGCGCTGGCCAATTTGGGTTTCAAGCCGGGCGAGGCCAGCGTCGCGGTTTCGGCCGCCGCCGAAGAACTGGGCGCTGAGGCATCGCTCGACGCGCTCGTCCGGCTGGCGCTACGCAAGGCAGCGAAGTGACCGACCTCGCACGCATCACCACGCCCGAGCGCACGACCGAGGACGTCGATGCCGCGCTGCGTCCCAAGCATCTCGACGAATTCGTCGGGCAGCAGGCGGCGCGGGACAATCTGCGGGTGTTCATCGCCGCGGCCAAGGCGCGCGGCGAGGCG
>JANPKL010000145.1:0-1650 GCA_031425975.1 Sphingomonas sp.
GTGGAGCAAGGCATGACCCACATCAAGGCCGTGCTGGCGAGGCTCAGATTGGCCGAGGCGGGCGTCATGCGCCGCTACCCCGTCGAGCGCCGCCGCGTGCAGTGCGCGTGCGCGTACAGGCGCAGGCAGGGCGATCACTCGGGGGTGTCCTCTTGAGCGCCAGGGACCAGATCTTCGAGGGTGACCTCTTTGTTCGTGAAATCCCTGATGGCTCGGTAATGCTTCGGCGGCACACGGATCGGGTCGTGCTCTCGCACCATCTGACTCACCATCGACCGGGACACGCCCAGGTGTTTGGCGAGCGCCGCCGCGCGACCGACCTCCTCCCGTATCCAATCATTCAGCTTTGCCATGCTTACACCTTAACACAGCTTGACGACGGACGGCAAGCTTTTCCTTCATACGTGGGCGTTAAGCTCCCGTTTACCGTGAAGGACTACCGGCGCGCCCGACTACTTGAGCTTCTGAATGGCCCTCGCTTCAAAGGGGACCGTGCGGAGTTCGTGCGGCTGACCGGCCTGAGCAACGCCAGGATCAGCCAGCTGCTCGACCCCAAGGAACCATTCGGCGATACGGCGGCGCGACGGCTGACACTCAAGCTGGGCCTGCCGCATGGCTACTTCGACGAGCCGCAGCATGGCGGGTTTACCCCGGGGGCGAGGGCGGTGGCCGCGACGTTTGACCGGATGACTGAGAGCGACCGCGCCCGCTTCCTGAGGCTGCTGGAGGCGATGTTCGGCGGCGATCCAGATACCAGACCCGGCGAACTGGGAGGGCCGGTCAGGCTGCCGCCGACCCTCAAACCCAACGGCGGCCAACCCAACTAAGCCCCCCGCCCCGACCAAAGCCCGCACCTCGCGGGCTTTTTTACGTCTGGTTGCGTGGTGTACCGCACGATTGTTAAAAAAGAACTGAAAAGAGCTTGACCACGTTAAGTGCATCCGTTAAGCTTCTTCTTATGCGCTGAGGAGGTCTCGGCGCAAGGGAGATTGAGATGACCAAGCGGATCACAGTCAACGGCACATCGGTCTACGTCAACGGCAGATTCGTCGCCGGCTTCCCTACCGCAGAGCGCGCCAACGAGTACGCGGCCAAGCTCCACTCGCTGCGGAATTCCTGAGATGACATACGACGCAGGGCGCCAGAGCGAGTTCATGCAAGACCTCGACTCCATGCTCTACGCGGCCTATGTCGATGGCCGCGAAGACGAGCGCGAAGACATCCGGAAGGAAGTGCTGGAGCGTGCCGAGGCCGTGCCGCTAAAAGAGCGCGGGGCCTATCTGGACATGCTGCTCCGGCTTTCCAGGCCCCGCACAACCAAGGAGGCCGCATGAACCCCCTCGAATTCAATCTGGAAGTCGCCCGCCTCAAGGCGATGTTCCGGCGCAAGGATGACCGGCGCTTCCTCCAAGAGCCCGAGCTTCCCAGCGGCTTTGACCGGCTGGCCGAGATCAAGCAGGCACCGTATCCCTGCCCCCAGCGGCGGCGCGAGGACCGGGACGCAGAGATCACCAGGACCGCGCCCGATTGGTTCAAGGGAGAAGCGAAGTGAGCCGTGCTTGGCATTTCGTCAACGACACCCTGCGCGACGGCAGAGCCATCCCCGCGGACGGGGTGAAGCTGGTTCATCCGGGCAAGCCGGTCCTGTGC
>JANPKL010000146.1:0-5853 GCA_031425975.1 Sphingomonas sp.
CCAGCGCGCTTTCCCAATCTGCTGGTCAATGGCGCGGGCGGGATCGCGGTCGGCATGGCGACCAACATCCCGCCGCATAACCTTGGCGAAGTTATCGCCGCCTGCCGCGCCTATATCGACGATCCCGCGGTCACCACCGAGCAGTTGATGGAGCATGTCCGAGGGCCCGATTTCCCGACCGGCGCGATCATCCTGGGCACTGCCGGCATTCGCTCGGCCTACACCAACGGGCGCGGCTCGGTCGTGGTCCGCAGCCGCTACAAGGTCGAGGAAGGACGCAACGACCGCCGCTCGATCGTCCTGACCGAAATCCCCTACCAGCAGGGCAAGAATGCGCTGGTCGAAAAAATCGCCGAAGCCGCCAAGGAAAAACGGATCGAGGGCGTTAGCGACATCCGCGACGAATCCAACCGCGAGGGCGTGCGGATCGTCATCGAGCTGAAGCGCGATGCCACCCCCGAGGTGGTGCTCAACCAGCTGTGGCGACACACGCCGGCGCAAGGATCGTTCCCGGCCAATATGCTTGCGATCCGCAGCGGTCGGCCCGAAACGCTGACGCTGCGCGACTTCATCGAAGCCTTCATCAAGTTCCGCGAAGAGGTCATCACCCGGCGCTCGAAGTTCGAGCTGGCCAAGGCCCGCGACCGGGCGCACATCCTGCTCGGGCTGGTGGTCGCGGTTACCAACCTCGACGAAGTCGTGCGCATGATCCGCGGCTCGGCTTCTCCAGCCGAGGCGCGGGAGAAATTGACCGCGCGCGAATGGCCTGGCGACCAGATCCGCCCCTATATCAAGCTGGTCGAAGCGATCGAGCCGCAGGCCGCAGGCGAGACCTATCGCCTGTCGGACGTCCAGGTCCGCGCCATCCTCGAGCTTCGACTGCATCGCCTGACCGCGCTCGGGCGCGACGAGATCGGCAAGGAGCTGGAGGGCCTCGCGACCACCATCGGTGAATTGCTAGAGATCCTCGGCAATCGCGCGCGCCTTTATGAGGTAATGCGCGACGAATTGGACGTGGTCGACCGCGAATTCTCGACCCCGCGCCGGACCGAGCTGGCCGCCGCCGCCGACGGGATCGACGACGAAGACCTGATCGAGCGCGAGGACATGGTCGTGACGGTGACCATGACCGGCTATATCAAGCGCACGCCGCTATCGGTGTTCCGCGAGCAGAAGCGCGGCGGCAAGGGCCGCTCGGGCATCGCGACCAAGGACGAGGATGCGGTCACCAATCTCTTCGTGACCTCGACCCATAATCCGGTCCTGTTCTTCTCCAACCTCGGCCGGGTCTACCGGATGAAGGTCTGGCGGCTGCCCGAGGGCGGGCCGGCGGCCAAGGGGCGGCCGATGATCAACCTGCTTCCGCTTCAGGCGGGCGAGGTCGTGACCACCGTGCTGCCGCTGCCCGAGGATGAGGACAGCTGGGGCGCGCTGCACCTGATGTTTGCGACCGCCCATGGCGCGGTCCGGCGCAACAGCATGGACGCCTTCAAGAACATCCCGACCGCGGGAAAGATCGCGATGAAGTTCGGGCTGGCCGAGGACGGCGAGGAGGAAGACGTCAGCGACCGGCTGGTCGGCGTGTCGCTGTGCATGGGCGAGGACGACGTGTTGCTCGCAACGCGTAACGGCAAGGCCATCCGCTTCATGTCGACCGACGTGCGCGAATTCCAGTCGCGCAGCTCGACCGGCGTGCGCGGAGTGCGCCTGCTGGGCGACGATGAAGTCATCTCCATGTCGGTGCTGCGCCGCGCCGGTACCACAGCCGAGGAGCGCGAGGCCTATCTCCGTTGCCCGCCGTGGCGCGAGCGCGAGGGGACCGACTGCAGCCTGCCCGCCGAACGGGCCGCCGAAATGGCCGAGCGCGAGCAGTTCATCCTGACGATCACCGAAAACGGCTTCGGCAAGCGCACCAGCGCGTATGAATATCGGCGCACCAATCGCGGCGGCCAGGGCATCACCAACATCGATACCGGGGCCCGCAACGGCGGAGTGGTGGCCAGCTTCCCGGTCAAGCCGGGCGAGCAGATCATGCTGGCGACCGACCAGGGCAAGATGATCCGCACGACGGTGGGCTCGATCCGCATCGCCGGGCGCAACACGCAGGGCGTGATGATCTTCCGCGTCGACAAGAGCGAGAATGTCGTCTCGGTCGCCAAGATCGACGAGGAAGATGAGGTCGAAGTCGGGGTCGAGAGCGACGGCGCGCTGGCCCCAGATGAAGGCGCGAATACCGCGGAGCAGGAGTTGGACAAGCCGGTCGATCCAGGAGTGAGCGAGTAATCAAACCCCGTCCCCGTGCCGGCGGGGACCTCAGCGTTCAACGCCCCAATTGCCCGGGGTCCCCGCCACCGCTGGGACGACGCGGTGTCTCGCAACCCTCGCCTCCCCCGTCCGTTGACCTCCCGACACACAATCGAGGAGGTTTAATGCCCATTCCCAATCGCGCGCTGGTGCTAGTGGTCGACGGCCGCAAGGCGCTGTTTTTCCGCAACGAGGGCGACGCGAACCAGATCGATCTTCGGACCGAGGCGCATGACGAGCGCGACGACGCGCATCATGACGGTGACCTCAAGACCGACGCGCCGGGCACGGCCCACAGCAGCGTCGGTTCGGGCCGTTCCTCGATGGAGGAAACCGACTTCAAGCAGCAGGACGAGGACAATTGGGTCAAAGATGTCGCCGAGCAGCTGCGCAAGCGGGTGCTGGGCGGCGATTTCGAGCATCTGTGCATCGTCGCCCCGCCCAAGGCGCTAGGCGTGCTCCGCAAGGCGCTCCATTCCGAAGTAGAGAGGCGCGTCGTCTGCACCATCAACAAGGAGATGAGCGGGCGACCCATTCCCGAGATCGAGGCGTTGATCGTGCGCGAGACCAAGGCGAGCGAGCCCGCCGACGTTTGAGGCAGGAAGCTGATTTCGTCTGCCTGTCGCGGCGCGGCCGGCAGAAGCCCTAGGCGGCGGCGGCCTGGTTGGTGAGGCCGGCGATGCGGGTGCAGTTGCGACCGCCGCGCTTGGCCGAATAGAGCGCCGCGTCGGCTGCAGCGATCGCATCCTCGAGGCCGTGGGGGTGGGTCGCCATCGCCAGGCCGAAGCTGGCGGTGGCCGAGGGGATACCGGGTTCGACGGCAGCGGCGACCGCCAGCCGGAGACGCTCGGCGCAGTCGATCGCCTCGGCCTCACTTGCGCCCGGCAGCAGGATGCCGAATTCCTCGCCGCCGAGCCGCCCGAACACGTCGCTCGGTCGCAGCCGGGTCGCAATGGTCGCGCTGATGCGCTTCAGCACCTTGTCGCCGACGGGATGGCCGAACGTGTCGTTGATGTGCTTGAAGCGATCGACATCGAGCGTGATCACCGCCGCATGGGTCGAATCGCGCACGCACTGATGGAGAGCGCTCATCGCGCCGTCCATGAATGCGCGGCGGGTGAGCACGCCGGTCAGGAAATCGCGATGGGCCAGCGTACGCAATTCGAGCTGGTCGACCACCACGCGGGCAAATTGCTCGAGTAGAGCAGAATCGCTGCTCGAGAAGTCGCGCGGCTCGAGACCGATGACGCAGAGCGAGCCGAGGTTATAGCCGTCGGGGCTCTGCAACGGCGCGCCCGCATAGCTGCGGATATGGGGGTCGCCGGTGACCAGCGGATTGTCGGCGAAGCGCGGATCGGCGGTTGCGTCGCTGACGATCATCGGTTTGCGGGCGCGGATGGTATGGTCGCAAAAGGCCATGCTTCGGCAGGTCTCCTCGACCTCCAGCCCCTGGATCGACTTGAACCATTGCCGGTCCTGGTCGACCAGCGACACGGCGCAGATCGGGACGTTCAGAAGCGACTTCACGATCGCGGTGATGGCTTCGAAATTGGGTTCCTTCAAGCTGTCCAGCACATTGTAACGGTGGAGGGCCTTGAGGCGACCGTTTTCGTCGAGGAGCTTGGTATCGGGCATGCGCGGTCGTTAAGCCCAACGCGTTATAAAATCCTGAAATTCGCGCCCGTTCTGGTGATCAGATCGGTCCGACCAGCGGAAAGGTCGGAACTGCGATTTCAAAGCCGGTGCCGTCCTCGTCGACCATCCGGAAGCTGCCGGTCATGCTTCCGGTCGGAGTCGGCAGCGGGCAGCCCGAGACATAATCATAAGCGGCTCCCGGCGCGATCAGCGGCATTTCTCCGACCACCCCTTCCCCGCGCACTTCGTGAACCGCGCCGCGTCCGTCGGTGATGATCCAGTGGCGCGCGAGCAGCTGCACACTCCGAATGCCACCGTTTTCGATCCGAATATGATAGCTCCAGAACCAGCGGCCATTGGCGGGGGCCGATTGTTCGGGGAGGAAGCTGACCGCGGCTCTTACGGTCATGTCGCCGGTCGTCGCCTCGTGCGGGAAAAGGATGGCGAGGACGGACGCGGTCATCGGGTCACGCTACCAGCCCAGCGGCGCGGCGCAAGCGGTCGATCAGCCGCAGTCGCGCATCCCAGCCCGGTTCGTCGGTGCGGTCGATCAGGTCGCGGCGCAGGCGGTGCCCGGTCAGCGCAAGGCCGGGCAGCCAGTTTGCGGCGGCTTCAGCGACCGCATCGGGCTCCAGCCCGAAACCCAATTCGGCCAGCAGCAGCAATTCATAGCCGAGCATGGCCGGCCCCCAACCGCTGGCGGCGGGCGCGTTGGCGACTGCCTCGAGCAGGCCGTCCAGCCCCGAATAAAGGGCCGGATAGGGCTGGCGCTCGGGCAGGACGCGGGCGGTGAGGACGGTCGCCCAGGCAATGGCGGCGGCGGGCAAAGGTTCAGCCAGCAGGGGCGCGCGGCTGCGCACCAGCTCGATCTCGGCCTGGGGCAATTGCGCCTCGGTGCGGGCGGAAAGGCGCGCCTCGACCAGATTGCCGGCCAGCAGGATCGGCCGCATCCGTCGCCCGCGCGCGCCGCGGACATAGGCGGCGACCAGTCCCTCGGCGGGAGTCAGCATCCGCACCACCGCGCCATGTTCGCCGTGTGCGCGGAGGGCGAGGACGATGGCGGGCGTGGTCAGGCGCATGTGCGCCCGTTCTCCTGCGAACGCAGGAGCCAAGTAACCTCGGCAACGGGTGCACGGAGCAACGCAGGCACTGGGCCCTTGCGACCGCAGGGGAGCAAAGGGCTGTTATGCACCCGGATGGAAGAAGTCATGGATCTGCCGGGCGGTCGCCTTGCTGATCCCTGGCGCGCGCTCCAGATCCTCCAGCGCCGCTCCCTTGACCGCACGCGCGGTGCCGAAGTGCATCAGCAAGGCGCGCTTGCGAGTCGGGCCGATGCCCGGCACTTCATCGAGGCTCGAGGTGGTGAGCGACTTGGCCCGCTTGGCGCGGTGGGTGCCGATGGCGAAGCGATGCGCCTCGTCGCGCAGCCGCTGCAGGTAGAATAGCAAGGGCGCGCTGGTCGGAAGGGTCAGTTCGCGTCCATTGGGCAGGTGAAACACCTCCTTGCCCTCGCGGCCGTGGTGCGGGCCCTTGGCGACGCCGACCACGGGAATGTCGTGGACACCCGCATCCTCCATGATTTCGAGCACCGCGTTCAACTGCCCGCGCCCGCCGTCGATCAGGATGAGGTCGGGCCATTCCCCGCTCGCCCGATCGGGATCGTCCTTTTCCAGGCGGGCGAAGCGCCGTTCGAGGACTTCCTTCATCATCCCGAAATCGTCGTCGGTGGCCGCCTTCTTGATGTTGAACTTGCGGTAACCGTTCTTGGCGAAGCCCTGCGGACCGGCGACGATCATCGCGCCGGTCGCGTTGGTCCCCATGATGTGGCTGTTGTCATAGACCTCGATCCGCTTGGGAATATCGGGCAGCTCGAAGGTCTCGGCCAGTTCACGCAGCAGCCGCACCTGGGTGGTG
>JANPKL010000147.1:0-17128 GCA_031425975.1 Sphingomonas sp.
GGCGAGCGCGGCGATTCCCAACGCGATATAGATGGCGACCACCGCCAAGCCCTCGCCGATCGTCGCATCGCCGTCGTTGAGCCCGAGCAGGGTGAAGACCGGATGGACGATCATCGGCGCGGCCAGCAGGTGCAGCCAGAAGGCGACGTCCGAGCGGCGGGTGGTGCGCGAAGGGTCGGAGCTGTCCCAGCGCATCGCGTAGAAGAACACGCCAAGGCCGAGCACCAGCACCGCGCCGAGCACGATTTGCTCGAGATTGTCCACCTCTCCGACCGAGGTGACCAGCAGGGCGACAAGGATCCCGGCGACCGAGGCGGCGCCGGCGGCGACGGTGATCGGCACCTTGAACTGGCGCCAGTGAAACCAGGCTGCGAGCGCGCCGAAGCCGGATGCGAAAGTCGCGATCAGTCCGCCGATCCACTGCGAAGCGCTATTTTCGATGTGCTCCTCGCCGACCATCAGCGCGCCAAGGAAGCCGGTCGTCGCGACCACGCCGCCGACGAAGGCGAGCAGCAGCAGGATCGAGGGCAGCGCCATCCGCCGCCGCGCGGTGAAGAACAGGGCGAGGCCCCAGGCAGTGGCGGCGATCAACGCCGGCGCAATCGGCGACGGGCCGTTTCGTTCAATCTGCAGCCCTAGATTGCTGCCTATGCTCTGGCCAATCCACCCCATGGCGAACAGCAGGATGGCCGCGGCGATGGAGACGAAGATGTCGTTGAACCCAGTCAGCAGCCGGAAATGCTCTTCATCCACGGCGGGGCTGACCCGCTGGCGTTCGACGAAACCGCGCAAGGCAGTCGCACTTTCGGGCGTGATCGCCCCTGCGGCGACCGCCTCGTCGAGATCGGTTTGGCTATACATGACGACACCTCCCTGGTGGCCGCGAGGCTACAGGGAGGTGTCTTGTTGTGTCAATACACTAAGCTGCTTCGGGCAGCAGTGGCCTTAGCGGCAGCGATAGCGCTTGCGGCTGCGCTCTACCTCGCGGCCGACCAGCGCGCCGGCAGCGGCGCCAACCAGCGTGCCGGTCAGGCGGTCGCCGCGGGTGTCGATCGCACGGCCGATCAGCGCACCGCCGGCGGCGCCGACGATCAGGCCGGTAGTGCCATTGGGCTTCTTGCAGCGCATGCGGCCCTGGCTGTCATACCAGGTGCGACCATTGTAATAGCCGCTCTGCGCCTCGGCGGGGGTGGCGAGGGTGGCCGGAACCACCATCGTTGTGGCGGCCAGCGCCAGCATCATATTCCGCATATCGTCTTCTCCGTCTCGTTGCGGTTTCGTGATTGATGTTTGGGACCGCCAACCTGAACGGGTCCGCAATGGACGCGATGGTTAAGCCCAAGCTAACAGGTTAACGACCAACCGAGCATCAGGCTCCACGGACGGACCCAGGATCGATGTGCAATCTCTATTCGATGACCGCGACCGTGGACGAAATGCGGCGGCTGTTCGGGCCGTTCGAAGGTGAGACGAGCAATCTCCCCGCTTTTCCCGAACTCTATCCGGGCCAGTCGGCGCCGGTGCTGCGGCGCGGCGAGGATGGCCGCCTCAGGCTCGACCTGATGGACTGGGGCTTTCCCGGGCCGCCCGCGCCCGGCAACCGCCCGATCACCAATGTCCGCAATCTCGCCAGTCCCTTCTGGCGCAGCGCGCTTTCCCGTCCCGATCGCCGTTGCGTCGTTCCGGTCACGCGCTTTTGCGAATGGGAGGGCGAGAAGGGGTCGAAACGCAAGGTCTGGTTCGGCCTCCACGACGAGGCCGCACCTCTGTTCGCGTTCGCCGGCCTGTGGCGCCCCTTGCCTGAGGGGAGACGCGCCATGGCCTTCCTCACCTGCGAACCCAATCAAGTGGTCGGCGCGATCCACCCGAAGGCGATGCCGGTGATGCTCAGCCCGGCCGCCATCCCGCTCTGGCTCGATTCCGAAGCTGCCAGTGCCTGTGCGCTTGCCGTCCCCTTCGCCGACGCCGATATGCGTCGTCTGCCCTAGACCAACACGACAGGAGGAAATCATGCCCAAGGACAAGAAGGCCGCCGCGCCGAGCGCCGCGCCCAAAGCGGTGAAAGCTGCCAAGCCGCCCAAGCTCAAGAAGGTGAAGGCGCCCAAGATCAAGAAGGCCAAGTCCGGCAAGGGCGAAGGGAAGGGCCATCCGCTCGAGGTCCTGCAGCGCTTCGCGGATCACCCACTGATCGGCGAATTGCTCGCCGCCGGTGCACTGGCCGCCGTCGCCGCGATCGCCGAGGCCGGGGCCAAGAACCCCAATGCGGTCAAGTCGGCCGATAGCGCGAAGAAGGCCGGCAAGGCCGCCGCCGCTGCGATTGGCGCTCGCCTGATCAAGGAAATCGGCGGAGCGGGTTCGGCGGTCAAGAAGGTCGAAGCGCCCAAAAAATAATCGACGTCAGGGACGGCGCAACAGGGTCAGCCGGGCCCGCCCCGTCTCGCGCTCGGCGTCGAGCAGTAGCCTGCCGGGCTCGACCACGTCCTTGCGCTCGGTCTCGATCGCCAACCAGCCGCCGGGTGCAAGCCATCCGGCGGCCTCCACCGCGGCCCGCACCGCGGTCCCGGCGCCAGGCGCATAAGGCGGGTCGGCGAGGACCACGTCGAACGGGGCGGGCGGCGGTGGTAGCCTGAGGGCGTCGATCGGCAGCAGGGTTAGAGTCGCGCCCAGCATCTCGCCGTTGCGCGCGATCACTTTCCGCGCGTCCGCATCCCGCTCGACCAGTGTCGCCTGCGCCGCGCCGCGCGACAGCGCTTCCAGCGCGAGTGCCCCGCTGCCGGCAAACAGATCGGCGACCGTCAGCCCCTCGAACGATCCCAAGCGGCTCGCCAGCATCGAGAACAGGGTTTCGCGGGTGCGGTCGGCGGTGGGACGGGTGCCCGGCCCGGGCGGGGCCTCAAGCCTCCGCCCGCGCCATTGGCCGGCGATGATCCTCATGGGACTGCCTGTAGGCTCAAAATCGCCGTTCGTCCCGAGCGAAGTCGAGGGACGCCTCGACTTCGCTCGGTCGAAGGTGAAAAGCGGCCTTGCTCAATAAGCGATACGCGCAGTCTTTGTCCCGCTTTTGGCGAGATAGTCCTGCACGCTGTCCTTGCCGGCCAAATGGCCCGCACCGACCGCGACGAACACGGTGCCCGGCGCCTTCAGGCGGTTTTCGATCCATTTGGCCCAAGTCGCGTTGCGTTTCGCGAGCAGGGTCTCGTGCAGCGCCGGGCTCTGGCCTTGCATCTCGTTGATCAGCGTGGCGAAGCCCTCGGCGTCGCCGCTGTTCCACAGCGAGGTCATTCGGGCGAACACCGCGGGCATCTCGTCCATCGTGGCCGCCGTATATTCGAGCAGACGGATCTGCTCGGCCTCGGGCAGCGCGTCGAACATGCCCATCTGGAACTCGAGCGTCTCCAGCTGGTCGACCGGCTTGTTGATCTGCTTGGCGGCCGCAGTGATGACGGCTTCGGCACCCTGCTCGCCGGTCTTGCCGATCTTCTGTGCGCCGAGCACGGCCAGCATCATCGACGCGAAGAACGGCTTGAACTGGTCGAAAGCGGTGGGCGGCGCACCGAGGCTGGCCAAGGCCGCCGCGAAATCCTTGCGGCCCTTCTCGCTCAGCTTGGAGGTCAGCGCCTTGCCGTCCGACGCCATCGCATATTTCTGCATCAGCGGCGCCATGGAGGCGGGATCCTCGGGCTTCAGCACTTCCAGATAGACCTTGCTCGAACGGTCGAAGGCGGCGCGAACCTCGTCGTTGAACCAGGCGGTCTTGCCGTCGAGCGCGTGGAAAGTGCCGAACAGATAGATGGTCGTGTCGGCATCCTTGACCACCCACAAGGCGGGATCGACGTCGGGTAGCGCAGCGGGTGCCGGCGCGGTCGACTGGGCCGCGGCGGGTGCGGCGGAAAGCGCGGCGGCGGTCAGGAGAAGATTGCGCAGAAGCTTGGTCATGTCGTTCACTCCACAAGAAAAAGGGACGAAAATCAGCGATATTTGAGCCAGAGGAAGACCGCAGCCTGAAGCGTGACCGACACCAGCAGGATGATCCCGATGGCGGCGGTGCCGAGCGGAGCGATCCACCCTCCGCGGGCCAGCAGCCACGCCACCGGCACGGCCGTGACGAGGAAGTGGAAGGCCACCGACGAGCCCCACAGATAGGCGCGCTCTTCGACTTCATCGACCGTGCGGTGGTAGAGGATGGTGGCCAGTATCAGCCCGATCCCAAGCACCGCGGCCGCGACCAGCGCCAGCCAGGGGGCGATCGGCTCGTTGCTGAAGATGCCGGCAGTGTCGGAGCCTCCCGAACCCGAGTCCCCGAGATAGCCTAGTGCCAATCCGCCGGGGAGGCCGAGGGCGATCACGACCAACCACATGCGGGTGTAGCGTTGCTCGAAGGCGCTTCGGCCGGGACGCCGCCAGATTGCGGTCAGCCGCCACGACAGCCAGGCCAGGGCAAGCGTCATGGTCGCCAAAGTTGCAAGAATTGCGCCGTCGATGAGAGACGGTGCGGCGCCGGATTTTACCAACGACATCACGAAGCCGACCACCGCGCCCGCCGAAAAGACGAGTAGCAGCCCCGTGATCAGGATGGCGACATGGTGCATTGCCGGTGAAAGGCGCTTGATCCAGTCGCCACGGTCGGCGGATTGCAGGTCGGTCATGATGCGGCCTCGTCGGAGAAGATCTGCTCGATCGGCTGGTCGAACAACCGGGCAAGCTTGAAGGCGAGCGGAAGGGAAGGGTCGTATTTGCCGGTCTCGATCGCGTTGACCGCCTGGCGCGACACATCGAGGTGCCCGGCCAGATCGGCCTGGCTCCAGCCGCGCTCGGCACGCAGCACGCGCAGGCGATTGTTCACGGCCGCAAGCCTGCCGAAATGACGATCAGCGAGACGGTCGCCGCCGGCTGGCCCGCCGAAGCGAGGTTCGGGCGCTGCGGCGCGGACGGAGGGAACAAGATTGCGCCGACAAGCATGAGGGTCGCGGCCAGGACCACCACGGTCCACCGGTTCCTGCGCTGCGTCACCCTGTTCACGACCCAATTCCTATGTCATGCCTGCCTGACCATATGTCAGGTTGACCTTACATAGTTGGGTCGGAGCAGATGTCAAGCGACCATGACATATTGTCGTGCACGCCTTACGTTCAATTGACTCGCGCGGACCGGATGCCCGTCAGCGCCAGCCGCGCCTGGACGCTGTCGCGGCCAACGAGGTGGCCCGTCCCGACGGCGACGAAGACCGTTCCAGGCTGGCGCAACCGCGTTCCGATCCACTTCGCCCACAAAGTATTGCGATCGCTGAACAGGCGGCGATAGCTGTCGGGCGACTGGATTTGGACCGCCCCGACGACTGCTTCGATCGGCCGCGAATCCCCGCGATTCCAGCTGTCGACCATCGACCGCAGGAACGGCGCGACAGCCGGGTCGGGCGGGGAAGCGGGCATGGACACATCGACTTTTGCGGGAGTGAGCGATTGGTACATTGCGATCTGCGCGGCAAAATCCTCCAGCCCGACGACCGGCTTGCCACCGGCCTTTGCCGCGCGATGGAGGACCTGGTCGGCACCAAGCTGAACGCTCATGCCGAGCGCGCGGGCGGTCTTGATGGTCGATCGCGCCGCTGCAAGACCCCCGGCGTCGGGTGCGGCAAGCGTGACCGGAACCGTCGGAACGACTGTCTCGAGCACCAGCTCGTCCGACGCATCGAACGCCACCCGGACGGCGTGGTCGAACCAGTGGGCACGGCCATCGTGCGCGTGAATGGTCCCGAACAGATAGATGGTGGTGTCGGCATCGCTGACCACCCACAAGGCAGGGCGAGCGCAAGTCGCGGGATCGTGGACGGAGCCCCATTCGAGCGCCCGGGCAGCGCCGCTGCTTCCGCTCAGCAGGGACCCACCCAGAAGCGTCATACCCAGCAGGGCCGACAGCCTTCCCCGGACGCCGCGCGCCCGGCTCGTTTCCTTCATCGCGAGCCCCCCCGGGCCATGTGCATCGAGGGAGAATGTCGTCCGAAGCTTAAGGTGCTGTCAACGCCCTTCGCCGCGTGAACAAATCACTGGATTCGCGTAACCTTGTAGCCCCGCTTGCCGAGCATCGCCTGGACCGAGTCGCGTCCTGCCAGGTGACCCGCGCCGACCGCCACCATCACCGCGCCGGGCCGCCCCATCCGGCCCTCGATCCAGCGCGCCCAATTGGCGTTGCGCTTTTCCAGCAGCATCGCGCGCAGCGCCGGCTCGGAGGCCAGTTCGGCGTTGAAGGTGCGGCCGATCGCCTCGACGTCGCCGCGTGACCAGGCGCCGAGCATCGCGTCGAATTGCTTGCGTGCCGCCTGCGGTTGCTCGATCGCGCCCTCGAGCAGATTGCGCTGCGCCTTCTCTGGCAGCGCATCGAAGAACCCCAGTTGTTCGGCATTGGTCTCGAGCTGGCCGATCGGCTTGCCGGCGGCGGTGAACTGCTGCTTGAGCGCGGTCTCGACCCCCGCATCCTGGCGCAATTGCATGTCGGCGAACTGGGTGCCCATCAGGGTGAGCGCGGCGGCCCATGTCTCCATCCGGTTGTAAGCGGCGCTCGGCACGCGCGATCGAGCGATGGCGGTGGCCAGCGCCGCGCGCCGTGCCGGGGCCACGCGCTGCTCGATCGGTGGCAATCCGTTCGACAGGCCGAGCTGCATCATCGTCCCCGACAGCGCCGCGGGGTTCTTTTCGTCGACGATCGTCTCGACCACGAGGCTGTCGCTGCCGCGCGCGGCCGCGGCGAAGGCCGGGCTCTGCCACGCCGTGCCCTGGGGCAGCAGGTGGATCGTGCCGAACAGATAGATGGTCGTGTCCTTGTCGGCGACCTTCCACAGGGCCGGGCGCGGCGCGGCGGGGGCCCGCGCGTCCGCCGCGGTGCTGCCGACCGCAAGCGCGCCGATCGCGGCGAGGCCCCTCTTAAACCAGTGCAACGCCATTCACCCGCTCCTTCAAGCTACAGCGGCCGATATGGTGGCGCTTGTCTCCCTGCCAAGCTCCGGCCTATGCGCGGGCGCCATGACCGCAGCGACGCCCTTGAGCTTCCAGGACCTGATCCTGACCCTCCACCATTATTGGTCGAAGCGCGGGTGCCTGATCCTCCAGCCCTATGACATGGAGATGGGGGCGGGGACCTTCCACCCGGCAACGGTGCTCCGCGCGCTCGGCCCCGACCCGTGGAAATGCGCCTATGTCCAGCCGTGTCGCCGCCCGACCGACGGCCGCTACGGCAAGAACCCCAACCGGCTCGGCGCTTATTACCAATATCAGGTGATGCTGAAGCCGAGCCCGCCCGACCTTCAGCATCTGTATCTCGACAGCCTGACGGCGATCGGGATCGACACCGCCGCCCACGACATCCGCTTCGTCGAGGACGATTGGGAAAGCCCCACGCTTGGCGCCTGGGGCCTCGGCTGGGAAGTCTGGTGCGACGGGATGGAAGTGACGCAATTCACCTATTTCCAGCAGGTCGGCGGCTTCGACTGCACACCGGTCGCGGGCGAACTCACCTACGGGCTCGAGCGGCTGGCGATGTATATCCAGGGCGTCGACAATGTGTTCGACCTTAACTTCAACGACGAGGGCGTGACCTATGGCGACGTCTTCCTCGCCAACGAACAGCAGATGAGCGCATGGAATTTCGAAACCGCCGGCACCGACCGCCTGTTCGACGGCTTCCGCAAGGCTGCCGAGGAATGCCAGAACTCGCTCGACGCCAAGCTCGCGATCCCGGCCTATGAACAGGCGATCAAGGCCAGCCACATCTTCAACACGCTGCAGGCGCGGGGCGTCATCTCGGTCGCCGAGCGCCAGGCCTATATCGGCCGGGTGCGGGATCTGGCGAAAGCGGCTTGCGGCGCTTGGCTGGAGAATGCGAAGTGACCGCCGACTTCCTGCTCGAATTCCTGTCCGAGGAAATTCCCGCGCGGATGCAGGCGCGCGCGCGTAATGACCTGGCCAGGCTGTTCGCCGAGGAGCTCGAGAGGGCCGGGCTCGCCGCCACCGCGATCGAGACCTTCGCCACCCCGCGCCGTCTCGGGCTGATCGCGCGCGACCTGCCGCTTGCCGCCGCCGCCGCCCGCGAGGAAGTGAAGGGCCCGCGCGCCTCCGCCCCGCCACAGGCGCTGGAAGGCTTTCTGCGCAAGACCGGCCTGTCGCGCGAGGCGTTGGTCGAGCGGGACGGCGTGTTGTTCGCGGTGATCGACCGGCCGGGCCAGGCTACCGCCGCCGTGCTCGGGCCGATGCTCGAGCGGATCGTGCGCGGCTTCCCCTGGCCCAAGTCGATGCGCTGGGGAACGGCCTCCGCCTCGACCGCGAGCCTGCGCTGGGTCCGCCCATTGCACGGCATCGTCGCCCTGCTCGGCGAGGAGATCGTCGCGGTCGAGGTCGACGGCATCCTTGGCGGCGCGTCCACCGTCGGCCACCGCTTCCACCATCCCGGTCCGATCACCTTGGGCGGCGCGCATGATTATCACGAGAAATTGCGCGCTTGCCGGGTGATCGTCGACGCCGACGAGCGCGCCGCGATCATCCGGACACGCGCAGCAGCGCTGGCCGCTGAGGCCGGGCTCGAGCTGATCGAGGACGAGGGGCTGGTGGCCGAAAATGCCGGCCTGACCGAATGGCCGGTGCCGTTGCTCGGCCGCTTCGACCCCGATTTCCTCGACGTGCCGCCCGAAGTCATCCAGCTGACCGCGCGCACCAACCAGAAATATTTCGTCCTGCGCGACGCCGACGGCGCGCTCGCCCCGGCCTTCATCTGCACCGCCAATATCGAGGCGAGCGACGGCGGCTCGGGGATCATCGCGGGCAACCAGCGCGTCCTCGCCGCACGGCTCAGCGACGCGCGCTTCTTCTGGGAACAGGACCTCCGGGTCCCGCTCGAGGAGCAGGCGACCAAGCTGTCGCAGATCGTGTTTCACGAAAAGCTTGGCACCGTCGCCGACAAGGTCGAGCGGGTCGCCAGTCTGGCCGAATGGCTGGCGATCGAGGCGATCGTTCCCGATTGCGACCCCGACCACGCCCGCCGCGCCGCCGAATTGTGCAAGGCCGACCTCGTCACCGGCATGGTTGGCGAATTCCCCGAACTGCAGGGCCTGATCGGCGGCTATCTGGCACGGGCCCAAGGCGAGCCGTCCGCCGTCGCCGATGCGGTACGCAATCATTACAAGCCGGTCGGGCAGGGGGATGACGTCCCGACTGCACCGGTCACGGTGGCGGTGGCGCTGGCGGACAAGCTGGATACGTTGCGCGCCTTCTTCGGGGCCGAGATGCCCCCGACCGGAAGCAAGGATCCCTTCGCGCTTCGAAGGGCCGCTCTGGGCATCATTCAGCTAGTCACGGAAAACCGTTTGCGGCTGCCCATCGCCTCGGGCTCATTGCTGCTGTTTTTCGCCGACCGCCTCAAGGTTCAGCAGCGCGAAGCGGGGGTGCGTCACGACCTGATCGACGCGGTCTTTGCGGGCGGCGACGAAGATGATCTTGTCCGCCTGCTCGCCCGCGTTGCCGCGCTCCAAACTTTCGTCGAAGGCCCCGAAGGCGCCAATCTCCTTGCCGGCTACAAACGCGCCGCGAACATCCTGCGCAAGGAAGGCTGGCCGCTCGCGCAGGGGATCGAGCAGACTGGCGAAGAGGATCCGCTGGCCGAAGTCGAGGATCCGATCCTGGCTCGCGCCATCGCCGAGCATGCGACGCCTGCCGCCGATGCGCCGCCCGAGGAGCGCGCGCTGGTCGCGGCGCTCGACGAGGCCGAGCCGAGGGCTCGCGCAGCAGTGGAGGCGGAGGCGTTCGGCGAGGCAATGGCCGCGCTCGCCAGCCTGCGCGCGCCGATCGATGCATTTTTCGAGGGCGTGACGGTCAATGACCCCGATCCGGCCCTCCGTGCCCGCCGCCTCGACCTCCTCGCCCGTTTCCGCGAGGCGGTGCACGGCGTGGCGGATTTCTCGAAGATCGAGGGCTGAAGGTCAATGTGCTTCGACTTCGCTCAGCACGAACGAGCATTGAGTTCGTTCGTCCTGAGCGGAGCGCGTAGCGCGTAGTCGAAGGGCGTCAGCCCCTTACCGCCGATCGTTATCCAGCGGGCGGCGGTCGCGATTGTCGGGGACGCCGTCGCGGTCGAGGTCGCGCTGGTCGCGGTCCATCATTGGCCGGTCGTCGGGATGGCGATCATCGGGATGCCGGTCGCGCAGCCGATCGTCGGCGAAAGGGACACGGTCGTCGCGCAGCGGGGCGGGGGCCACTGCCGGGCGATCGCGCAGTGCGGCGTCGCGGCGGCTGTCGGTCTCGCGCCATTCCTTCTCGCGCGTTGCCCAATGCGCCTCGCGCTCCTTGTCCTTGGCTTCCAGCGCCTTGCGGGCGGTCACCTCGTCATTGTAGCGGGCCTTCCACTTGCGGCGCCCGCCGCTGGTCATCCACATGCCGATCAGCAGGCCGAGGACGAAGATGAGGCCGATGATGACCCATTGGTCGGTCGTATAAGTGAGCATGATGCCATCCCTGTTCGGAAACGTAACGACATAAAGGAGAAAGGCGGCCGATGGTTCCCCATCGACCACCCTTCGTTACGCGTCCACTCGGGAAATTGAGCCCGGATCAGCCGCCGCCGATCATGCTGTCGCTGATCGAGCAGGCCGCCGGGCCGAGAATGACGACGAACAGCACCGGCAGGATGAACAAGATGAGCGGGATGGTCATGATGGCGGGCAGGCGCGCGGCCTTTTCCTCGGCACGCATCATGCGCTCATTGCGGAATTCGGCCGACAGGACGCGCAGCGCGCTGGCCAGCGGAGTGCCGTATTTCTCGGTCTGGATCATGGTGGTGACCACGCCGCGCACGGCCTCGAGATCGACCCGGTTGGCGAAATTCTCGAAGGCCATCCGGCGTTCATTCAGAAATCCCAGTTCAATCGCGGTCAGGCCGAATTCGTCGCCCAGCTCGGGATAGGCCTTGCCCAGTTCGCGGGCGACCCGGCCGAAGGCGGCGTCGACCGTGAGGCCGGCCTCGGCGCAGATGACCAAGAGGTCGAGCGCGTCGGGCAGGCCCTTGCGAACCGCGTGGCTGCGCTTCTTGATCTTGTTGCCGAGCCACAGGTCGGGGGCCTTGTAGCTGCCGATCAGGGTGCCCGCGACCAGGGCATATTTCTTGAGCGCCCCCCATTCCGGGAAGGTGTCGAAGACATAGACCGCCAGGATGATCCCGGTGCCCAGCACGACCGGCAGGATCAGCCGTCCGAAGATGATGAAGAAGGCCAGGTCTTTGGTCCGGATCCCGGCCTGCAGGAGCTTCGTCTGAATTTCCTTCAGCTGGCTGTCCTGGACCATGCGGAAGCTCGACAGAATGCCGCGAACCTTGTCGGCCGCCTCATTCTTGTTGGTCAGCTTCTTGCGCTTGTTGGTCGAAGCGACGATGCCGGCCTTCAACTGCTCGCGCCGCTCGTTGAGCGCCTTGACCCGGCGCGCCATCGGATCGCGCGCGGTGGTCGCGGCATAGATGGCGACGAGCACGGCCATGGTGGCGACCGCCGTCAGCAGGGTCGCGACCCAGATGACGTCGAAGCCGAGAAGAGTGGGCCCGGAAATTGGCGGTGCCATGTTCGTCCTGCCCCTTAAATCTCGAAGTTGACCATTTTCGCCATGATGGCGACGCCGATAGCCATCCAGACCATCGCCCCGAGCCCCGCGACGATCAGCCGTTCTTCCTCGAAAAAGCCGGCCATGTAGTCGGGGTTGATCATCCACACCATGATGAAGACGATGAACGGCAGCGCGCCGACGATCATCGCCGATGCCTTGGATTCAGAGCTCATCGCGCGGATCTTGAGCTTCATCTGGGCGCGCTTGCGCAGCACGTCGGCCAGGTTCGACAGGGTCTCGGCCAGGTTGCCGCCGGTCTCGCGCTGGATCGCCAGGGTGATGACGAAGAACTGGAATTCGGGCGTGCCCAGGCGGTCGGCCGTGTCCTGCAGCGCCGCTTCCATGGTGCGCCCGATCTTCATCTTGTCGCTGACCATGCGGAATTCGATCCCGACCGGACCCTGAAGCTCGCTGGCGACGATTCCGAGCGTCTCGGTGATCGGCAACCCCGAGCGCAGGCCACGCACCATCAGCTCGATCGCATCGGGGAAATTGCTCGTGAACTTGGCGACGCGCTTGGTGATCATCTTGCCGACCACCAGATGCGGCAGGCCGATACCGACGAACACGCCGAGCAGCAGGCCGAGCGACCAGGGCAGTCCTTTCGCCGTGGCCGCGCCGGCAATCACCACGAACAGGCCGATGCAGACGATGACATATTTGCCGAGGCTGATCGACTTGCCGGTGCGGTCCAGCCGCTGCCGCATCAGTGCGGGCTTGGGCATCAGGGTCGACGCCCAGCTTTCCACCATGTTGCCGTTGCGATTGGCGAACAGCTTGCGGATCTGGGCATTGGCCGTGGCCGCGAGCACACCTTCGGCGTGCCGCTCCTTGATCAGTTCGAGCCGGCGCTTGGTCGACTTGCCCGCGCTCGGCCCGGAAAAGGCCATGACGGCAAGCGCCAGCGCTCCGAAGATTGCCAGGCCGAAGGCCAGGAGCGTCAGAGACATTCGCCGTTCCTCTTGTTGATCGCGAAGGGGGAAGGACGACCGCCGGTCAGGCGGCCGCCGCTACCTTTGGCTGCTTGGCCAGCATCGACTTCAGGCTGTCGACCAGGTTGCGCGATCCGGCCGGGGCCGACTTGGACGCATCGCCCGCGCCATCCTCGGTGGCATGGCTCAGCACCATATTGCACAGCTGGGTGTAGGGCGCCGCCGACTTGCCGCTGGCGATCTCCGCCACAGGCTTGCCGAGCTTGGCGGCCTGGGCGGCGACCTTGCCGTCCTCGCCGAACACGATGTCGATCTTGCGTTCGATCGACTGTTCGAAGTCCTTGCGGCTGATCTCCAGCGCGCCGCCCGAAGGGACGCGATTGGCGGTCACGATGACCTTGGTCTGCGGTGCATTGCTCTTCAGCCAGGCCAGGATCCGGATCGTGTCGCGGGTCGCCGCCAGCGTCAGCTCGCTCACCACCACCGCGACATGGGCATCGTGGACCATGTGCGGATATTGGATGAGCATGTGCCGAGGCAGGTCGAGCACGGTCGATTCGAACGCGTTGCGCATTTCTTCCTGCAACTGGAAAAAAGCGGTGCCGTCGGTCATCAGCGGCTGGTTGATCGGCGCTTCGGCCGACAGCACGCTCAAGCGCTCATTGGCACGGACCATGGCGCGTTCGATGAACAGGCCGTCGATCCGGCTCGGGTTCTCGATCGCGTCGGTCAGGCCGCGGCCGGGCTCGAGGTCGAGCGCCAGGGCGCCGGTCCCGAAATGGATGTCGAGATCGAGCAGGGCGGTCGAACGATGCGCCTTGTCGCCCAGCATCCAGGCGAGGCTGGTGGCGACGGTCGAGGCACCGACCCCGCCGCGCACGCCGACCACAGCCGCCATGATATGCGGCTTGTCGACCTGGGATTCGCCGCGCGGGCCGGACAGGATCGACTGGGCGTTGGCGAAGGTATCGCGCAGCTGGTCGACGTTGAACGGCTTGAGCAGATAGTCGTGGATCCCGCTGGCGAGCAGGTCGCGGTACAGGCGCACGTCGTTGACGCCGCCGGCCGCGATCACGATCGTCCCCGGCTCGCACACTTCGGCGAGCGCGTTGATGTCGTTCAGCGGATCCGCGCTTTCGCTCAGGTCGACGAACAGGATATTCGGCGAGGCCGAGACCGACAGGGACTGGACCGCGTTGCGCAAGCCACCCTTGTTGACCTTCTCCGGGCTCCAGCCATGCTCGACCGCGACCGGCCGAAGCATGTCGGCGGTGGCATCATCGCAGACGAAGGCGGTGAAGGGATCACGAAGGCCCGCCCGGGCCTGGAACGGCGCGTTCATTAGTTGCCCCCCTTGGTGCTGACATCCTTGAGCCCGCCGGCGCCGGTCGGCGTCTGGGCGCGATACGACTGGATGGCGCGGGTGCCGGTCGCGGGATCGATCCCGGTGGCCTCGCGCCCGCTGACAAGGTCGCCGGGGTTGGCGACCATCGCGGCAAGATTGCCGTTCACCGCGCACCCGAAGTTGCTCATCAGCAGATTGTTGAAATTGGGGTTGCTCGGACGGCTCCAGTCGGGGCATCCCGGCACGTCGGCGCGGGTCCGGCTGACCACCACCCGCACCGCGCCGGGAGCGATCGCCCCGGCAGTGACGGGGGCGCCCTCGGATACCAGCATGCCGTAGCGGCTTGCGACCCGGGCGACATCGGCGCGGGCGGCGGGCGCATCGGGCCCGTCGAGGCTGATGACGTCGCCATAGCCAAGTTCGAGCCCGCGGAACCAGCCGTCGAGGCGCGCGGCCTCCGACGGATCGAGATTGCCGCCGGGCGCGGCCGCGTCGAACGCATAGTCGGCGCGGCTGACCACTGGCTGGTTGACCGCGACCAGGCCGCGAGCGGGCTCATCGACCCCGCGATGGACCTGACACCCGGCCAACGTCGCCGAAGCGAGCAGCAGGAAGGAAAGCTTGTTCGTCATGAGATGTGATCCCTTAACCTTCGAGGCCGTCACAGCTTGAACCCGGGGGCGGGCACCGGGGCAGCCGAAGCCGCCGCGCTCGCGCCGCCGGCACCGATGCTCATGCCGGGACGGGCGGTGACCGCGACGGGCCGCGGACCCGAAACACCGCTGAAGGTCTGGCCTTCAAGGACAAAGGTGCCGTCGCGGGGCGTTCGGTAGCCGTCGATCGGGGTTGCGAGCTGGCCGTTGACCGGCCGCACCAGATACGGCGTGACGATGATCACCAGCTCGGTTTCGGACTTGCGGTAGCGGCTCGAGCGGAACAGCGAGCCTAGGATCGGGATGTCGCCCAGGAACGGCGCCTTCTCGATCGAATTCTGGTTGCTCGCGCGGAGCAGCCCGCCCAGCATGAAGCTTTGGCCCGAGCCCAGCTCCAGCGTCGTTTCCGCCTTGCGCGTGGTCAGCGCCGGAACCTCGAAGCCATTGAGGCGGATCGAGCCTTCGTTGCTGAGCTCGCTCACTTCGGGGCGCACCCGCATCGAGATCCGGCCGTCCGCAAGCACCACCGGAGTGAAGGCCAGGCCGACGCCATATTGCTTATATTCGATGGTGACCGCACCGCCCTGACCCTGGCTGACCGGGATCGGGAATTCGCCGCCGGCCAGGAAGCTGGCGGTTTCGCCCGACAGGGCGGTCAGATTGGGCTCGGCCAGCGTCGAGACGAGGCCGTCGGTTTCGGCGAGGTCGAGCGCGCCGAGCAGGTCGAGCCCAAACAATTTGCTCGCCGCGCTGAGCGTCGTGCCCAGGCCGGTTGATCCCCGCAGGAGCGAGCTGCCGGTACCGGGAGGGCTACCGAGATTGCCCTGGCCGATCCCGAACTTGAACCCGCCGGTCGAATCGCGGCTGATCAGGTTGACCCCGATCTGCTTCAGGACCGAGCGATTGACCTCGGCGATGCGGACCTTGAGATTGACCTGCAATGGCACCGCGGAGCGCAACCGGCTGACGACCTGCGTCTCGCCACCGACATAGGCGGCGACCAGGCGCTGGGCCTCGGCGGCGTCCTCGGGAGAAGCGACGGTGCCGGTGAGCAGCACGAGGTTGTTCATCGGGGTCGCCTGGATCGCGGCTTCCGGCATCGCCATCCGCAGCATCTCGTCGACCGAGCTGAAATTATTGCCGACCCGGACGTTGGCGGCATAGACCACCCGGCCGTTCTTGTCGGTGGCATAGACCGTGGTCTCGCCGCGGCCCTTGCCGAACACATAGAGCTGGTTCGACGAGCGGACCTGGACGTCGGCGATACCGTCGTTGGCGACGAACAGGTCGCTCATCGGCGCCGACAGCCGGACCATGGTGCCGGTCCCGACCGACAGGTTGAGGGTTTCCGACGGGCGGGCCGACATCGGCTGCGCGGCGGCGGGAGCGGCGGCCAGGCTCAGCGCGGAGGCGCCGAAGGCCAGTGCGGCCAGGGCAGTGCCCAGCCGACCCTTGGAAGAGAAAACCTTGCTCATGTTCAACGAGCCCCCACAGGAACGAAGGAAACACTGTTGCCGCGAGCGACCCGGACGACCGGACCGACCGGCCCCGCCGAACCACCGGCAACCGTCTGGTCACCGCGCGCCGCACGCACCATCTCGCCGGTCATCCGACCGATCGCATTTGCCGCGTCGGCCGAGCGGTCGGCCGGCTTGGCCGGCACGGTGCGGCGCTGGAAGCGCGACACGTCGCCGCCGGTGGCATAAGTGGTGCTCTGGTCCATCGGCTGATTGGCAATCGCCAGCAGCATCTTGCGCTCTTCGGCGGGATTGGCACCGGCTGGCAGCTTGACCTGGCCGCTGGCGACCATCCGCTCGAGCTCGGCGGTATTGTCCGCCAGGCTGCGCAGGGTGAGGCTCATCGAGCCGAGGCTCCCGGCGACCGCGATCTTCTCGGCGATCTTGGGGGTGACCTCGAAGGTGACGTTGGCGAAGCTCCTGACCTCGGTCTTGCCGTCCTCGCCCTTGCTGTCGATCCGCTGATCGGTCGCCAGGACGCGCAGGTTGCGGACGATCGTCTCGGACACCTTGAGCGGGGGGCCGTCGCCGCCGCCCGCCACCGTCTGGGTCAGGACCAGGTCGACGCGGTCACCCGGGAAGACGAATCCGGCGACGCCGCTGATGTCGTTGACCGACACCGTGACGGCGCGCATGCCCGGCCCGAGCGCCGCGGCGAGGAAGCCGCGATCCTGCGGACCGACGAGCGTGCCGCGGGTCAGCGGCTGGCCGGCGGTGATCGGGTTGCGGACCACCATGCCGATCAGCTTGGTGACGTCGCCGTCGGGCGCGCCTTCCGCGAAATAGGCCTGCTGGACCAGTTCCTTGGGCCAGGGCTGGAACGCGAAGCTCTCCGCATCGACGATCGTCCCGACCTGGAGGGGCTTGCGCGCCACCAGGATCCGCGGCCCCTGGGGCACCGCCGAGGCATTGGCCTCGGGCGCACCGGCTCCGGTGAACATGTTCTTGGCCATGACGGCCGTTACCGCTGCAATCAGCAGTGCTCCGACCAGCAGCGCAATCTTCTTCACATCCATGGCGACACTCGCCCCCTCACTAAGGAGAATTTCTC
>JANPKL010000148.1:0-27280 GCA_031425975.1 Sphingomonas sp.
CCTCGCTCGATCCGGCTTCGGCGACGATCCAGGTTTCGGCCCCATTGACGATCGTGAAGGCCAGCGCCGTCTACAGCGATCCGCTCAACGACACGACCAACCCCAAGCTCATCCCCGGCAGCTATGTCTATTATACCGTCACGGTCGCCAATCCGGGCGGGGTGCCGGTGACCAGCGGCAGCATCCTCGTCACCGATGCGACGCCGGCCAATCTCAGCCTCTACGTGGCGAACCTTCCAGCTGCCACCGGCCCGATCCTGTTCGGCGCCGGATCGAGCGGGGCGACCTACACCTTCTCGGGCCTCGCGAGCACCACCGACGATCTCGAATTTTCCAACAACGGGGGAACGACCTGGACCTACGTACCGACCGCGAACGCCGCCGGCGTCGATCCCGCGGTCACCCACATGCGAATCAGGCCCAAGGGCAATATGGCGGCCGGATCGAGCTTTACGCTCAACTTCGGTTACCTCGTCAAATAAAGCGTGGAATGGTGCCCCCGGCCGGAATCGAACCGGCACTCCTTGCGGAACTCGATTTTGAGTCCTCTTGGGGTTAGCAGAGACTTGATTCTAATAGCAAATTTCGGGTCATTACGCAAGTGTGTAAGAAAGTGTGTAAATCTGGCGTTCCGCCCTCAGGCGCGCCTGACAAATAATCGAGTGCAGATTCTATCAGTTTGTCCGGCAGGACAAGGCTTTTCGCCTACGGGTGTGTAAGCGCTGCGTAAGCGCAAATCGAATTGGGGTTAGCCGACCCCAGCGACAGCCGCCCCTTTCTCCAGCGGCTTGTCCCTTCCCGGATTTTCAGTATTGGGCGATGATCCCGGGCAATGGAAATTGAAACCGCGACTAGTCGGCCCAGTGGCCAAGCAGAAGCCTTTGCACCCGCGAGTAGCGAGTTGCCAGAGGCGGTCCGGTTGCTGCCGCCTGAGCGCATCATCCATGATGAGGAATGGCGGCGCTTTGCGGCAGCGGTTCTCGCGGCGGATTGGACCTCATATCCAGATAAGGCCGACCGTGTGGAAAAAGCGCGGCTCGATGCCGCGCTCGCGCAATTTCCCCAAGGCTTTCGGCTGTGGGGGCTGCTACCGCGTGAAGGGTCGCCCAGTGATCAGCTTTCGCCAAGGGGCTATACGGCTTGGCATCCAATTTCGCGCGAGACATTCGAGTCGCTGGCGCAGCGGCCAGAGGAACTGGCGCGAGGCAAGCTCGCGCTGCCAGTCGCGCCCCTCAAGCCGGGCGGCGAAAACTATCTCTATCTCTTCAACTACAGCGTCGCGCCATGGCTGATCGGCTCCGGTTTCGCGAAGCCGATGCTACAAGCTTACGCCGCCGATCTCGCGGCGACACAACCTGCCGGAATGGTGGCGATCACTGTCTCGGATCACGGGGCGCGCGTAGCCAAGCGGCTAGGACTCTACCTCGCGGGACGGGTCACGATGAAGGGCAAGGTCAACACCGTGTATGCTTGGCGCGACGGGAGCTAGAAAAGCTCCGGTTGCCGCCAGCGTGCCAGCGCTCGCTGGTAAGCAACGCTCTTCGCCTCCCGATCCAGCCAGTGGCGCAGATAAGCGGTTGCGCCGCCTGCTTCCTCTACCTCGGGGGGGAACACAAAGCGGGATCGATAATCAGTGTCAGTGATAGGGATCGGCCTTCCCTCAGGCGAGGCCATCACGCGGACTTCCAGATGGGCATAATAGCCCCCCAACGAGGTCGGCTGATAGCGGAAGGCTAGCCGAACGCCGCACCATGTCAGCCGGTGCCAAGTTGAACGGGACTTTGCGGGGCGACCGTCACGCGCTCCCTGCTTCGCCTTCGTCGATTTAGCGGGTTTCGCTTTGGCCGCTCTGCCCCGCGCGGCCTGAGCTGCACGAGGCTTCTTGGCGGCTGAGAGTTTGGGGGTCATTGCTGCCCCCCGTCCTCGGCACGCTCGCGGATACGGCGCATGACGATCCGCCCATGCAGCGGGATCACATTGTAGCTGATGCTGAAGCCATGCCCGTCCTTGTTGGGCCACGCAGCCCCGATCTCGCGCCAGAAGGCGTCATTGCCGTTCCCCGTCACCTGATAGAGCCGGTGTGTTGGCCTCGGCCTCGGTTGCGGCTCAGGCTGCGCCCTCCGGGCAGTTCGTGCGGTCTGTCTCATCTGATCCTCGATTGTGTTTGGGTTGCGCACAGCAACCGCTGCCATGCGGCGAGCAGGGGGAGGAAAGGCGCTGGCCGCATTGGCCGGAGGGGGATCACCCGGCCTGCACGGAGCGCAACGGAGGAAGGTTGGGGAAACCGGCCAATGCCCGAAGGCGCGGCGAAGCCGCGGGCCTAGCGCCGCGCAGGGGGAACACCCGCAGTGGAAAGCAAGCAACGTGGCGAAGCGTCAACTGGCGCGGCACGCGCCTTATGCGACAGGCCGAGCGGAGGGAGGGAAGATCATCACCCGAATGGGCGGCAAACTCGCGCAGCGAGGTTCCGGCGCCGGAATGCGCTTGAGCCCGGCCCGGAGGGGTCGCTAGTGGGTCCAGAAAGACGGCAGGATAAAGTCGTTAAATCCAGAATCCATGCACTAGCCTTGTTGTATCTGCACGGGCACCTGCAACGGCAACATCGGCTCAAGGATGTTGCGATATTTGCGCACGATCATGTCGTAGAGGTCCGCGTGGCGCGGAGCCTCGATCGTGATAACCAGCGCGTATTTGATCTTCAGGCTCTGCCGCTCGGCATGGCCTTCATCGCGCGCGATATAGTGAATATCAAAGACCGGGTTTTTGTAGCTCTTTCCGAGCTTGCGGGCCTCGCCATTCAGGCACGTCTCCCACTTATGCGCGTCGCGGCGCATCGATTCTTCGGTGTGATCGTAGAGGTTGGCCTGCGAGAAGAACCGTTCGGTTTTCGGGTGCATGGCGTTGGGCTCAAAACGCTCATCATGCGGACGGAAAAACACTTCCAACCCGCTCCGCGTGTAGTTGCCTGGGTGTGCGGAATCGATTTCGGTCGTATAGCAGAGCGTCGCCTTAATCCTGACCTTGCCCTTTAAGTCCTCGTCGGGAAGCGGGATCGCCGCTCGCAAGTATTTTGAGGCGGTTAGCTCGCCCTGGTAAACAACGCGTACTGATCCGTCTGGGCAAACTGCTATCTCATCAATATCGTCGCGAACGCGACCCCAACCAATATCAGATTGGGGTTCTTGCCCTTCCTCAGCAGTATGGATCAGCAATGCTTTGACGGCCAAAGCTTCAAGCGAGCCGCCAAAGTTCGCCTTTACGCCCGTGCCGATCCGAAGCGCATGCGGTGAGGCGAAGCTTGTGCCGCATTGGGGGACGAGGGTTGTACCGGAATTCAGGTCGAGCACCATGTAAGGCCTGTCCGGGCATCCGCCGAACGCCACCACGTCCGGCTTGATAACGCCGGGGCTGCGCCCTGGCCCAACCGAGCTGTAGCTCGCCCGCTTCCAAACCTTTTCCTCGCAATCGCTGGCACCGACCGCAAGGCCATTAACCGTATCGGCGGGCACCTGAACCCGGTTGAGTTTTTCATCTGCGTCCGCCTCGCCGTCATTGCCAACTGCAACGGTTGCAACGCACGACCCATCGGCCAGATATTCATCTAGCACGGCCGTCCACGCATGAACGTCGTCATCTTCAATCGGCAGCGACGGCCCCAAGCTGAGATTGATGAAATCATACTTCGGCGAGCTATCGAGCGTATTTTTGATCCGCTCGAGAACGTCGTAGAGCTCCAGCGGATCGGCGCCGGAATTCACATCCCAAACGCGGATATGATCGACGTTCGCGAACGGCGGCTGGGCCTCGCCCGGTTTGTGAGAACCGAAGAGAACCGCGCTGGTCACGGCGTAACCGTGATCGAGAGCTTCTTGGACCGGAGCGCCGATTCCCGGCGGATCGAAGCGCGTCACCCACGGCTCCAGAAGTGTACCTTCGGGCATCCCGCCGTCGAAAATCGCAACCCGCACATTAGGGTCGACGGCGGGCGCGGATGGAAGCGTGACATGCCCAATCGCTTTGGCCTTGAGGCTGCGCAGCGGAAACAGATCTCGCAATCTCGGCATTTCGCGCAGCGCGCGCAGATAAGAAAACTGCGCAATCTCGCCAAGCAACTCGCGCGGAGCCATCATGCGGAGGAAGCAGAGGCCGCCTGCATGGAAGCGATGCTCCAGGTCCGCCTCTAGTCCAAAGGAGGCGACGTACTCCTGGAATGCCTCAATGATGTACAGATCGCCGCGGAACTCGCTGGCGTGAAGCACTGCTTCGAGCGGGCTAACCTCAAGCTCCGAAAACCTGCCCTTGATTTTTGCCTGCGCGTCGATGGGATCAATCTGCTCCAGCGCGGTCAGATCGGCTTGCACCGCTTCCTCAATCGAACCGCGCTCAATATCGGCCAGCAGACGCCGGAAGTTGCTTGTTGCGCCGGCGACGAAAAGCTTCGTCGTAGGCTTCTCTTCGGGGACACGGTCGCGGCTGCGTCTTTCCGGGGTGACCAGGGTCGGCCTACTGCCAACCGCCTTAAGCCCGTAGAATTTCAGCACCTTCTCCGGATAGTAGCTCTTGGCGATATATTCTGGGTTTAGCACCACCCCGCCGACCACTTCGCCCTTGGGCTTTGCCGCTTGGGGCAACTCAGCGAAAGCGCGTATCGTCTGATCGAGCATCGGCGCGAGACGCGCACGCGCTTGTTCATACGTATAGGGCGGTTCCTTATCGAGCTTGCGACCTGAGGGCGTAACCGGCTCAGTAAGTCTCTCACCTTTGCCTAGGAAAAAGTTTTTTCTCTCAACCATGCGTCCCCTCCCGGGCGTCGGTTTTGGTTTCCTTAATTGACTCTCGCTTGCGAAGCGTATCGCGGCTTACGCCAGTGATCTCCGCCGCGCGTCGTTGCGAGACGCCCTCAATTGCGTACAATTTGGTCGCCAGAGAGATTTGATCAGCGTGGGGCAAGGCCTTCACCAGACGACGAATGAAATCCTCCACCTCTTCACCGATATCGCGATTGTTCATCATTGAATCTCGACGAAGCCCCATCACCCGCTTCTTGATATCGCTAAAATTCATGGAGCCGAAGATGATCGACATGATGTCAATCCATTCCCGGCCGATTTCGATTTCGCCGCCCAGATACTCATAGATCGCCCGTTCGACCTCACTCCGCTGCGGAGGCGGGAACGAAACTACTGAATCGAACCTGCGCCACACCGCAGGATCTAGCAGTTCAGGGTGATTGGTCGCGGCGAGCAGAAGGCCATCGGCGGGCCACTCGTCAATCTCCTGCAAGAGCACCGTGACGAGCCGTTTCAGTTCGCCGATCTCGGTCGCGTCGTCTCGCCGCTTGGCGATGGCGTCCAGCTCATCCAACAACAGGACGCAGCTCTGCCGCTTGGCGTAATCTAGCACGGCTCGCACGTTGTTTCCGGTGCGCCCCAAAAAGCTGCTCATGACTGCCGACAGGTCGAGGATGAGCAGCGGTAAATCGAGTTGCGAGGCGATCCAGCGCGCCGACATCGTTTTGCCTACGCCAGGCGGGCCTATGAAGAGGGCCGACCTGGTCGGTTCCAACCCAGCGTCGGCGAGGCGTTCGGCTTGCTGACGCTCACGGATGATTGTCTCGATTTCGCGAGCTACTTCCGGCGCATATACAGGCTCCGGCATTTCCCGAGTGGGCTGCTCCATTCGCACCAAGTGAAGTCTGGAGTCGCTATCAACGGGCAGAGGGAACGCCGTCTCACGGCGCAAGGCCGAACTGCGACCTGACGCATTCTTCAAGAGTGCGCCGATCTCCTCTGCTAGTTCCGGGGCGCTTACTCGGTAGCGGCGCGCTACCTTGCCGAGATAGAGCGGTACGTCCTGCTGACGCTCACTCAGCGCAAGGCGCGCCAGCGCAATAAACTCATCAGTCCCTCTGAATGTTTTCGGTTCAGCCACAACGCCCTCTCATCTGATACCCCACTTGTACCACGGTGGTGGACTAAATTCCAGTACAAAAGACGTACATAGTCCATTCTAGTGCTATCTGTTTGATATATATGTGGTTTTATATGGACTAGTTTTTATCGATTGAGCGAAAGCTAGTCCACCCTGCCCCGTTGTATAAGACGGCTTGGGGATCTGCGTCTGTCTGGAAAGGCCGATCTTGTGGGGTCCGGGGACAAGCTATGCGCGACCCTATTCCCGATTCGCTTGCAGACAGACCTTAGATCCCCTTGGCCTCGGCGCGGGACATAACGCAGCCCGCTTCTCCTTGTCCGGCGCCGCCTGAGTGACGTGGACCTCGATTTTCTATCATGCTCCCAGGCCGGCCGGACTACGACCGCCGCTTATCACGCTATCAGGAAGAGAGCTTCTTCTGCGCCCAGAGCAGAGCGTTAGGCGACGCAGCCTTGGCGGCTTGCACGGAAGCGTAGGTTGCTCTGCCCCGTTTGCTGAGGCCGGACTCCTGATTTTTTACCACTAGTTGAAAGCCGCTGCTGCTCGCGGGCACAACGGTGAGGTTGAATCCTTCGGCATTCAAGTAGGGGTTTCCCGCTCGCGAGATCGACCATTTGCGTTGGGGTAGATTGGCACGGCGACGCGCCTCATTTCTCAAGCGCTTCTCCCGCTGCCGGGGTCTCACATAGTCTTCTTCCATGTGCTCGGCGCAGATACAGCCGACCCCAAGCGACCCCGGATAATCCGGATGTTCCATGTTGTGGACGTACCGTATTTCAACGCTTTCACACATTTCACAGGTGGCTGACGGTTCGCCTAAGTCTTCGACAAAGGAGCAAGACCAGCCCTTATGCGGTACATTGGACTCCGACCATTTTCCCCGGTTGGTATGGCCTCGCTCGGCAGACATCATACCCTCCGCTGAGCCCTACCGCGGGTCAAACTCAGCAATGTCCACGCCATAAACGTGGAATGCCTCCCGCTTCACCGCCTCGATGTTGCGAACCGAGGGGTGGCAGAGATGATCGGAGCCGACACCGCTCAGACGGTAGCCGCGTCCCGCCTTATAGACGCTAACCAGCGCGGGGGAGCCGTTGGCGTAGGTGCCGCGAAGATAACCAAGGAGAGGTTCGCGCCGTGGCATTCAGCCGTCCTTTCCACTGCGCTTGATCGCGAGGGTGATATCGAAGCGATTTTCGCATGGATCGCCTTTGCGGCGGCCTTTTGGCGTCCCCTCATGGCCATTGCAATAAACCGTACTCTGCCCTTCCCGCCAGAACATGACGATCCGTTGCAGGTCGAGGCCGCCTTGCTGGCAGCGGGGGTTCACGCACGGAAGGTGGCGAGGGATGTCACCTTTTGTGTAGCGGCTTTCTCGGGGCTGACCGTGCCGCGTGTAATGCCCGAACTTGTCCTGCACCACGGTAAGCTCAAGCTCTTCAATATCGGGAAAGGCGTGATTCCGGTCGTGCGTCTCACCAAGGAAGGGACGTGATTCAGCCATAGAACACCACTCTCTTTCGGCCCGATATAACGGAACGAAGTACGAACCTCTACCATCAAATTTTTTTGGATCATCGCGGCCTCGGCCCGCGCCTACGCCGCCAGCGCGGCACATAGCGCGGCCTGCTGCTCCACGGGGAGGGCTCTTCGTGATCCTGTCGCGGCGGGCCTCCATCCGGCGACAGGTCTATCGTTCCCGGTCTCGATCCCGGTCTTTCTTGTGGCGCTCTTTGCGGCGGCGGGTGATCTCGTCGGCTTGGCGGCGGAACTCGGCCTTGAGCGCTTCGCGGCGGCGGGTGGCTTCGTCGGGCGGGGGTGTGTCGGTGGGATCGCCGGGCTGCGGCAGGTCCAGCCGCACCGGGCGCTCGGGCCGCGTTGGATCGCGGCGGGCGAGCCGTTCGGCCTCACGCCGCGCGGCCTCGTCCCGCTGACGTTGCAGCTCGGCTGCCCATCGCGCTTCCTCATTTCGCCGGTGCAGCGCCGCCTCGAGCTCGGCCCGCTTTCTAATGTCATCGGCTATATGATGCGGCAGCGGCGCGTTGCGCTCTTTGGACTGCGCCTTGTCGAGCACGCGAGATTCGCGGCGATGGCTGTCCCAGACCTGCTTCACCATGCGGCGCCGGTCGTCATTCATCCGCTGACGTAGCGCCGCCCGCTCGCGGTCTTCGGCCTGTTTGAGCGCATTGTCGAGCGCGCGGGCGCTGATTGTATAGGCGATGATGGTGCCGATGCCGGCGCGGCCGTCCGGCTTCAGCCGTGCCCGCTCCTTGATGGCCACGCGCATGGCGGCAAGCACGCTACGGCGGGCGTTGGCGACGTCGTGGGCGTCCTGACGCAGCTTCTTGTAGAAGGCGACCCATTCCGGCCGATAGCGTTCCTTCAGCTCGGCCCGGATCGCTCTTGCGCGTTCTTCAGCGTCCTTTTTCAGCGCCTCGCGCTCCAGGCGCTGCGCCTTCAAAAGCCGCTGCTGCCGTCCAGCGAGAATCTCCTTCTCGATCTGCCGCGCCTGCTCGATGTCCTGGCGGGACAGCGAGGCGGTATCGCGGGCGGGCTCGCCCCGGTCGCGGCGGGCGTTGTTCTCGACGCGCTGCTCGCAACGCACCTTGCCCTGGCCCTTCTCGTAAGCCTCGGCCCAGCGCGACAGCTTGCGCTTGTCCATCCCCGGATCCCGGACCTTGCCGGTATCCGGGTCCACCAGATTAACCAGCGCGTGGATATGCGGGTGGGGCTCGTCGTTATGGGCGACAAGCAGGGTCTGACATTTGGACAAGCCCAGCGCCTTGAGCGCGGAATGGGCGGCCTCGATCATCTCGGCCTGGCTGGGCGAGTCTTCCGGCGACCAGGACAGCGACAGGGTATAGACCGGCTTGCTCATCTTCCGGCCGGTCGCCCCTACCCCGGCGTCCGCTTTCAGAATTCCGGCATGCTTGGCGGTGTAGGCCATCCAGCGCCAAGCCAGCTCGGGCTCAGCGACCGGCAAATTCTCAGTCTGGCAGAAGGCCACGCGGCTATTGGTCGCCGCGCCCTTGTCGTGAAGATAGTAGGCCGCCGCGCCTTTGAACGAGCCGCCCCGCTTGGCAATCTTAGGAACCACGGGGTGCCCCCGTGGGCGGTTTGTTTATGTGCGCCGCTGCTGTCGGCCGGGTTGGTGCGGGGTCGGCGTCATCCCCATTTTGGGGGAGCGACGGTGCGGCCTCTTCGGCCTCGCGCGACTCGCCAACGCGACCGCCCGTCCCGGCTTCGGGACCGCCAGCGGGGGCGTCCCCGCTCGGCCGAACGATCTGAGCAAGCAGCGTGCGCAGCTCGGCAAGCGCCGCCTCGATCGCCGCGGGGTTGATATTCTGGCCGCTGTTTAAGGCCCGCGCGATCTGGTTGAGATTGACCCCGATGCGCCCGAGCTCGAACACCTGCCGGGGGTCGAGTCGGCGGTGCTCTTGCACCACCACGCGGCCGCGAAGCAGCCGCTGGCGAGCTAAGCTCGTCGGGGAAAGCGAAAGCCGCTCGGCCTCTTCTTGAAGCGCGAGGCGTTCAGCCGGCGTGAGCCGGATGGCAAAGCATTCGCTGCGACGCTCCTCCTCCGGAGCGCGTGGCCGAGCCATAGGGCAGCCCTCGTGCTGACCGGTATTTGCACCCGACGAAACCCCGCCTTCCGGGTTTTCGTAGTGCAAATACCCATCTTGCTACCCCGCAAAATGCAATACTACTTCCTGTCTGTAAAGTTCGGCTTAAGACTTGTTTCCTCCCGTCTTTGCTAGGTTTATAGTCCTTCTGGGTTCTTACTTTCCTGACTACGGGGGTAGGCGATGCTGGGGTGGCTTCGGGAACCAAGGACACTGCCGCTTTCGGAAGTGGACCAGGAGCGGGTCCGGCAGTTCTTTCCCTACCCGCTGACCTTCGAGGATAAGAAGCGCTGCAACTTCCCGACCAGCCGGTGGGAGGAGGCGAACCGGAAGTCGGAGTCGGAGGACGAGTCGCCGGGGGAGTGGATGCCGCTCTTCAGCAGCGAGGTTCGGGTGCCGCGCTGGCTTAATGCCAGCCACCCGTTTTTTACCGGGGCGCTGCGGCTGCGGGTGTTGACCCCCTTCCGCAGCAACAGCGGGGCTGACGGATTTCAGGTCGAATATCCCGTGCCGCGCTTCACCTTCAACGCCGCCATCTGGTTCTGCGAGGCGATGTGCGCCCAGGCGGCTTTTGAGCAATGGCGCCGGGGTATCCCGGTGCAGCATCCCCTAGGCGGGTTGCAGTTCCCGAAAGTGACCGATGACGGCTTTCCGATCATCGAGACGGAGGAAGACGACGACGGCTCGGTCTGGGCGACCGTTGCCGAGCCGGGGGACCAGGCCGGCGATCCCGCCGAGGTTCGCAAGTTCATCAGCCAGTTCGGCCCCTTCGTCCGTACCCCCTTCAAGGGGGAGTATCGGCTGGAGCTCATCAGCCCCGCGCGCACCCCGTACCGCAAGGACGGCTTTCTCATCGGGTATCCGCTCGGACCGCCGAAGATCCGGCGCGTGCTGCTCAAAGCCGCCGACCGGAACCGCAATCCGTATCAGCCGCCGTCGACCGTCCAGGGGTCGGCGCAATGGGCTTGGCTCGACCGGCTTGCAGCCGGGGGCATTATCGATCCGAGCCAGCCGGAAGCAATCACCGGCCATACCTTCCTCGGGCGGGCGCGCTTTGTCGAAGCCAATGGCGAGGCGCCGCGGCTGGACCATCTCGCCTGCTTCGGCGGTGAGGGGCACCGTGTCATCGTGGGTCGGCCGGGGTCAGGCAAATTCACCTGCGCGATCGCGCCCATGCTGCTGCGGTCGGCGGACCGGGATTCGGTTTTCATCTTCGACATCAAGAATGGCGAGGCGGCCAAAGAGACCGCCGCGCACCGGGCCAGCCTTGGGCCGGTCACGGTGCTCGATCCATTCGGCCAGACCGGGATGGAGTCGGGCGCCATCAACCCGCTCGATCTGCTCAAACCTGACGATCCGTTTCTGGTGGTGCGCGCAGAACGGCTGGCCGACGCGATATTCGTGCCCGCGCCCAATTCCAGCGACCCTTTCTGGGATACGGCGGCGCGGAAGATTCTGGTCGGCCTCCTGATTCATATTGCGACCTCGGACTGCTACGCGGCCGAGGAGCGCAATCTGCGCACGCTACGCGATGTCGTGCGCGACCAGGTTGAGGATTGGGTGGTCGAAGCCATGGCCGCCAATCCGGCCGGCGACGGCGAGGTCCAGGCGGTGGCGAGGTCACTGCGCGAGGCGCGCGACAGCGACGCCAGCCGCATGAGCTATTCGATGCTCGAAACCCTCAACGTCAATATCGGCTTTCTGAGGGTGCCGCAGATCCTCGCCGCGACCGAGCGCACCACATTCGATCCGCGCCAGCTCAAGGAACGCGTCTCAACGCTCTATCTGGTGACGCCGGCCGTCCAGTTTCCGACGGTGAGCCGGTGGGCGCGGCTCATCTATGTCTATGTGATGGAGCTGCTGCGCGAGGTGGAAGGCGGGCCGCAGATTCATACGGTGCTGGACGAGTTTCCCATGCTGGGGAAATTCGAGCGCGTGCTGACCGACATGGCGCTGACCCGCGCGCTCGGCGTGCATCTGCATATCGTGGTGCAAACGCTCCAGCATCTTGAAGACACTTACGGCAAAGGCTGGGAGCGCATCCTCGGCACGGCGGCGGTGGTGCATGTGCTCGGCGTCAACGACCATGCCAGCGCGGAGTATGTCTCAAAGCTGCTCGGCACAACGACGGTGCGTACCCAAAGCCGCAACCGCCAGCGCAACGCCAATGGCGGCGGCGGGCAAAGCGAAGGCGAAAGCTTCGCCCCGCGCGCGCTGATGACGCCCGACGAGCTGCTCGCGATGCCGGATGGAGAGGCGCTCGCCGTGATCGGCGGCATGAAGCCGGTGAAGCTGGAGAAGGTGGCGTATTACGAAGGGCAAGGGGGCTGAGGAGGCATGGCACGGGCGAATATAAAAGAAGGTGCAATTACGGCAGCAAGAATTTTAGCCCATATTGCAATTGGCGCGGTGCTGTTCGCGGCCGTCTTCGTGGTGGCTTGGCTCGTTTCTATTTTGGCGCACGCCCTTGAGGATGACTTTCATCCATATGTCGTAATCGGAATGAGGCTTTTTGAATATACCTTGCTTGGGCTTGATGGGATCATCTGCCTCGTTTATATTGTTCGGCAATCTTGGACAGAAATCTTCGGATGAGGTTACGATGGCAAACGATAAGGCCGATTTGAAATCCCGACTTAACCTCGGTGAAATCGTTAAAGAAGATGTGCAGGTATATTTTGCGCCGGTCACCTATACGGTCAAATTGATCGCCAACCTTCTACGCCCCTCTCGCGGGCCAAAAAGTCCGAATCCTTAAACCATCACGCCGCCTTGGACACTTTCTCCGAGGCTGTCGGCTGCTCGACTCGCGTCGTTGTGCGGCTAGTTTCCGCCTGAAGCGCTGGCACGGCGGATACCTGGCCATCAATCTCCGCCTTCATTCTCCGAGTGCGCAGCGCCAGATATTCGAGCTTGATCTCAAGGGCGCGGTCTAGGCGATCCTGCTCGGACAGTCCGACCTTATGCGCTGTGTAGGCGGCGAGCCAGGCGGGGCCGCGCCAAATCGCGGCAACACTCAGAGTGAGAATCAGGCCGGCAAGAGGCCCCCAGGCTTCGGCGAGTTGCTGCCATATAGGGAAACCTGCGGGGTCCATCGTTAACTCCACCTCAGCTTGGCAAAGTCAGTTTGACTGCATTCCGATCATCCGCCTTCGCATCCTTGGACGCGAGCAATAAGTTAACGAACTGGTATTTTTTCGGTGTGGTTTCCCCCGTGTGAGTCCCAAAAATCACATTTATGCAGGGCGCAATATGCGCATTGAGTCGCCAAGGATGATGCGACTCGCGTCAAGCCTCGTGCGTTTTCGTGGCAATTACGCAGAGCTGATGTAGACTCTCATGCATACAGAGCTTAGCCAAGGCGCATGGGGGGATTTTACGAGGACGCGAAAGCCATCGCGCTGCGGCAGTGGCCGATCTTGGCCGACCTCTTTCCAAGTTACCTGAAGCTCAACGGAAATAGCTTCCTGATGCAGTCGGAAACGCCGCTGCCCGTACGCCTGCTGACTACGCTTTGTCTCGTTGTCATCCACCTTGCGCTGGTTATCGGCTTTGTCCTTCTAAACCCTCTCAATGACAATGTGACACTGTGGGCGCTGGGCCGGAGCGGCGCCCAATATATTTTGCTTTTTCTGGACGGGCCGCTATGGCTGTTAGACTGCTGCTAGCGATCGTCGCCTCGGTAGCCTTCTTTCTCTGGTTTTTTAATGCTGCTTCAAACCGCAGTTTTCAGACACGCTTAGGCATTGAAGAGTCGCGGCGAATGCTGCGCGAGGAAGCGCAGAACCTAGCCTTCTGCCGCCTCGATCCCAAAGGGCTTTGGTGACGCAATCTGGGCTGAGCTCGTCGGCCGCTGACACGGGAGAGCTTCAAGAAACCCTGTGTAGGGTGGAGAGGTAACGAGCAACTCAGGCGTCACCATAACCCATAGTTGTTCAGCTTCCCGCACATCGGCGCAGCCTCTTCGAATTGAGTTTTGGTCTGCGCCAGAAGCATCTCTCGCGACGGTGTCTCTTGGATCAGTGCTTCGAGAAAGCCCGAACGGAGCAGGCCGAAGCCTATCCACAGCGTCACGAAAAGGATGACAAGCGAAGTTCCGAGTAGGATCTTTCGCTTGCGCGTCGGCTGCGGCGTCACGATCAACAGCCAGGCATTCACGCCAGCGAAAAGCCAGATCATCAAACCGGCGAATACACCAATAGCCAGGAAGGCGGTTGCGACCGGGTAACCGGCGAAAAGGCGCAGCGGCGCTTTCGTCTGCTCCATCTCAAGGTCAATTGACCGGTCTATCAAATCGAGGTTGCGACGGTTAATTTCGAGACTTCGCTCCTGAATGGCCAGCCCGCGCTCCATAACTCCCCGTCCGCGCTCCATCGCCGCGAACAGCGCGGCCACCTGAGCATGTTCCGGCTCGCCGGCCGCGCGGGCACGAAGCATCTCCTGACCAGCCGCGTTGACCTCAACGCGGTTTCGCGCGAGTTGCCGGGTGTTCGCCTGAATCTCGCGCGTATTGCGCATAAGCTGCGCCGCAATGCGATTGAGATCACGCATCGCCGCACCGATCTCGGCGCGTCTTTCTATGCCACCGCAATAGACCCGGTGGACAGGCGTGCCCTCGGCCCGGCCGGTGCGAAGCTTACCGATATCCGCGGCCAGCGCCGACGCATTGGCTCCCGCCAAGATGATTATGCCGGGAATGACCGTCAGGGCCGTGCTAGTGACAAGGCCAAGGTTGAGGAAGGTTGAAAAAATGGGCTTGTCGGAATGCCGCCCCAAAAGCCAGCAGATCGGAGGCACGGCGATCAACGGGATCAGCGCGGCCCACGCGGCACGCTCGTAAGCGCCCATGATCCCCTCGATGCCGTTGAAGGGATCGAGCAGCATGACGAGGTAGCCCGCGAGGGCACAGATCAGCGCCAGGGCGGCGGTAAGGGTGACGCGGGCAAACAGAGTACCGCGCTCGGAAATCGCGTGAAACTTTCTCGCCTTACGCTGGAAGAAGCTCGCAAAGAGATAGACCGCTTCAGGCAGGGAGCGACGGATAACGTCGCCCGCCGAGCTGAGCGCCTGTTCTTCGACGCTCATAATTTCTTCCTGAGCACGATTTTATGCGGCGCGTCCATCATGGCCTGCTCCCCCAATGGCCTCACCAAAGCCCCTGATTGTCGAGTCGAGGGCACATTGATCCCATAAGCTGGAAGCGGGCCTGCAACTGTCCTTGGAGAGCTGCCAAGCTCTGTTCTTCCTTAGCAAAGCTCTCCAACACGCCGGAACGAAGAGCGCCGAAGCTGACCATGGTCGTGGCAAATAAGGCGACAACCACACTGCCAACCAATCTCCGACGCCACTTGGTTTGCTGTACCTTGACCACAAGCGCCCAGCAGATGACTGCGGCAAAAAGCCATAGGAGCACCCCGACTATCCAGGCGATTGCGAGGAACAAAGTTGCTACCGGATAAGCCTTGGCAAAGCGCCATGGCGTAAAAACCTGCTCTTCGACCATGGCGGTCGAGCGTTCGATCAAATCTATGTTCGCCACCAGCAGGCGAGTCGTCTCCTTGGTTCGGGCAAGCTCGCGCCGCGTGACTTCCAGGCGTTGCTGCATCCCGGCCATGTATTCATCCATCAGCGCCTTGTTGGCTGGTGACGGGCCGCCCGCCATTTGAAGCCGCTGTATCATGGCATCGGTTTCCCGCCGACTGGCCTCTACTTCCTGCCTGCCAGCGAGCATTCGGGCATGGGCCTGCTCAAGCTGAGGGGCCATGCGTTCCTGCTGATACAAGAGAGACAAGTGTATGGCCTGCTTTTCGAGACTGCCGCAAAATACCTCGTGGAGGGCCGTGCCATCGGCCCGGCCGGCACGAAGATTGGCAAAGTCGGTGTCCATCGATGAGGCGTGAAACCCGGCAAGGCCAATGATGGTGGGGATCACCATCACTGCCGTGCTGGTGACAAAACCAAGATTGAGGAAGGTGAAGAAAATCGGCTCTTTCGAGTATCGCCGCAACAGCCAGTACATTGGCAATGCGGCAAGCACCGGCACCAGAGCGGCCCAAACCGCGCGCTTCTCAGCGCTCATCAAACCGGGAAAATCTTTGGCGGGATCCATCAGCACAGCGGCATAGGATGCCAGGATGCATACAGAGCCCAGCGCCGCCGCGAAGGTGGCACGGTGGAACAGGGTGGGGCCTTCCGAGATAGCGCGAAACTTCCGCGCGTTCCGGCGAAAATAGCTCGCGTAAAGGTAGACAAGTTCGGGTGAGGTGCGGCGGATGTTGTCCCAAACCGCTTTCAACCAAAGGTCTTGAGCCGCCACGGCCTTTCTCCCCCTCTGAGAAAGCCTCCACGATCACGCCCACGCGCGCCTGAGTGGCGCCGGGATAGAGTGGCTGAGCCGAACTGGGGAAGCAACCGCGTTGTTGGAGCCGCAATAAGTGTTCGTCCATTGTTCGAAGTGCGCCTGATACCTACATCGGCTCTCCACAGACCAAGGGAGGCAGACATGCCGAAGCGGGTGACAGTGACGCGGGAAAGCGAGACGGGGCGCAACGAGCGCTTCCGCGACAATCGCACGGGCGATGAGATGACGCGCGCGCAGTTCGTGCGCCAGATCGAGGGCGGCAATTACGACCGCTATCATGTACGTGAGATCAACGGCGTGAAAACACCGGTGTCGAACCCGGACAAGTCGACCAACAACAATCTCGACTGATGCCGGCTACGGCGTCGGGAGCGGCCGGATCCCGGCGGGGCGTCGGGATCCGGCCGCTCGCGCTTTGCCAACCTCACCAGATAACGGGCCGCCGTCGCGGTCGCAGATGCGGCGCTCGAGGCCGCCCGGCGCCTGGCCCGCTCGATGGCAGCTCCGGCATGATCGGCCGCACGGCAACGGGGATTATGGGGGTGCCGTCCGACACGTAGCCGTCGCCATAGAGCACGGCGCCGGGATAAACCCAGGCCAGCCCGTCATGCGGCAGGTTGTGTTCGCCCTCGATAAGACCCCCGAGGTCGCCGGCTTTCACGCGCGCAAAGTCGATCAGCGCCCGCAACTGCCAGAGCGGTTTGCCCTCGGGGGTGAAGTGACGAGTTGGGATCAACTCGTATTTACGTTGAACCATGTTTCCTCCCGGCTTGTTGTTTTTGTTTCCCGGATTCAACAGGGTCAGGCTTCACTGATTCGGAGCAACGCGCGGTTAAGGGCGCGCATAAGTATGTAGTCCGACGCGTCGCATACATACGTATGCGGGTGCCTCTGCGAAAAGTGAGCGGACTACCGGTTACTATGGTGCTGGGTTAGGTCCAGGGCCTCACCAAAGCAGACGGTATGCACAAGATTGTGACTTTCGTCCTCGATCTCGATGAAGGACGACAGATCGAGCGCGCCACGTTTGACGTCGGCCGCCATAATGTCGCGGGCGCTCCTGATCGCTGCGTTTCGGGCAGCGCTCAGATCCGGCAGTTCCTGCCCCTCGTCATCCTCAACGAAGCCGTGGCCGTTGCAAACATGAAAGTAGAAACGGGGCATGACGGGGCAGCACCTTGCCATGGCTCCAGTTCCATTTCCCTCATGTAGGTTAAGCAAAAAGAGGCGCCTCCGAAGCTGTAGGAGGCGCCTCTCTTACGCGGCGCAAGGGTATCGCCGCGCGGTGAGACGCCCGGTGCGGGCATGAGTTCCGCCGCATCCGCGCGTGACTTCGCCTACTCAATGGTGCATAACAAGAACGTCGCAGGACCCGCGTAGCAGCGGCCTGCGACACGCGCGAATGCGTGGTGAACACGGGACCCGGCTTCGGTCGGGCGGCCCGTCAAATAAAATACCCCGAAAGGGGGAATAAACGGGGCGTGCAACCCCGTGTTCGTGCGCTGCTAACCGCCCGGCTTTGCCGGGGTGCGGCGCAGTGCGTGCCTATGCGCGCGTAGCGCGGCGCCTGGGGAAGGCGCGGACGGTCGAACACGGGAGATCGTCTTGTGCGTGGTTTCACTCGTCTGGCGGCTGCGGCCGCCTCCGTCTCGATTCTGATTTCTGCCTCAGCGGGCGCGGCGCAGCCGCTCCAGGACCGGCTGGGCGCGGGTCAAACTCTGTCCGGATTTCTCTGTGCGGCGGACCAATCCCGCCGCGTTGGGCCATTGCGCGGCGCTGCCGGGACATTCGCGCTTGATCGGCGAATGATGCCCTCTTGGCGCAACGCCGCTGCGGGGTCGGTGGCAGTGATGCCAATGCGCGCGGGCTGCGGCGGCATATCCGCCGCGGGCTCCAAGCTCGCCGCCGGCCCCCTTCATCTGACGGGCGGCGCGGCGGCGCCCGCCGTAGTCTGTCGCGGGCTCATTCAGTTTGGGAACAACGCGCCGAAGGAGTTGCACGCCTGGGTGACGATCCGGCCGGATGCGCTCGATCTGCGCTTCGCCTCGGCGGGGGATAGCTGGGGCCAGAGCTACCGCTACACGCGTGACGCTTCCGGCGATTACAGCGTGCGGCTCCCGGCGGGGTGGATGAACTACAGCCCGAGCCAGCGCCTTTTGAGGGCAAGCATGGTGTCCTCCTACGAAGGCGACGACGAGGACCCGAACAACCCTTATCCGGTGACCTACACCCAGCGGATCAGCTTTAGGGCGAGTTGCGCCTAAGCGGCGCCGTGCGAGGGGTGTGGCGGGTAAGCTTCCTCCCCGCCGCACCCCCGATGGCTGCGAACATCACGAGTCGTTTTGGCCGGGTCAGCCCGGCATGCAAGGCGGCTCGCTTCCTCCCGAGGTCGTGCAGCTCCGCCCCGCGCAAGCGCGGCGCTGGTGCCGGGGCACTGCGCGGCCTGTTCCTGCCGGGCCTCGATCCCGGCCCTGACCACTCCCGTTCGTCGCGCCAGCGGGGCGCGGCTCAGGAAAGGGAGGAAGCCATGACCGTCACCAAACTCACAGCCCTCATCACCGCAAGCGCCAGTCTCGTGCTAGCGATCGCCAAATTGGTCTGGGTGATCCGCTGCCCCCTTTAGGGGCGCGGTGTGGCGGGATTCTCCGGCGTCCAGTCCAGCTCCGCCTCGATGGCGGCCCGATACGGCGTGCGGACGGCCAGGGGCGAACGCCGCACATATTCTTCCGCCTGCTGCTGGGTGTCGCCGGTCAACGCGGCGAGATAGCCGAGCACCTCGTCACAAGAAGGAACCCGCTCCTCATCGTTCCACTTCGGCGGCAGGGCCGTCCAAACCGCGCCCTGCAATCCTCTCTCCTTGGCCCAAGCGGCGATGATTTTTGCCTGGCTGTTCGGAGCACCATCCGGCCAGCGCCCAATGCGGTTGCTCGACGGCATTCTTTCTCGCTGGCGCAGTGCTTCAACTGCGGCGGCTAGGTCGGGCACATTCAGCGGCGCCCACAGAGTTTGAACGGTTGGGGCACCGTCTACAATCACCAGCGTCACCAGTCCGTTTTGCGACCGACGTGCGAATTCGACCGGCAGCGGCGGGCCGTCGTCCTGCCATCCTCCGATGATGGGGAGTGTTTGCGGGTTCCAGATCAGCGAACCCCAGCCGATGCACGCGATAGCCACGGCTCAAAATTGCATCTTCGCTGCCTAAGCGCCAGCGACGCAGTAATGGAAAACCCGGGCGCGAGCGGCGTTCGCCGCGAGCGCCCGGAGTCGCGATGGCGGCTCCCCGTCCGGGGATCTGTCGCCAACGCGCTGGCCCTCCGGCCAGCGCTTCGCGGCGCGAATCCTTCCGGCCACTTCTGGCCTTTCAAGGCTCCGCTTTGAAAAGGATGGTGCGGGCGGTCGGACTTGAACCGACACTCCTTGCGGAACCGGATTTTGAATCCGGCGCGTCTACCAATTTCACCACGCCCGCATGGCACCGAATATAGCGGCGACCCCAATTTTCGCCAATGGGGAAAGGCCCCTTACGGGCTTCTCCGCTCAGGGGGAAGCCTCCTCCGCCTTGGTCACTTTAGCGGACTTGGTCCTTTTAGCGGCCTTGGTCACTTTAGCGGCCTTGGTCACTTCAGCGGCCTTCGGCCGGGTGACGTTGATCTGCGAGGCATCCAGCATATTCTTGATGTGGGCGGCATAGAATCGCTCAATCATTTCGACGCTGGTGCGGCAGTTTTTGGCGATCTGGTAAATGTCCGCACCTTCGGTGAGGCGCATGCAGATATAGGTGTGCCGCAGGCTGTAGGCAGTGCGGAGATTGCCGTCGCGGTCCTTTTTCAGGCCGAGCTCGTCAAGAATGGTATTCAGCAGCTCGCGCTGAATTTTGCCGAACACGAGTTCGGTCGGTTGCGGCGCCACCCCGCCCCTTTGCTCCGTCTTGCGCTGCAGCAACCGCTCGAAAGGATGCACCGCGCCCGGCATGCTCTTGCAATAACCGACGCCACGCTTGCCGCGCACCTCGATATGAAGAATGGGCTCTTTCATGTCGGCGTCCTCAACGACAGACACGTCGCGGAATTCCAGCCGGGCCGCTTCGTCGGGCCGCAAGCCAGTATTGCCCATGAAGAGCACGTAATCGTGCAACAGCTCGCATTGGCTGCGCCAGCGCTCCTTCTTAGGCTTCTGCGCCCTTGCCCGCGTTGCTTCGTATAGCCGCGTGTACTCCTCGGGAGAGAACCAAGCGCGGTGCTTCACCTTCCCCGAAGCCTTGTAGGCGACTGACATATCCGGGAGGGCGGCGAGCCAACCTTTACGGTTGGCGGTTTTGAGTATCTGCCGAAGGCAGACGCTTTCTTGATGCAAGGTGCCGCGTGAGGGGCGCATTACCTCCCCCCTTTTATTCTTGCGGGAGGTCTGCCGATGGACGCGGTAGTCCTGGATGAGGCCCGCGTTGATCTCATTGAGCGTCTTCGTGCCAAAGAACGGCATCAGATGCACTTTGATGATAAGCTCTTTCTGGGCGACGTATTTTTCATTCCGTTCGCCCTGCACGCTGATCGCGTACTCCTTCAGGAAGGCCTCAGCGGCCTGCTTGAAGGTCGGGCCGCTCGCCACTGGACGGCGGCGGCGGTCGATGATGTCGGGATGCCCACCGCGAAGGTAAGTCGGAGCCGGCACTGTCTCGCCCCGCTCTTGGCGTTTCGCGGCGGCGTAGACTTCCATGTACCACTCCACCGCGAATTCCTTCGCGAGAGGAATGCTTTCCTGCTTGGTGCTGGTTCGGAAGTTACGACCCAAGAGAAAGGTTGAGCATTGCCAATAGCGGCTGCTCGGCCGCCGATAGATATGCAGCCGACCATCCATGAGGGTGATCTTCTCTTCCGCCATCTCCCGTAGTGATACAGGAAAATGTGAAACGCATGTGTAAGACTTTACATACCGGAGTATGCGCTCTATCTCATTGATTTTCTTATATAAAATGGCTTCGTTATGACTGCGCATCGTCTTTTGAGTCGAGCGCGTCTACCAATTCCGCCACTGGGGCACGCGGCCTCGCCCTAGCCAAGGGCGGGGCGGGCCGCAACCGCCCGCCCCGTCCAAAATCGATTCAGGCGAAGACCTTGTCGAGCGCCTCGCCCTTAGGGTCGGGACCATATTGGTTCGGGCCTCGAGTCCCTTCCAGGAACATGAAGACGATCAGGGTGATGCCGAGGCCGATCACGGCGACCAGGCCGACCATGGCGAGGATTCCGCCGAGGCCGGGATTGTCGGGCGAGCCGGCGGCCATGACCGTGCCGATCAGCATGATCACATAGCCCGACAGCGGCGCCAGGATCCACCAGCCGCTTCGGTTGGTGTCGTGGAGCCGGCGCACCGAGACGGCGAGCGAGGGGATGAACATGGCGAGCGCGAACAGCATGTAGAGGCCGCCGATGATCAGGACCGCGCCGCCCGCCGCCATCGCCGCGCTCGGATCGCCGCCGGCCATCATCATGCCGCCGCCGCCGACGACCATCATCAGCACCATCAGGGCTATGTAGACGAGGAACAGAAACAGCTGGAACATCCAATATTCCATGCGGCGCGACCGGCCCGAAAATTCGGCATAGCGCTTCAGCGGCATGAGCATCCAATTCATGGCAATCCCCCTTTTTTGCCGCATCGATCGCGGTCGGCGGGCACTTTCCGAATTTAGGCGGGCAGATTCAACCGGCAATTTCGGGCTTTGCGGCCGACCGTTCCGGATGCGCACAGATTTTGCGCAACCGCGCTCAGTTACGCGGCGCCTGGCGCCGGTAGCTCAGCGCCTCGGCGACGTGGATTCGCCGGACCTCCTCGCTTCCCGCAAGATCGGCGACGGTGCGCGCCACCCGCATCACCCGGTGGAAGCCGCGCGCTGACAGGCGCATCGCCTCGGCGGCCTGGGCGAGGAGGCGGCGGCCGGGCTCGTCGGGGGTCGCCACCGCCTCGAGCCGGTCGCCGCCGACCTCGGCGTTGGTTCGGATGCCCGCGCCTTCGTAGCGCCGGGTCTGGATCGCGCGGGCCGCGCCGACCCTTCGGGCGACCTCGGCCGACCCTTCCGTGGGCGGCGGCAATACGAGGTCGGCGGCGGCGACGGCCTGGACGTCGACATGGAGGTCGATCCGGTCGAGCAAAGGCCCCGACACCCGCGCCTGATAGTCGGCGGCGCAGCGCGGGGCGCGCGAGCAGGCCAGCGCGGGGTCGCCGAGATGGCCGCAGCGGCACGGGTTCATCGCCGCGACCAGCTGCACCCGCGCCGGGAAGGTGACGTGGGCGTTGGCGCGGGCGACGCTGACCGATCCGGTCTCGAGCGGCTGGCGCAGCGAATCGAGGGCGGAGCGCTGGAATTCGGGCAGCTCGTCGAGGAACAGGACGCCGAGATGGGCAAGGCTAACCTCGCCCGGGCGGACCTTGAGGCCGCCTCCGACCAGGGAGACCATCGACGCGCTGTGGTGCGGAGCGCGATAGGGCCGGGTACGGATCAGCCGGCCGCCGCTCAACGTGCCGGCGACGCTGGCGATCATCGACACTTCGAGCGCTTCGGGCGGAGTCAGCTCCGGAAGGATGCCGGGGAGGCAGGCGGCGAGCAGCGACTTGCCCGCCCCGGGCGGCCCGACCATCAGCAGGTTGTGGCCGCCGGCGGCGGTGATTTCGAGCGCCCGCTTGGCCGTCTCCTGGCCTTTCACCTGGGCGAGGTCGGGGCCGAGCCCCGGCGGCTCCGCCTCCCCCGGGGCGGGCGGCGAGAGGACGAAGCTGCCTCGGAAATGATTGAGCAGGGCGATGAGGTCGGGCGCGGCGACGATCTCGACGTCGCCGGCCCAGGCGGCCTCGGCGCCCTGGGCGGCGGGACAGACCAGGCCGAGGCTGCGCGCCGAGGCGTTCATCGCCGCCAGCAGGACTCCGGGCGAAGGTTGAATGCGCCCGTCCAGCCCGAGCTCGCCGACCGCGACATAGCCGGCGAGCGTCTCGGTATCGATCGCCCCCAGGGCCGCGAGCATGCCGAGCGCGATCGGCAAATCGTAATGCGAGCCCTCCTTGGGCAGGTCGGCCGGGGACAGGTTGACGGTGATGCGCTTGGGCGGAAGCGACAATCCGATCGCGGCCAAGGCGGCATGGACCCGCTCGCGGCTCTCGGCGACCGCCTTGTCGGGAAGGCCGACGACCAGGAACTTGGGAAGGCCGGCCGAAATCTGGACTTGCACCTCGACGGCCCGAGCCTCGAGCCCCAGAAACGCCACCGTGGCGACATGAGCGACCATTCCGTCCTCCGATTCCCGCCTTTTCGGCGGGTGCCGGGCCAATAGTCAACGCTTTACACAAAACACGACGGGCGACCCGCTTCCCTCTCCCGCTCTCCGCGGGTGAGGGAAATGAATGCCGTCTTGCGCGGCTAACACAGCTTTCCCACATGGGTGCGATGAGGATCGACTGGCGGCACCTGACGAAATATCCGGCGGTGCGCAGCGCATTGGTCGTCGTCGGGTTCATCCTCATCGGCCTGACCCCGGTGGTGGGTCCCATCCCCGGCCCCGGCGGGGTCGTCGTGTTCGCGGCCGGCCTGACGCTTGTGCTGAGGTACAGCGCCTGGGCCAAGCGCTTCTACGTGCGCTTCAAGCGACGCCACCCGACGAAGGGCGACTGGGCGGACTGGGGGCTTCGGCGCGCCAGCGCGAAGCGGCGCCTGCAGCGGCTCAAGGCGCTCGAGGAATTGACTTTGGCCGGGGATTTGCCTAACGGGACCCCCGACGAAGGCCGCTCTTGCGAGGGCGGCCCTTTCAATTTCAGTTTTACCAACTCCAGTTTTCAGGGATCGAGCGATGAAGCGCACCTTCCAGCCGAGCAATCTCGTGCGCAAGCGCCGGCACGGCTTCCGGGCCCGGACGGCGACCGTCGGCGGCCGCAAGATCCTGGCCGCGCGCCGGGCGCGGGGCCGCAAGACCCTCTCCGCCTGAGCTCCCTCACCCGCCGCGCCGACTTCCTGGCCGCCAATCGCGGCAAGCGCGCGCCCATGCCGGGCTTCGTCCTGCTGGTGCGTCCGCGCGAGGACGGCGATTCGCGGATGCGGCTCGGAATCACGGTGACGAAGAAGATCGGCGGAGCGGTGGTCCGCAACCGGATGAAGCGCCGGTTCCGAAGCCTTGCCCGCGAAATCCTGCCGACGAATGGGGTGGCGGGCGCCGATCATGTCCTGATCGGACGCCAGGGCGGGCTCGAACGGGATTTCGCTTTGCTCAAGTCCGAGCTCGAGAGCGCGCTTGCCAAGCTAGGCAAAGCTTACGTTCGGCCTGAGCCTGTCGAAGGCCATTCCTCCCCCTCTCGCGCAAGCACGGGGAAGGCTTCGACAACCCCGGATCAGGTCCGGGGCCGAACGAATCAGGGGTCTGGCTCGGCCTCGACCAGGGAAGCGTGATCCTTGATCGCCCGACTCCTCATCCTGATCGCGCGCGGCTGGCAGCTGGGGCCGTCGCGGGCGCTGCCGCCGAGCTGCCGCTACCAGCCGAGCTGCTCGGCCTATGCAATCACCGCGCTCCAGCGCTATGGGGCGTTGCGCGGCTCCTGGCTGGCCGCCAAACGTCTGCTTCGATGCCACCCCTGGGGGGGCTCCGGCCATGATCCGGTACCGTGAGGGGAATTAGGTGAACGATCATCGCAACATGATCCTGGCGATCGTCCTGTCGGCGATCGTGCTGATCGGCTGGAGCTTCCTCAGCGAACGTTTTCTGCCCACCGCCAACCCGGCGCCGACCAAGGTCGTCAACGGGAAGTCGGTGCCGGTGGCGCAGCCGCAGGCCGACCCAGCGGCCGATGCCCCGGCCGCCATCCGCGACCGCGCCGTCGTTCTCGGCGAGAACCCGCGAGTCATCATCGACACCCCGCGGCTGCGCGGCTCGATCAGCCTCAAGGGCGCCCGGATCGACGACCTTGTCCTCATCACCGAGCGCGAGGGCATCGCCAAGGATTCGCCGCCGATCCGCCTCCTCTCGCCGGCCGGCGCCAGCGATGCTTATTTCGCCGGCTTCGGCTGGACCGGCGAGGGCCTGGTCGCGCCCGGGCCGGACACGTTGTGGACGGCCAGCGGCAACCGGTTGACCCCGTCGACGCCGGTGATCCTGAGCGCCCAGAACGGCCGCGGCCAGCGCTTCGACATCCGCCTCGCGGTCGACGACGCCTACATGTTCACCGTGACCCAGCGGGTCGCCAACGCTTCGGCCAGCGCCGTCGCCGTCCGCCCCTACGCTCTGGTCAGCCGCGCCGGCGCCTCCAAGGATGCCGACAGCTGGACGACCCAGGTCGGACCCGTCGGCGTGTTCAACGGCGCCGCCAATTACGAGTGGGATTATGGGGATCTGGTCAGCGAGGGCGACCAGCGCTTCTCCTCCACCGGCGGCTGGATCGGCTTCACCGACAAATATTGGCTGACGGCCCTGATCCCCGACCAGGCGAGCAGCGTCGATACCGCCTTCCGCCACGCCCGCAGCGGGGCGTTCCAGGCCGAGTTCGCGCCGTCTCCGGCAATCGTTGCGCCGGGGCGCGCAATCTCCTACCAGTCCCGCTTCTTCGCGGGCGCCAAGGAGATCGCCCTGCTCGACCGCTACCAGGGCCAGGGCGTCGCCAAGTTCGACAAGGCGATCGACTGGGGCTGGTTCGAATGGTTCATGAAGCCGATCTTCTCGCTGCTCAACTGGCTCTACGCCCAGATCGGCAATTTCGGCCTCGCCATCATCTGCCTGACCCTGATCGTCAGGACCCTGATGTTCCCGATCGCCCAGAAGCAGTTCAAGTCGATGGCGGCGATGCGGGTCCTCCAGCCCAAGATGAAGGCGCTTCAGGATCGCCACAAGGACGACAAGCCGAGGCTCCAGCAGGAGATGCTCAAGCTCTACCAGGAGGAGAAGGTGAACCCGATGGCGGGCTGCCTGCCGATCCTCATACAGATCCCGATCTTCTATGCGCTCTACAAGGTGCTGATGGTGTCGGTGGAGATGCGCCACAAGCCGTTCGTGCTGTGGATCAAGGACCTCTCCGCGCCCGACCCGCTGACTCCGGTCAACCTGTTCGGCTTCCTGCCCTTCACCCCGCCGCAATTCCTTGCGCTCGGCGTCCTGCCGATCCTGCTCGGAATCTCGATGTGGCTCCAGTTCAAGCTCAATCCGCCCGCCACCGACCCGGTCCAGAAGCAGGTGTTCGCGATCATGCCGTGGGTGCTGATGTTCGTGATGGCGCCGTTCGCGGCCGGGCTTCAGCTCTACTGGACGGTCAACAACGTGCTGACCATCCTCCAGCAGAAATGGCTCTACAGCCGCTATCCCGGCATGAATTCGGTCGCGGAAACGCCGGCGACGGTCAAGTGAGCGAAACCGACCTCGACGAGACGGCGCGAAAGCTCTTTTCCGGGCCCATCGCCTTCCTGAAATCGGCACCCGGGCTCAGGTTCCTGCCCGATCCCGGCGTTCCGGAAGTGGCCTTCGCCGGCCGCTCCAACGTCGGCAAGTCGTCGCTGCTCAACGCCCTGACCAACCGCAACGGCCTCGCCCGCACGTCGAACACGCCCGGGCGCACCCAGGAGCTGAACTTTTTCGACGTCGGCGAGCCGCTGCGCTTCCGGCTGGTCGACATGCCCGGCTACGGCTTCGCCAAGGCGCCCAAGGACGTCGTCAAGAAGTGGCGGCAGCTGATCAATTCCTATCTGCGCGGCCGCCAGGCGCTGAAGCGCGCCCTCGTCCTCGTCGATTCCAGGCACGGCCTGAAGGACATCGACCTCGACGTGATGAAGATGCTCGACGACGCCGCGGTCAGCTACCACCTCGTCCTCACCAAGGCGGACAAGGTCAAGGCGTCCGAGCTGGCGGCGGTCGCGGCGGCTACCGCGGACGAGGGCCGCAAGCATCCCGCCGCGCATCCCGAGATCATCGTCACCTCGGCCGAGAAGGGCATGGGGATCGAGCGGCTTCGGACGGCCGTGCTGGAAGCGGTGATCTGAGAGCCGGGGCGAAGCGGCGGAGATCTTCGTGGCAAAGCCCCCGCCCGTACCCACCCCCGACGGCCGCTACCTCGTCGTCCGCGGCCGACTCTGGCGGACCGCAAATCCGGCCCTCACCGCCGAGGCCCGCGACCAACTGGTCGGCGACCTGATGAGGGCGAGGCGGGCTGTCGGCCTCGCTTCGGCGCGCGGTGACGAAGCGGCGCTGGCGGGCGCCCGATCGGCGATCCAGGCCGCCAAGCAGGGCCTGGGCGAGCGCGGACCGGTCTGGTGGGAGGATGGCGCTCCGGACTACAATCGCTTCCTCGCGAAGAACACGCCTTATGCCGATTGGTGGAGCGGCTTGGGCCGGGACGGCGGCCCCTAGTG
>JANPKL010000149.1:0-9059 GCA_031425975.1 Sphingomonas sp.
GTCAACAGCGCTAGAGCCGACGGCGTCGTCGCCGCGGCCTAGCCCAGCAGTTCCTACAATGAAAGCACGCCAGCGGGTCAGTGCTGCAAGCACGCGCGCGGCCGCTCCCGGATCGGTCAGCGCGGCATGTACCACATTTTCGCGTCCCAACGCCATGCTCAACATGGGGCGCGCGACCGGGATTTCCAAGCCGTGGCGGTGGCCGCGCTCTTCCGATCCGCCGACCCGCCACGCCTGGTCGAGCTTGCGGCGGCCGTCGGCCCCGGCATCGGCGGCGAACAGCAGCAGATGGACCTTGCCTGAGCGCGCGGCCTGCTCGACCCGCTCGCCGCCGTTGACCAATGTCCCCGAGCGCGCTTCCATGCCGAGCCGGTCGAGGCAGGCACGCTGCAACGCGGCCTCGATCTTCTCGGGCAGATCGGCGGGGATGATGATGTCACCCGTCTTGAACGCGCGGGCGAGCGCGGGCTTCAACTTGTTTTTCGCAATCGCGGTCTCAAGCTCGGCGCGGGTCACGCCGATCCACGCGCCGCGGCCGGGAGCCTTGGCGCGCACGTCGGGATGAACCTGGCCGTCGGGGCCGAGGACAAGGCGGATCAGCGCGTCGCGCGCGGCGGTGCGGCGGGTGAGGATGCAGGAGCGACTGTTCCCCTGCGAAGGCAGGGGCCCAGTGACTTCGTCAGTCTTGGCAGAAGAAAACTGGGCCCCTGCCTTCGCAGGGGAACAGTCTAGATCGCGCTCATTGCGAGGATTCCGCATCGGCGGCCTCCTCGGTCTGCGGCGCTTCCGCCTCGTCTTCAAACCAATGCGCGCGCGCCGCCATGATGATCTCGTTGCCCTGCTCTTCGCTCAGCGAGTATTCGGCCAGCACGCCGCCCTTGTCCTCGGTCCGCTGCGGCGCATTTTCGGCGCGGCGGCGGGGTTCGGGGCGCTTCTTCTGGATCAGCTCGTCGGTGGCGAGATCGGCGAGGTCGTCGAGCGTGCGGATATTGGCCTTGCCGAGGGTCACCAGCATCGCCTCGTTGAGATGCGGCAGCTCGGCGAGCGCATCCTCGACGCCAAGCGCGCGGCGCTGTTCGCGCGACACGGCTTCGCGGCGCTCGAGAGCTTCGGTGGCGCGGTTCTGGAGTTCGGCGGCGATATCGTCGTCGAGACCCTCGATCGAGGCGATTTCGTCGATCTCGACGTAGGCGACTTCTTCCAGGCTGGTGAAGCCTTCGGCGACCAGCAATTGCGCGAGCGTCTCGTCGACATCGAGATCCTGCTGGAACAGGGTCGAGCGCTCGACGAACTCGCGCTGGCGCTTCTCGGACGCATCGGCCTCGGTCAGGATGTCGATCTGACTGTTGGTCAGCTGGCTGGCGAGGCGCACGTTCTGGCCGCGGCGGCCGATCGCCAGGCTGAGCTGGTCGTCGGGGACCACCACCTCGATCCGGCTCTCCTCCTCGTCGATGACGACGCGGGCGACGGTCGCGGGCTGGAGCGCGTTGACGACGAAGGTCGCGGTGTCCTCGCTCCACGGAATGATGTCGATCTTCTCGCCCTGCAATTCCTGGACGACGGCCTGGACTCGGCTGCCCTTCATGCCGACGCAGGCGCCGACCGGATCGATCGAGCTGTCGTAGCTGATCACGCCGATCTTGGCGCGAGAGCCGGGGTCGCGGGCAGCGGCCTTGATCTCGATGATCCCGTCGTAGATTTCGGGGACTTCCTGCGCGAACAGCTTCTTCATGAAGTCGGGGTGGGCACGGCTGAGGAAGATCTGCGGGCCGCGGGTTTCGCGCGCGACCTTGAGGATCAGGCTGCGGACGCGGTCGCCGACGCGCTGCATTTCGCGCGGAATCTGCGCGTCGCGGCGGATGACACCCTCGGCGCGGCCGAGATCGACCACGACGTGGCCGAATTCGACCCGCTTGACGACGCCGGTGATGATCTCGCCGACGCGATCCTTGAATTCCTCATGCTGGCGCTCGCGCTCGGCGTCGCGGACCTTCTGAAAGATGACCTGCTTGGCGGCCTGCGCGGCGATCCGGCCGAACTCGATCGGGGGCAAGGGATCGACGATGAAGTCGCCGATCTCGGCGCCCGGCTGAAGCTTTTGCGCGCCCTTGAGGTCGACCTGCTTGTAATAATCCTCGGGCAGGTCCTCGATCACTTCGAGGACGCGCCACAGCCGCAATTCCCCGGTGACGGGATCGAGCTTGGCGCGAATGTCGTTCTCGGCGCCGTAGCGGGCACGGGCGGCGCGCTGGATCGCGTCCTCCATCGCCTCGATGACAATGGCGCGATCGATCAGTTTCTCGCGCGCGACCGAATCGGCGATCGCGAGCAATTCGGCACGATTGGCCGTGGCATTGCCGGTGGCGGCGGGAGCGGCAGTGGCCATGATGATCAGTCTTCCTCTTGGGTCAAAAGTTCTTCTGCGCCCTCGGTCGGGGCTTCAAGAATCTCGTCGGCGCCCTCGGTTGAAAGCGGCCTGGTGGCGGCGATCAGCCGGTCGGTGAGGACCAGCTTGGCCGAGGCAATGGCATCGAACGGAATGTGACGCGTTCCTTGGGTGCCCGAGATGGCGATGGTTTCGCCCTCGACGCCCAGAATGTCGCCGGTGACCTGTTTGGCCCCGTCGACTTCGCGGGCGAGCCGCAGCCGAGCCTCATGACCCTGCCAGTCGGCATAGTCGCCGAGCCGGGTGAGCGGGCGATCGATCCCGGGCGAGCTGACTTCGAGCCGATAGGCGCCCTCGATCGGATCCTCGCCGGCTTCCTCAAGCGCGTCGAGCCGTTCGGAGATGCGCCGCGACAGCGCTTCGCAATCGGCGATCACCAGCTGGCGGGTATCGGGCCGTTCGGCCATCACCTGCAGCGTCGGATCCGCCTTGCCGCCGACCATCGTCACGCGCACCAGGTCGAAGCCGAGTGCCTTGGCCTCGGTCTCGATCAGCGCGGTCAGTTTCTGGTCCATGCGGCTCCTACAGGCTCAACCCCCCTCGGACCGCCGCGGGAACCCGGGCAGCCTCGCCAGCATCAGCGATGTGAGGAGGAGGGCTGCCCTATAGGAGCTCGCCAGTGACGATGCAACGAAAAGGATGTGTCGTTTTTGGTGCGCGAAGAGGGCGGGGGCAGTGGCGTCGTCGCGAGACCTCAAGCCGCGCGGAACACCCAATAGCGGTTGAGCAGGAAACTCATCACCGGGGTCGCGGCCATCATCAGCGGGACGGGCGCCAGTTCCGACAAACCGAAATAGTCCACCGTCAGCCAGATCCAGAAATTGTTGATCGCGAAGGCAACCGCCGAGGCGAATGCGAAGCGGCCGATCTGGAGCGTCTCGCTATCCTTGTCGCCGCCCTTGAAGCTCCAGCGGCTGTGGATGGTGTAACCGGCGATGAGCCCGCAGCCGGTGCTGCAGAGGTTGGCGAAATAGGGGCTGAGGCCCTTCAGCACGAGGGTCGAATAGATGAGCGCGGCGAATTGCGTCACGAGCAGCCCGGCGATGACGTAGCGTATCAGCTGCCGAGAGGCAGGGTGCGCGAGCAGCGGCTGGACTCGCCGGACCGGCCCGGCGACGAGGGACTTGATCACTCAGGCGACCTGCGGTTTTGAAATCAAAGCGGCGGCGACCGCGGCGGCCGGGCGCGCGGTGCCGCTCGCCAGCGTCGCCTTGCTGCTGAAAAGCGTCGAGCGAAACACGCCCAGCTTGTTCAGCCGATAGGTGAGCGCAGTGCCGAGCACGCCGAAGCCATAAGTGCAGCTGCGACGGAAATTGATGCTCGAGGCTTCCTCGAAATAGCGGGTCGGACAGCTGATCTCGCCGATCTGGAAATCCTTCCACATGGTCTGCGCGATCATCTGGTTGTCGAACACGAAATCGTCCGAGCAGGCGAGCAACGGCAGTTCCTCGAGCACCTTGCGGCTCCAGGCGCGATAGCCGGTGTGATATTCGCTGAGCTTGGCGCCCATCAGCAAATTCTGGATCGCGGTCAGCGCGCGGTTTGCGACATATTTGTAGAGCGGCATGCCGCCGGTGAGCGCGCCATTGCCCAGGATGCGCGAGGCGAACACCGCGTCATAATGGCCACTGGCGATCATCCCGGCCATCGCACCCAGCAGTTTCGGGCTGTACTGATAATCGGGGTGGAGCATGATGACGATATCTGCGCCGCGATCGAGCGCGAGGCCGTAGCAGGTCTTCTGATTGCCGCCATAACCCTTGTTCCGGTCATGGGTCGCGGTGTGGATGCCAAGTTCGCGGGCGAGGTCCGATGTGCGATCCTTGCTGCAATCGTCGACCAGAATGACGTCGTCGACGATTGAAAAATCGATCTCATTATAGGTGCGCTCGAGCGTCCGGTCGGCATTGTAGGCCGGGAGGACGACGGCGACTTTCAGACCGTTTATCATGACGAAAACAATAACTCCCCGGCTCGGCCGCGTCCTTAGTGGGCGGCGGAAAATGTCGCAACCCGGCGCTACCAGCCCTTGAGAACCGAATGGGGCAAGTTAAAGGCTTGCCTGGGGGCCCAAGGGTCGAAGGGCGGGAACCGACACTTGTTTGCACCGGCATCGACGAGGATTCGGTTAACATTGCTCGGCGTCTGGGCGGCGGTGGTGCTATTCATGGCGCTGAACCACGTGCCGTGGCGCGACGAGGCGCGCGGCTATGCCCTGGCCGTACAGGGCGACGACTGGCTGGCCATGATCCGCGGGGTCCAGGGCGAGGGGCATCCGATCCTGTGGTACGTCTGGCTACGCGGGCTGCACGATCTGTTCGGGGTCAAGGAGGTGCTGACGCTGGGCGGCGTGCTGATCGGTCTCGCTTATGCCGCCCTGTTCGCGTGGAAGGCGCCTTTCCGGCCGCTGCTGCTCGGCCTCATTCTCCTCTCCAAGTTCATGATCCTCGATTTTGCGGTGGTCGCGCGCAACTACGGGATGGTCGTGCTGCTATTGTTCGTAATTGCCGCCTGGTGGCCACGCATCCGCGACACGCCGTGGCTGGGCCTGCTGCTGCTGATCCTGTGCAATACCGCCGTGCCCGCGGTGTATCTGGCCGGCGGCATCTTTCTCTACCGGCTGCTCGAGCTGTGGCGCGAGCGGGGGACCGCCGAGCGCCGCCTATGGCTGGTGCTGGGTCTGAACGGCCTGCTGCTCGGCCTTGGCGCGCTGGCCTGCTTCCTCACCGTCTATCCCACGGTAAACGACGCCGCAGCCTATGCGACCCGGACCGATCCGACCGTTGCGCGGGTGATGCGGGCCCTGTTCTGGAACAAGCGCAGTTTCCACGATTGGGGCATTCACAAGTATCTGGCGATCGTGCCGGTCATGCTGAGCCTGCTTGTCTTCCGGCGACACTGGCCCGCCCTCATTTCGGCGGCGCTGGTGCTGATCCTGTTCCGGCTCCAATATTATTTCATCTACCCGGGCTATTACCGCCACTCGACCCTGTTCCTGATCTTCCTCATGACACTCGCCTGGATCCTGTTCCAGGAGCGGCGAGCCAAAGGCTTGGCTGCGGAGCCCCGTGCGGGGAGGCTCGAGTGGATCGGCCTGATCGCGCTCGGCGGCATCCTCGCCACGCAGGTCTGGAGCAGCGTCTATCCCGTCCGCAAGACGATGGTCGGCACGCCCTACAGCCCCGCCGCCAAGGTTGCCGCGCTGATCGAGAACAACCCCGAGCTGAACGGCGCCACCGTGATGGCCGAGCCCGACACCTGGGGTGAAAGCGTCGCCTATCAGCTGGAGCGGCCGGTTTGGCTGCTGCGCCAGCAGCGCCTCGGCTTCGTCAGCCCGCTGGTGATGCACGGACGCAAATTCCTGATCCTCGACGATTTGCTCGACGATGCCGAGCAGATCCATCGTCGCACCGGGCGCAAGGTCGTCATCCTGCTGTGGTTCCGCGAGAAGCATTGGGCGTCGCGCGAAACCTATGACAAGGCGTTCGGCGACTATATCGCGCTCAGCCCCGAGGCGACCGCGTTGTTTGACGCCCGCACCCGCCGCATCGCCCAATATCGCAAATCGCTGACCGACGAGAAATATGACGTCTACGTCTACCCCCGCTGAGCCGCTTCCAGCGCCCCGGCTTCGGCGCGGATGCGGATGGTGAGGGCGATGGCGTTGAGCACGGAAAAGAGGAGCGCGACCTGCCACAGGCCGAACACCAGAGGCAGGACTGCAATCTCGCCGATCACGACCAGATAATTGGGGTGACGGACGAAGCGGAACGGGCCGCCGGTGACGAGAGGTTCGCCCGGCAGAACGATGATCCGCGTGGTCCAGCGCGGGCCCAATGTCCGCAGCACCCACACCCGGCCGAGCTGGAGCATTGCGAACAGGGCGAGCAGTGGCCAGTGGATTGGCTGGCCCGGCGCAAGCCAGAATAAAGCAGCCAGCCAGCCGGCATGGACCGCGACGATCAGCGGATAATGGCCGGGCGCATGTTCATGCGCACCGCGGGCGAGCAAGGCGGCGGTGTTGCGCCGCGCGATGATCAATTCGCTCAAGCGTTGCGCGGTGACGAAGAACAGGATGGCGAGCGCCGGCCAATGCTCGGTCATGCGCGCTCCAGCACCATCCCGGCGCAGGTGAAACCGGGCCCGAAGGCGGTCAGCAAGGTGCGAGCGGGCAGGCCGCGCGCGAGCAGCCGCTCGAGTACGAACAGCACCGTCGGCGCGCTCATATTGCCATGGTCGCGCAGCACCTCGCGCTCGAGGTCGAGCGCGCCGTCGGGGAGACCCATCGCCTGCTCGATCGCGGTGACGACCTTGGCGCCGCCGGGGTGCGAGCAGAGGCGATCGATGGCTTCGAAGTCGTGCCCGAGGTCGGCCAGGATGGCGGTGACCGCGCCGCGCAATTCGGCGGTGACGAACGGCGGGATGGCGCGGTCGAACACCACCGCAAGCCCCGGATCCTCGACCCGCCAGCCCATGATGCCGAGCGTGTCGGGCCACAGGCGCTCGCCCGCGCCGGTGATGGTGGCGAGGCCGGGCCCTTGCGTCGACACCACCGCCGCGGCCGCGCCCTCGCCGAACAAGGCGGTGGCGACCAGGGCGGCCGGATCGTCGCTATCGAGCCGGATCGAGATCGAGCAGGTCTCGACCGTCACCAGCAGCCAGCGGCTGCCGGGATCGGCCGCGGCCAGCCGCGCGGCGGTGGCGAGCCCGCTGACCCCGCCCGCGCAGCCGAGGCCGAAGACGGGCACACGGCGGACATGGTCGGCAAGGCCAAGGCGGGGACCGGCGCGGGCCTCGAGGCTGGGGGTGGCGATGCCGGTGCTCGACACGCAGACCACGCCGTCGATATCCGCGGGGGCAAGGCCCGCATTGGCGATCGCTTTTGCAGCCGCTTGTTCGAACAGGGCTTCGGCCGCTTCGAGATACAGGGCATTGCGGCTGGCCCAGCCATGATCGCCCGAATACCAGTCGAGCGGGGCAACGATTGCGCGCTGTTCGATGCCGGCATTGTCGAATACCCCCGACAGGCGGTCGAACAGGGCCTTTCGTCCAGCAAAGAGCTCGCGGCCCTTGGCCTTGGCCTCGGCCTGTGTCACCCGATAGGGCGGTAAGGCGGTACTTAGACTTAGAAGGTGGACTGGCTGCACGTGAATCTGCGCTTCCTCTGATGGTGGCGCGTTGGTGCGGCCGTGGTATTAACTCTTGGGCAAGGACTAGGGATGCGGATCGGAAAAATGCAAGGTGCGATGGCCTTTGGTCTAGCCGTGGCGGCTTGTGGCTCGGCCGTTCTGCCAGCGCAGGATGCGGCCGCGCAGGGCAAGGCCCCGTTCAAGGTGGCGCCGGTCGCCAAGTTCGACACGCCCTGGGCGATGACCTTTCTGCCCGGCAGCGGCAATGCGCTGGTTGCGGAGAAGGACGGGCGCCTGTGGGTGGTCGAGCCCGCGACCGGCAAGAAGACCGCGGTGCGCGGCGTGCCGGCGGTCAAGGTCGCCGGGCAGGGCGGGCTGGGCGACGTGGTGGTCGGCCCCCGCAATCGCATTTACCTCAGCTACGTCGAGGCGGGCCCCGACGGAACCAGCGGCGCGGTGATCGGCTACGGCACCTTGCTCGCGGCTTCGGCGGCAATGCCGGGCGCGCCGGTCGGCTATCAGCTCGACGGGTTCAAGGTGATCTGGCGGCAGTCGCCCAAGGTCACCGGCAATGGCCATTTCTCGCACCGCATCGCCTTTGGGCCCAATGGCGCCATGTATGTCACGTCGGGCGACCGGCAGAAGGGTGCCCCCGCGCAGGAAGCGAGCGGATCACTCGGCAAGATCCTCCGCCTGACCCCCGAGGGCCTGCCCTTCCCCGGCAATCCCCGCAGTGCCCAGAGCGGGCTCGGCGCGCAATTCTGGTCGATCGGCCACCGCAACGGCCTCGGCATCGCGGTCGCCCCCGACGGTCGCCTTTGGCAGCATGAAATGGGCCCGCAGGGCGGCGACGAGGTCAATCTGATCCTGCCGGGCAAGAATTACGGCTGGCCGATCGTCTCCAACGGCTCGGATTATGGCGGCGGCGAAATTCCCGATCATCCGACCCGGCCCGAGTTCGAGGCCCCCAAGGTCTGGTGGAACCCGAGCATCTCGCCGGCCGGGCTGATCGTTTATACCGGCAAGCTGTTCCCGCAATGGCGCGGCGACCTCTTGATGGGCGGGCTGTCGGGCAAGTCGCTGATCCGGATCGACGTCAACGGCGACAAGGCGACCAAGGCGGAGCGCTGGCCGATGGCCCGCATCCGCGAGGTCGAGCAGGGCCCCGGCGGCGAAGTCTATCTGCTGGAGGACAATGGTCGGCTGCTGCGGCTGACCCCGGCCTGAGCGCGAAAAAAGGGGCGGCCTCCGATCGGAAGCCGCCCCCTTTTTCTAAACCTGGCGAAGTTTAGCGGGCCGAGCGCACCGGAGTCCGCTTGCCGCGCAGGCTGTTGAGGATGGCAAGGCCGAAGATGCCGGCGGCGGCGGCGGTGGCGGCGGGGTTGGCCTTGGCGAAGTCGCGGACCTGGCCGAAGCCCTTTCGGACCTGGCCCGACAGCTGGTCGGCGGCGCCGTCCTGGCGCAGTGCGGGATCGTTGGTCAGC
>JANPKL010000150.1:0-7563 GCA_031425975.1 Sphingomonas sp.
CCGTTCATCTCCTATGGCGGAAGCTCGATGCTGGCGCTGTCGATCGGCATGGGCCTGCTGCTCGCCTTCACCCGGCGCAACCCCTATCTCAAGCGCTCGCCCTATGTGGTGAAATGGAGCGGGGAGCGCTAGTGCGGTCCCCATGAACTTCGTCCTCGCCGCCGGTGGCACCGGCGGGCACATGATCCCGGCCCATGCGCTCGCCGCCGAACTGGTTTCGCGCGGCCACGGCGTGCTGCTCGTCACCGACGCGCGCGGCGCCAAGATCCCCTGCCTGTTCGACGATGTCCCGATCCACATTTTGCCCGCAGGCCGGCTGAGCAAGACGCCCTGGGGCCTGTTGAAGGGCGTGCGTTCGGTCATGGCCGGGCGGCGCGAGGCCAAGGTGCTCTACCGTCAGCATCGCCCCGACGCGGTGATCGGTTTTGGCGGCTATCCCGCGTTTCCGGCGCTGCTCGCCGCCAGCGCGATGGGAATTCCGACCGTGCTGCACGAACAGAATGCCGTGCTCGGCCGGGTCAACCGCCTGCTTGCGGGCAGGGCCCACGCCATCGCCACCGCTTATGAACATGTCCAGCGGCTTAAGCCCGCGCATGAGGGCAAGGCCGTGCTGGTCGGCAATCCCGTCCGCGCGTCGATCGTCCGGCTGGGCGAAATGCCCTTCCCGGCGTTCGACGAGGTCGCGCCGCTGAAATTGCTCGTCACCGGCGGCAGCCAGGGCGCGAGCGTGCTGGGCGAGATCGTCCCCGCCGGGCTCGGCGCGCTCGGCGAGGGGCTGCGCCACCGCCTGCAGGTCGTCCAGCAGTGCCGCGCCGACGACATCGAACGCGTCCGCGACACCTATCGGTCGCTCGGCATCCCGGCCGAACTGTCGACCTATCTGAAGGACATGGACGAGAAATTGGGTGAGGCGCATCTGATGATCGGCCGCGCCGGGGCCTCGACCATCGCCGAACTGACCGCCGCCGGGCGCCCTGCCATCCTCGTGCCGCTGCCGATCGCGACCGATGACCACCAGACCGTCAATGCGCGGGAAATGGCGCGGGCCGGGGGCGCACGGATGATCCCGCAACCGCAATTCACGCCGCAAGCGCTCGCTCGCCAGATCGAGGCGCTCGCCGCCGATCCCGAGGCGCTCGGCAATGCCGCCGCCCGCGCGCTGTCGGTCGGCCGCCCCCACGCCGCGCGCGACCTTGCCGACCTGGTCGAGCGGGTCGCCGGGGGCGAGCGCCCGCAGATGGTCGGCAAGGCCAAGGCCATGCCTCAGCCCGCGCCCGCACTCGCGGCGGCGGGAGCGGCGGCATGAAGGCGCTCGGCCGCGACATCGGCACCATCCATTTCGTCGGCATCGGCGGCATCGGCATGTCGGGCATCGCCGAAGTGATGCACCATCTGGGCTACTCCGTGCAGGGCTCGGACCAGGCCGACAGCTATGTCACCGAAGGGCTCCGCAAGGCCGGGATCAAGGTGACGATCGGGCAGAGCGCGGACAATCTGGGCGATGCCGCGGTGCTGGTCTGCTCAACCGCGATCCGCTCCGACAACCCGGAAGTCGAGGAAGCCGCCCGCCGCCGTCTCCCCCGCGTCCGCCGCGCCGAAATGCTCGCCGAGCTGATGCGGATGCAGAATACAATCGCGGTCGCGGGCACCCACGGCAAGACCACCACCACCTCGATGATTGCCGCCTTGCTCGACGCCGGCGGGCTCGACCCGACGGTGATCAATGGCGGGATCATCAACGCCTATGGCTCCAACGCCCGGCTTGGCCAGGGCGACTGGATGGTGGTCGAGGCGGACGAATCGGACGGCAGTTTCCTGCGGCTCGACGGGACCATCGCGGTCGTCACCAACATCGATCCCGAGCATCTCGACCATTATGGCAGCTTCGAGCGCGCCAAGGACGCCTTCGTCGAATTCGTCGAGAATGTGCCCTTCTACGGCCTGGCGGTGATGTGCATAGATCACCCCGAAGTCGCCAACCTCCTCAGCCGGATCAAGGACCGCCGCGTCGTCACCTATGCTTTTCGGCCGCCGCCGACCTGCGCGCCGACAATGTCGTGACCGACAAGGGCGTGTCGCGCTTCGATGCGCTGGTGCTCGAGCGGTCGGGCGAGCGGCGGCGGATCGCGGGCGTGACCATGCCCATGCCCGGGCGCCACAATGTCCAGAATGCGCTGGCGGCGATCGCGGTCGGGCTCGAGCTCGGCCTCTCCGACGAATGCATCGCGCACGGCTTCGAGAAGTTCGGCGGGGTCAAGCGGCGCTTCACCCGCGTCGGCGAGATCGAGGGCGCGATCGTGATCGACGATTACGCCCACCACCCGGTGGAAATCCGCGCCGTCCTGTCCGCCGCGCGCGACAGCAGCAGCGGGCGCGTCATCGCGGTGGTCCAGCCGCATCGTTTCACCCGGTTGCGCGACCTAATGGAGGATTTCGCCAACGCCTTCGTCGAGGCCGACGCGGTGCTGGTCGCCCCCGTCTATGCCGCCGGCGAGGAGCCAATCGACGGGGTCGACTCTTACGCGCTCGCCGAGGCCATCCGCGCCCACGGCCACCGCATGGTCGAAGTCGTCGACGGCCCCAGCGCGCTCGCCGCCAAGCTGCGCGACCTTGCCGCCGAGGACGACCTCATCGTCTGCATGGGCGCGGGCGACATCACCAAATGGGCGGCGGGGCTGGCGGAGGCGATTCGCGCCGAGCGGGCGACCAAGGGATGAGTGAGGCGCCTACCAACGGAGTGAGGGGCAGGCTCCGCCCCGACGCCCCGCTCGCGCCGCTGACCTGGTTCAAGACCGGCGGCCCTGCGGAAACATTGTTCGAGCCCGCGGACGTCGCCGACCTCCAAAGCTTCCTCCGCGCGCTCGACCCCGCGACCCCGGTCATGGCGCTCGGCCTCGGCTCCAATCTCATCGTTCGCGACGGCGGCGTGCCGGGCGTGGTCGTGCGCCTGCCCAAGCCCTTCGCCCGGGTCGAGCGGCTGGACGAGACCAGCTTGCGCTGCGGCGGCGGCGCGTCGGGCATCCTCGTCTCTTCATCGGCGCGCGACGCGGGGATCGGCGGGATCGAGTTCCTCCGCTCCATCCCCGGCACCGTCGGCGGCTTCGTGCGGATGAACGGCGGGGCCTATGGCCGCGAGGTGAAGGACATCCTCATCGAGGCGCAGGTCGTGCTCCGCTCGGGCGAACTGGTGACCCTCGCCAACGCCGACCTCGACTATACCTATCGCCACAGCGGCCTCCCCGAAGGCGCGATCGTCGTCTCGGCCACCTTCCGCGGCCATCCCGCCGAGCCCGCCGCCGTGCAGGCCGAGATGGACCGCATCGCCGCCAGCCGCGAGGCCTCGCAGCCGCTGCGCTCGAAGACCGGCGGCTCGACCTTCAAGAACCCGCTGCCGAAGAAGGCGTGGGACGTGATCGACGCCGCCGGCTGCCGCGGCCTGACGCTGGGCGACGCGCAAGTGTCTACGAAGCATTGCAACTTCCTGCTCAATCTCGGAAGCGCGACGGCGAGCGAAATCGAAGCGCTCGGCGAGCTCGTCCGCGATCGCGTCCGCGCGCACAGCGGCGTCGAGCTCGAATGGGAGATACAGCGTGTCGGCATGCATCCCGACGACGCCAACCGAAAGCGCGTGGGAGTGGTGAAGTGAGTGCGGCAGTCATGATCGATGGATAGGTCGCTTCACGTCGTCGTCCTCATGGGAGGCTGGTCGTCCGAGCGTCCGGTCAGCCTCATGAGCGGGAAGGGCGTCGCCGAGGCGTTGCGCAGCTGTGGCTGGACCCGCGTCACCGAGCTCGACATGGGCCGCGACGTCGCAGCGCGGCTGGTCGAATTGAAGCCCGATGTCGTCTTCAACGCCCTCCACGGCCACCCGGGCGAGGACGGCACCGTCCAGGGCATGCTCGAGCTGATGGGCGTTCCCTTCACCCATTCGGGCGTGACCACCTCGGCGATCGCGATCGACAAGGAGCTGACCAAGCTGCTGCTCGTCCCGGCCGGCGTGCGCATGCCCAAGGGGACGATGGTCGCGTCCGAGACCCTGTTCGAAGGCGACCCGATCGCGCGGCCTTATGTGCTGAAGCCGGTCAACGAGGGCAGCTCGGTCGGGGTCGCGATCGTCACCGATGGCAGCAATTATGGCAATCCGATCGGCCGCGATGCCAAGGGCCCGTGGAACGACTTTCCCGAACTGCTCGCCGAGCCCTTCATCCGCGGGCGCGAGCTGACCGTCGCGGTGCTTGGCGACGAGGCTTTGTGCGTGACGGAATTGAAGCCGCTCAACGACTTCTACGATTTCGAAGCCAAATATACCGATGGCGCGACCCAGCATATCTGTCCGGCGGAGGTCCCCGACGATATCGCGCAATCGATGTTGGACATGGCGCTTGCCGCCCACCGCGCGCTTGGTTGCAAGGGCGCGAGCCGGTCGGACTTCCGCTGGGACGACGACCAGGGCGAGGTCGGCATCTACCTGCTCGAGGTCAACACCCAGCCGGGCATGACCCCGCTCAGCCTGTTCCCCGAGCAGGCCAAGCAGCGCGGAATTTCCTATGGCGAACTGGTCGAGCGACTGATCGCGGAAGCTTTTTCGGGCGGCTCCGGCGCTTGAACGCGCAGGCGATCCGGCGGACGCCCGCCAAGGGCAAGGCGAAGCCCCGCAAGCCGGCGGCGCGGGCGGCGGTCTCGCCCTGGCCCGAGGGCAGCGGGCGGATCGCGCGTTGGGCGTTCGGCGGGCTGGTCGCGGCGATGGCGCTGGTGGCGGGCATCGCACTCGACCTGCCCGGCAAGATCGCCCGCGCCACCGGGGCCGCGACCGGCGAGGCGGGCTTTGCAGTCGACGGCTATCAGATCGTCGGGCTGAAGAACCTCGATCGCCGCCAGGTCGACATGATCGTCACCGACGAATTGCGCCGCGCCGCGCAGGAAGCGCCGCTCGGCAACGACAAGCCTGCGCAGGCGCTGGTCGACCTCGACCGGATCCGCGAGCAGCTGCTCCAGTTCGGCTGGGTGCGCGATGCCCGCGTGTCGCGGCGCCTGCCCGACAGCCTGGTCATCGACCTCGTCGAGCGCAGCCCGGCCGCAGTCTGGCAGCAGCGCGGGCGGCTGTCGCTGATCGACGGCGAAGGTGTGGTGCTCGATCGCGTTGCGCTCGACAAGATGCCCGACCTGCCGCTGCTGATCGGGCCCGAGGCCAATCGCCAGGCCTTGCCCTTGAAGCGCCTGCTCGACAGCGTTCCGACATTGAAGCCGCAGCTCGATTCGGCCAGCTGGATCGGCAAGCGCCGCTGGGATCTCGCCTTTGCCACCGGCGAGACCATCTCGCTGCCCGAGGGCGAGGCGGCGGCACTGAAGGCGCTGGAGCGCTTCGCCAAGATGGATCGCTCGGTCGGGTTGCTCGGGCGCGACATGATCCGCTTCGACCTGCGCGTGCCGGGCAAGATGATCGTCCGCGTACCCCCTGGCGCGCAGCCGCCCCCCGCCGGCAGCCCCGAGGTCGCGGGCTGATGGCGATGCGCGATGCGCCGCCACTGATCGGCGCGCTGGATATCGGATCGTCCAAGGTGACGGCGCTGGTCTGCACCACCGACGAGGAAGGGCGCCTGCGCGTGTTGGGCACCGGCCAGCGCCAGAGCCGCGGGGTCAAGCGCGGCTTCGTCACCGACATGGAAGCGACCGAGGTGGCGGTGCGCGAAGCAGTCGAGCAGGCCGAGCGGATGAGCGGCCAGACGATCGAAGAGGTGTGGGCGAGCTTTGGCGCCGGCGGGCTGTCGAGCGACCTCGCCACCGTCGAGGTCGAGATCGGCGGCCACCAGGTCGAGCCGTCCGACGTCGAGGCCCTGCTCGACAGCGGACGCCACGCGGTCGACCGGCCCGACCAGGTCGTGCTCCACGCCAATCCCGCGCTTTACGCGATCGACGATACGCAAGGGGTGCGCTCGCCGATCGGGATGCACGCCAATCGATTGGGCGTCGACATCCACGTCATCGCCGCCGACGAAGCGCCGCTGCGCAATATCGATCTTACCATTCGCCAGGCGCATCTGGGGGTGCGCGCGATCGTCGCCTCGCCGGTTGCCGCCGGGCTCGCCTGTCTCAGCGCGGAGGAGCGCGATCTTGGCGTGGCGCTGATCGAATTGGGGGCCGAGGTCACCAACGTCTCGCTCCACGCCGGGGGCATGCTGGTTGGGCTGCGCTCGATACCCCTTGGAGCCAAGGACATCACCGACGATATCGCCGCGGCCTTCGGGGTGCGGCGGCGCGATGCCGAACGGATCAAATGCTTCCACGGCTCGGCGATGACGAGCCCACGCGACAATCACGAGGTCGTCGAGGCGCTGCCGATGGGCGCGGAAGACGGCGCCGAACCGATGCGCATTCCGCGCGCGCAGTTGATGACCGTGATCCGCCAGCGGGTCGAACAGACCACTGCCGAGATCGAGGCGGCCTGCAAGGATCTGGGCTTCGTCAAGCCGGTCGGCCGCCAGGTGGTCCTGACCGGCGGCGGGGCGGAGCTCAAGAACATCGCCGACTATATGCAGGGCGTGCTTGGCCGCGCGGTTCGGGTCGGGCGACCGCGCCAGCTGACCGGGCTGCCCGACGCGCATAGCGGGCCCGCTTTCTCGACCCTCGTCGGGCTCGCCCTGCTGGCGGGGCAGGGCAGCGGCGACATCCGCGACCTCGCACTGCCGAGCGGCCGGCCGGGCAGGGCCCCGGAGGGCATGCTGGCCCGGATGATGAACTTGATGCGCGGCAGTGCGCGCTGACGCGGGTATCGGCACAAATGTCTCGATGCGGGACGAATGGGTCCCAATCGCCACGGCTCATCCGAAAAGATGCACGAATTCGAACATTAGCGCTTGTGTGCTTGAGTCCGGTGAATCATAGATTCACGCTAGTATTCGAAACGCCGTGAGCATTAGGGGGTCAGCAGGCCATGAGCATCGATTTCGTCCGTCCGGCGGTTGACGAGCTGAAGCCGCGGATCACCGTCATCGGTGTCGGCGGGGCCGGCGGCAACGCCATCGCCAATATGATCCGCGCCGACGTCCAGGGCGTCGATTTCGCGGTCGCCAACACCGACGCGCAGGCGCTCAACGCCTCGCTCGCCGATCGCCGCATCCAGCTCGGCCACAAGATCACGCAGGGGCTCGGCGCCGGCGCCCGTCCCGAAATCGGTCGCGCCGCCGCCGAAGAGGCGATGGAAGAGATCGAACGCGCGCTGGAAGGCGCACACATGTGCTTCATCGCGGCCGGCATGGGCGGAGGCACCGGCACCGGCGCCGCGCCTGTCCTCGCGAAGGCCGCTCGTGATCGCGGCATCCTGACCGTCGGCGTGGTGACCAAGCCGTTTGCGTTCGAAGGCCAGCGCCGCAACCGCGCCGCCGAGGCCGGCATCGCCGAGCTCCAGGCGCATGTCGACACGCTGATCGTCATTCCCAACCAGAACCTCTTCCGCCTCGCCAATTCGGACACCACCTTCAAGGAGGCCTTCCAGATGGCCGACGAGGTGCTCCAGCAGGGCGTGCGCGGGATTACCGACCTGATGGTCATGCCCGGCCTGATCAA
>JANPKL010000151.1:0-2873 GCA_031425975.1 Sphingomonas sp.
TCTCGGCCCCCTCGCGGCTCATGCAGACCAGCCGCATCCCGCCCGAACCCAATTCCTCCAGCGCCGAAATGCCGACATCGGCGGCCTGGCATTGCGCTTCCACGGCGCTGCGGTCGAGCGCGACCAGCACGACGCGGCTCATGAAGCGACGACCGGCGAATTGGGGAAAGAGATCATGGATGGCTCCTCGAGGTAAGCGGGAGCGCGTTTGGTCTCTCAGCCGCGCAAAGGCCTACGTGAAGATCAAGCTGCGCGATTTCTGCTCCTACCACGACGCGCGCGCTGCGCCTAATCGGGCCGGCCGCGACGCTTGCATGCTGGTCGAAAAAGCCTAGTCTCCCGCCAACCACGGGGGAAATCTGACCATGCGCCAACATCTCATGCTCGGCGCCGCCGCGCTTGCGCTGCTCACCGCGACGCCTGCCGCCGCCGAGCCCGATTATGCGGCCGCCGTCCGGCAGGATTACGCCACGTCGCTGGGCGCGCTGTGGGATCATTTCCACCGCAATCCCGAATTGTCGTTCAGGGAAACCGCGACCGCCGCGCGCATGGCCAAAGAACTGCGCGCGATCCCGGGCATGGTCGTGACCGAGCAGGTCGGCGGCACCGGAGTGGTCGGAATCCTTCGCAACGGTGCGGGTCCGACCATCCTCGTGCGCGCCGACATGGACGGGCTTCCGGTCGAGGAGAAATCGGGCCTCGCCAATGCTTCCAAAGCGCGGCAGGTGGATATCGACGGCGTCGAAAAGCCGGTGATGCACGCCTGCGGCCATGACACGCACATTACCGGCCTGGTCGGGACTGCGCGCCGCCTGGCCGCGCTCAAGGATCGCTGGAAGGGCACCATCCAGTTCATCGTCCAGCCCGCCGAGGAGCGCGTCGGCGGTGCCAAGGCGATGCTCGCCGACGGGCTGTATCGCCGCTTCGGCAAACCCGATTACGCGCTCGCATGGCATGTCGATGCGGATCTTCCTTCTGGCAAGGTCAGCGCGTCGGAGACGATCCAATATGCTTCGGCGGACAGCGTCGACATCACCGTCCACGGGGTCGGCGCGCATGGCGCTTCCCCGCACATGGGCAAGGATCCGATCTATATCGGCGCGCAGATCGTCACTGCGCTGCAGGGCCTGGTCGCGCGCGAGATCGATCCGATCAAGCCCGCGCTGATCACCGTCGGTGCCTTTCACTCGGGCTTCAAGCACAACATCATCAGCGACAGGGCCGAGCTGCAACTGACGGTCCGCGCCAATGACGAAGACACGCGGCAATATCTACTTAAGGCCATTCCGCGCCTTGCCCGGAGCATCGGCCAAGCCAACGGCCTGCCGGAGGACAAGTTGCCAACAGTCAAGAACCCCGAAGGAACGCCGGTCACGACCAACGACACGCCCCTCGCCCGACGCCTCAACCCGGTGCTCGCAACCGCGCTCGGCGCCGGCAATTTCGTGCCGTTCGTCCAGAAAGGCATGGGCGGCGAAGACTTCGCTTACTTCATCGAGCGCGACCTCGCCGTGCCCGGCTATTACTTCGGGGTCGGCGGAACGCCGCAAGCTGCCTTCGACGCCGAGGCGAAAGGCGGCCCCGCCGTGCCTTCGCATCACAGTCCCCTATTCAAGATCGCGCCCGAGTCAGCGATCGTCACCGGCACCATCGCCATGACCGCGGCCGTACTCGATCTGATGAAGCCAACGGCCACGGCGGCTCGCTAGCAAGAGCGGCTGTTGATCGCCCAAACAGGATAGCCACCACCGGCAATCCTTGTTAGCAATCCGCGTCGAGGCGGGGGCGCCTCCTGTGATCGCGTGCTTGCTGCCAGGGGGGCGGCACGGGGCATGATCTTCAATTCGCTGACGTTCGTCGTTTTCTTCGCCATCGTGCTCGCGCTGCACAATGCGCCGTTCAGCTGGCGGCAGAAGAAGATCAACCTGCTGGTCGCCAGCTATCTGTTCTACGCGGCGTGGAATCCGCCCTTCGTTATCCTTCTGTGGGTGTCGACCGTGGTCGACTGGTGGGCAGCGCAGTGGATGGTGCGCTCGACCAACCAGCGCACCCGCAAGATGTGGATGATCATCTCGGTGGTGGTGAACCTCGGGATGCTCGCCTATTTCAAATACGGCACTTTCCTGCTCGACAATTTCACGACTGCCGTGAACGCCGCCGGGGTCGCCTACCAGCCGCCCGAGTGGGACATCATCCTGCCGGTCGGGATCAGCTTCTACACCTTCGCCACCCTCTCCTACACGCTCGACGTCTATCTGCGCCGGGCCGAGCCGGCCAAGCATTTCCTCGATTATGCCCTGTTCGTGACCTTCTTCCCGCACCTCGTCGCGGGACCGATCATGCGCCCGACCGAGCTCGTCCCGCAATTCGAGACCGAGCGCCGCGCCACCGCCAACATGCGGCTGTTCGGCCTTGCTCTGCTGACCATCGGCCTGTTCCAGAAAGTGGTCATCGCCGACGGCTTGCTGGCCCCGGTCACCGAAAGCGTGTTCGACGGGCGCGGCGTGCCGCTGACGCTCGACGCCTGGGCCGGGACCCTCGCCTTTGCCGGGCAGATCTTCTGCGACTTCGCCGGCTATTCGACCTCGGCGATCGGCATCGCCTTGTGCCTCGGCTTTGCCATGCCCGACAACTTCCGCTTTCCCTATGGCGCGATCGGCTTCTCCGATTTCTGGCGACGATGGCACATCACCTTGTCGTCGTGGCTGCGCGATTATCTCTACATTCCGCTCGGCGGCAATCGCCACGGCCCGGTCCGCACCTACGCCGCATTGATGGGCACGATGCTGCTCGGCGGATTGTGGCACGGCGCGGCCTGGACCTTCGTCGTCTGGGGCGGCCTGCATGGCCTCTATCTGGGGGTCGAGCGCTGG
>JANPKL010000152.1:0-2555 GCA_031425975.1 Sphingomonas sp.
GTCAGGCCGAGCGAATGGAAGAACAGGCCGACATCGGGATTGAGCGGCGCCCCGCCCGAGATCATCGCCTTGATCCGCCCGCCAAATTTATTGGCTACCTTTTTCTTGAGCAGTAGTCGGACCGCGATGTCGGCGGGCCAGTCGGCAAGCGGGATCGAGCCCGTGTCATAGCGCTGCTTGCCGATACTCAGCGCCTTTCCGAGCAGCTTCTCGCCCAAGCCACCCTGCTTCTCGATCGCCTTCAGCATCCGCTGGCGCAGCATCTCGAACAGGCGCGGTACGACGATCATCAACGTCGGCCGAACCTCCTCGATATTGGTCGCCAGTTTCTCGAGGCTTTCGGCAAAATAGATTTGTGCGCCAAGCCCGATCGGGAACATCTGTCCGCCGCTATGTTCATAGGCGTGGCTGGCGGGGAGAAAGCTCAGGAAAACCTCGTCGCCCCATGAGAAGTCGTTGGCGATGACTTCGGTGCAGGCCGCGACATTGTGGAGGATCGCGCCATGATGCTGGCGCACCCCGCGCGGCGCGCCGCCGGTGCCGCTGGTGTAGATCAGGCACGCCAGGTCGCCTCGGCCGATGGCGGCGATCCGCTCCTTGACCGCGCCGAGGTCCGACGGTCCCGCCACCAGCTCGGCCCAGTGATGGAATTTCGCCCCGTTGACCGGCTGACCGGTGCGAATGTCCTCAATCCCGATCACGTCGTGGCAATCGGATGAAAACAGCACCGCGGGGATCAGCGCCTTGGCCAGTTTCTGGCTCGACACGATCACCGCCCGCGCGCCCGAATTGGTCAGGATATGCGTGTGATCGCGGGTCGTGTTGGTGGTATAGGTCGGCACCGTGACGCAGCCCGCGGCCATGATCGCCAAATCGGCGATCAGCCATTCCGGGCGATTCTCGGCGACCAGCATGACCCGGTCCCCGGGCTTGAGGCCGAGCCCGATCAGCCCCGCCGACAGCGCCGCCACCTGCCGCGCGGTCTCGTTATAGCTGGTCGAGTGCCAGCTCCCGTCCCTCTTGCTCCAGAGGAATGGGCCGTCGCCACGCTGCCCGACCCGGTCGAGGAACATCGCGACGAGATTGGGGAAATGTTCGAGCTGTTTGCCTTTGCGCATCTTGGTCCCGTTGTCAGTGCCGGAACGATCTAGTCGCAAATTCGACATATCGCCACCGTGCGGAACGGGCTTGCACTTGAGGCGCTTTGTCGGTCCAAACACATGATGACCTTGCGCCTCCTGATCCTGTCCGTTCTTTCGATGTTCGCCGCCGCCTGCGCCACTGTGCCGCAGCGCGAGGCCGCGCCGCTTCGCCCGGGCTTCGTCATCGCCGCCAACCCGCTCGCCGCCCGCGCGGGAATGGAGGTGCTGCAGCGTGGCGGAAGCGCCGCCGACGCCGCCGCCGCCGTGCAGGCGATGCTCAGCCTGGTCGAGCCGCAGTCGAGCGGGGTCGGCGGCGGCGCCTTCATGACCTGGTATGACGGGCCGACCGGCAAGGTCCGCATCTACGACGGCCGCGAAGTCGCTCCTACCGGCGCCAATCCGACCATGTTTCTCGGTCCCGACGGCAAGCCCCTGCCCTTCTCCGCTGCCGTGGTCAGCGGCCGCGCCACCGGCGTTCCCGGCGTCCTCCGCCTGCTCGAGGAAGCGCATCGCGACGAGGGCCGTCTACCCTGGTCCGGCCTGTTCGCCTCCGCCGAACGCACCGCTGCCGCCGGCTTCACCGTCAGCCCGCGCCTTGGCCGCCTGATCGCGGGCGACTGGCCGCAATTGACCGTGCCCGACGCGGTAAAATATTTCAGCCGTCCCGACGGCTCCAAGCTTGCCGTCGGCGACACCCTGCGCAACCCCGCTTACGCCGCCTTCCTCCGCCGCCTCGCCCGCAGTGGCGCGGACGCGCTCTATAAGGGCGAGACCGCCGCAAAGCTCGTCGAACGGGTGCGCCAGGGCGCCTTTCCGGGCAGCCTCACCACCGCCGACCTCGCGCGCTACAAGGTGGTCGAGCGCGAGGCCTTGTGCCGGCCGTGGCAGGGCGCTCTGGTCTGCGTCCCCCCGCCCCCCTCGAGCGGGGTCGCCACGCTGCAACTGCTTGCCCTCCTCGACCGCACCAACATCGCCGCGCGCGGACCGAGCGACCCGCAGGCCTGGTCGATCTTCGCGCAGGCCCAGCGACTGATGTACGCCGACCGCGACCGCTACGTCGCCGACCCCGCCTTCACGAATGTCCCGGTCGAACAATTGCTTGCGCCTGCCTACGTGGCGGAACGCGCCCGCCTGATCGCCCCAGTCGCCGGCCCCCCGCCCGCCGCCGGCAACCCGCCGGGCGTAATAGTCACCACCGGCCGCGACCGTACCGCCGAGCCCGCGGGCACCTCGCACTTCATCGTCGGCGACAGCGCCGGCAACGTCGTCTCCATGACCACCACGGTCGAGAGCATCTTCGGCTCGGGCCGCATGGTCGACGGCTTCTTCCTCAACAACCAGCTGACCGATTTCAGCTTCTTGGCGGTCGATGCCGGGGGCCTGCCCGCCGCCAATGCCGTCGCGCCCGGCAAG
>JANPKL010000153.1:0-43886 GCA_031425975.1 Sphingomonas sp.
CGCGCTTGACGGCGCACCGCTCGGCTACGGCAAGCCGCAATTTCTCAATCCGGGATTTGTCGCGACAGGTGGCTGGGCGCCTCTCTCGGCCGTCGATTTCCTGTCGTCGGAGGTCGTCCGGCCGCAGCCCTAGTGGATCAACCTGGACGACTTGCGCCAGAACGGACCATTATCGGCGCCGATTTTCCGGCTCCCCATTGCTTCGATTTCCTGCTGGATCGCCTCGATCCTTCCCAGCAGCGTTCTTGCTTCGGCTCCGACCAGCGGATCGCCCGAGAGGTGTTCGGCCAGCAAGCGGCTCTGGCGCAGGCCGTGCCGTAGCTGGAGCATCAGGTCGCCGCCTTCTCGCGGGGGTCGCGTGCTCATCATAGCCTCGTCGTCCCTCTCGCCGATCGCTTTTCCAAGGCTTCAGCTAAGGCATCAACGTTGCGGCACTGTAAGGGTCGCATCCAAAACCGCTTAACTTTCCGCTGACACGGACGCGATTAGGGGTGTAGAAGGCTCAGGCTCGGTTAGTTTGATGTCCAAGGATGATATCATGAACTTAGCCGCGCCATCTTTCTCGCCCGACTATGCCCATGCTGCCCGCCCACCGATCATGGTGGTCGGCGACACCGCCAGTGCCAGGGCGCGGGCGCGTTCCACCGCCGGCGCGACCGGGCTCTCGCTCCTGCGCGACCTCACGGCGTCCGAGGCGCTCGACATGCTCGACGAACGGGTCACGCTGTCTGCCTTGTGGATCGAGCTGGACGAGCCGCTCAGCCCGGCCGAGCGGGCCTTGCTGCGGCGCGCCGATCGGGAGACGGGCCGCCGACAATTTGGCGTGGTGGTTTCCACCCGGCTCGCGCACATCGACGAGGTGCTGAGCGAGCTTGGCGATGCGGGGGTCGACCTCGTCGTCGACGGCGACGAGGCGGAGCGGCTGACCACCATGGCGCTGGCCGCGGCCCCCCGCGACGCCCGCCATCAGGTGCACGACATCGCCGCCGATACCAGCGCCGCCCGCCTCCGCCAGTTGAGCGAGGAAGTGAGCCGGGTGGCCGCCGCCTTGTCGCGATTGAGCACGGTATCTTCGGGACCGCCGCTGTCGACCGCGACCATGGCGCCGCCGCGAGCTGACCTTCCGGACGTGTCCGCCGAGGGCATTCGCACGATGATCCGTGCCCGGCGCCTGCGCGCCAATCACCTGCCCGCCGACCTGTTCGCCGATCCCGCTTGGGACATGCTGCTCGATCTGCTCCAGGCAGAGATCGTCCAGCATCGCGTACCGGTATCGAGCCTGTGCATCGCCGCTGCCGTCCCCGCGACGACCGCGCTACGCTGGATCAAATCGATGACCGATCGCGGGATTCTGATGCGCCGCGACGACCCGCATGACGGCCGCCGCGTGTTCATCGAAATGGCGCCGCCAACCAGCGCCGCGGTGCGCCGCTACTTCCAGGAAGTGGGGATGGCCGCCGTTTGAGACCTATTTCTGGGCTCGACAGAAGCTTGCGAGTTGCCATGACTGATCATTGATCGGGCAGCGAAGTGCGATCACAATCGTATTGAGTTGCGGAAATTGGCTTTCGCGTCGGCTTGACGGCCTGGCACAAAAGATGAAAACGCACCCTTCCCTATGAGGGCGCTTAGCTCAGCTGGTAGAGCGGCTCGTTTACACCGAGTAGGTCGGCGGTTCGAACCCGTCAGCGCCCACCACGCCCGCTCGGATGCCCACCCCTTGGCACGCGGAATAGTCAGTCGGGCGCCGGGACCCACTCAGAATGCGCGAACCAGTTTTATCGGTAGAGCGAACCAGGCAGGGTCGGCGACGACGATCTGGCGGGTGCCGCAGCCGATCGGCAGGAGGTGAAGCTTGCCATCTTCGCGAGCAAGCAGGCGCCCAAACTGAAACCGGCCGCCGGGACGGGGAATGAGAATGTCCCGATTGAGCGCACGTCCGAAATGCTCCGGTTCCAACCGCTCGCACCATAGTTCGTCGCTCGGACGATAGTCGCCGATCCCTGCCGTCACGAGCAAGGCGACCTGCCCCGGTTCGGGCCGTGGTGGCAGCACGATCTGCGCCTTGCGCGGCGCGACGGCGCCGTCGTGACCAAGCAGGGCGAGAACCTCAAGCTTTTCGCTGGCGGGATGATCGACCAGATCGGTCGGAGCGACGCCGAGCGCGGCGGCAATACGGTTGAGCCAGCCCACCGAAACGGTTCGCATCCCGGTTTCGAGGCGGCCAATTGTCTGGGGAGTGGTCGGAGGTGTGCACTGCCGTGCGACATCCTCGAGCGTCATGCGCCTGGCCTTGCGGACTTCGCGAATGCGCGTGATCATCCATACCTCCCTAACCACTACGGTTTTCTTCTGTCCTACATCCCAATCAATCTGGCAAGGGGAATTGCTCGATTCGATGGGAGGGGCATGTGGAGAAGAGGCTGCTGATCGAACGCTCGATCGACTCGGACGAAAAGGGGAAGGGATCACGCAAGCCGCCGCGGCGGTCGGTGACGGTCAATGCGGTCGAGTCGCCGCTCGGCTGGCTGCGGTCGCGCGGGCATGTGACGCTTCGCCAATTTGATGCGGGCGAGCAGTTGCGGAGCGATTGGGAGTCGGCGAGCCTTGCGCCCTGTGTGACGATGCGATGGGATGCCTCGACGATTTCGAGCGGACGTCGCGGCGGCACAAGCGACTTTACCCCGAGCGACCGGCAGGTCGCGGCGAAGCTGCGCTTCGACGGGGCGGTGGCGGCGGCGGGGGCCGGCCTGTCGGACATATTGTGGCGGGTGGTCTGCGCGGGCGAGGGAATGCGCGACGCGGAAAGCGCGCTCGGATGGCCGGCGCGGGCGGGCAAGCTGGTTCTGGCCTTAGCGCTGGACCGGGTGGCAGACCATTACCGCCTGCCGTGACTTGAAGTGAAGTGCTGAGGATCAGAGGCTGCTGCCTTCGATGTCGCTCTCGCGACCCAGCGAGCGTTCGGTCCCGAAGTCGGTAGTGCCGTCCGAGCCCATCGTGTCTTCGGACAAGGCGCCCTGACCCTGATCTTCGAACGACTGATCATCCGAGCGCATTTGCGACGGATCGCTGTTGATGCCCTGATCGCCCGCAGCTGCCGAGCTACCGAGGTCGTCGTCCGAGGCGCTGAACAGCTTGCGGTCGCCGGACTGACCAAGATCGGTCTTACGGCCGAGGTCGCTGTCGTTCTGGCTGAGGGTCTCCGAACTGCTTTGGCCGCTGTTTCCGTAACTGGCCTGTCCGGTCGATACCCGACCCTGTGTGGACGGCTGCTGCTGCTGGCTCGCCGGAGCCATATCCCGCTGCTTGTCCTGTTGATCGGTGTTGCGTTCGTCGGCGTTCATCGCGTCCCTCCTCCACGCCCGCCCTTGCTGTCACGATGAGCGACCGGGGAGCGCGTTCCGCGACCTGAGACCAGAGGTGGTGTCGTGTGACCAACGACAAAGGGGCTGCCCGGCATGAACCGGACAGCCCCTTTGGCAAATGCAGTCCGAAGCGCCTCAGGCCGGGTCGGCCGCGGGCTCCTCATCGACGATCTCGGCGCTGGCACCGGGCTCGGCATTGGGATCATAAGCCTCGGTAAAGCCGGCATTGTCGCGCTCGAACATCTGCGACATGACGTCTACGCCCTGTGCCTGAAGCTCGGCTTCCTCGGGCGACCGGGCGACGTTGACCTTGACCGTCACCGCGACTTCGGGGTGAAGCGCAACGCGGATCTCGTGCATGCCGATGGCCTTGATCGGACGATCAAGAACCACCTGGCTCTTCAGCACCTTGGCTCCATCGGCCTCGAGGGCGTCGATGATGTCGCGGGCACTGACCGAACCATAGAGCTGGCCGGTATTGGAGGCCTGGCGGATTAGCTGCACGGTCTTGCCGTCGATGCCCTTGGCCGATTGCTCGGCAACGACACGGCGATCGGCATTGTCGCTCTCGATCTTGGTGCGATTGGCCTCGAACAGCTTGCGATTGGCGTCGTTTGCACGAAGCGCCTTCTTGTTAGGCAGCAGATAATTGCGGGCAAAGCCGTTCTTTACCGTAACCACATCGCCGATGGAGCCGAGCTTCTCGACGCGTTCAAGCAGGATGACATCCATGAGTCGCGCTCCTTACTTGACGACATAGGGAAGCAGGCCGAGGTGGCGGGCGCGCTTGATCGCCTTGGCCAGCTCGCGCTGCTTCTTGGTGCTGACCGCGGTGATGCGGCTGGGGACGATCTTGCCCCGTTCGGACACGAAGCCCTGCAGCAGGCGGACGTCCTTATAGTCAATCTGCGGCGCTTCCTTGCCCGAGAAGGGGCAAGACTTGCGGCGGCGGAAAAATGCTCGCGCCATGATTTAAGCTCCCATCTCTTCGCGAGGGGCACGGTCGGGGCGAGGACCGCGGTCGCCGCGGTCGCCGCGATCAGGGCGGTCGCCACGATCGCCGCGGTCACCACGGTCGCTGCGGTCACGCTCCTGACGACGCATCATGGCCGACGGGCCCTTTTCGTGCGCATCGACCCGCACCGTCATATAGCGGATGACGTCCTCGTTGATGCCGGTCTGGCGCTCGAGCTCGGCCACAGCGGCCGGCGGAGCGTCGATGTCGAGCATCACGTAATGCGCCTTGCGGTTCTTGGCGATGCGATAGGCAAGGCTGCGCAGACCCCAGGTCTCAGCCTTGACGACATTGCCGCCATGTTCCTTGATGATGTTGGTCGCATTCTCGGCAAGGGTATCGACCTGCGCTTGCGCCAGGTCCTGCCTTGCGAGAAAGACATGCTCGTAAAGCGGCATGCGTTTTTCTCTCATGTTGGCCGATCGTTGACGCCCGCACCATGCGGTCGCCCCTCCGGCTGTCGTCTTCATTCCAGTGACCTGCCGGGCGGATCGCCACCGAGTAGGATGGGAGCCCATGTCATGGGCGAAGCGTAAAGGCAAGCTTTCGTGCTGCTTGCCTAGGCGCGCGAACCACATCGGCACAAAACGGTTGACATCGTAACGCTTATATGGGACAAAGAGGCAAGCTAGGGCGACTCGGCGAGACCCGGCGCACTCACTCATAAAGGATCGTTATGCGGTGGTTCGGACGCAAGTCGGTGGACTTGCCGCCCCTCTTTCTGTCGTGCGCCGAACAGCAGCGCGAGCTTTTCCCGATCGGCTATCAGGCGCAGGTTCGGGAAGTCTTTCTCAGTAATCCCGTTGGCCAGCGGGCGGTGCGATTGATCGCCGGAATGGTCGCCTCGCTCAAGATTTACGCGATCGAGGGAGATGAGGCGGGCGCCGCCCTGCTCGACCGCTCCGGCTTAATGGAACAGGTCGCGGCATCGCTGCTGCTGCATGGCAATGCTTATCTTCAGATCGTCGAGGCGCTGGGCGCACCGGCCGAGTTGTTCGTGCTTCCGCCCGAGCGCGTCTCGATCGAGGTGGACGAGCGGGGCTGGCCGAGCGCTTATCTCTACAAGGTGGGGCGGCGTACTGTCCGGGTTGAGCGTCTCGATGCGCTGGCGCGGCTTCAGGTCGTGCATATTCGCGCGCTTAACCCGGTCAGCGACCGGCTCGGGCTCGGATGCGTGGAGGCGGCGAGCGCGGCCGCCTCGATCCACAATCGGGCGAGCCGCTGGAACAAGGCCCTGCTGGACAATGCGGCGCGGCCTTCGGGTGCGCTGAGCTATGATCCGCCCGATGGCGCGCCATTGAGTGCGGTCCAATTCGGGCGATTGCGCGAGGAGATCGACCGGCAGTTCAGCGGCAGCCAGAATGCCGGGCGACCGCTGCTGCTGGAGGGAGGGCTGCGCTGGCAGTCGCTCGGCTTGACGCCAACCGACATGGACTTCGTCCGGGTCAAGGAAGCGGCAGCGCGCGACATCGCCCTGGCATTTGGGGTACCTCCGATGCTGCTCGGCCTGCCAGGGGACACCGCTTACTCGAACCTGCGCGAAGCAGGGCGAGCGCTCTATCGCCAGACCGTGCTGCCCCTGGCTGACCGAATCCTGCGCGAGACCGGCGACGCGTTGCGCGACTGGCTCGGGCCATTGCGGCTGGTAGTGGATACCGATGCGATCAGCGAATTGTCGGAGGATCGCGAGCGTCTGTGGCAAATGGTGTCGGGTGCCGCTTTCATCAGCGACGATGAGAAGCGCGAAATGCTCGGCTTCTCGCCGCGCGCGGAGGCGAAGTGACCAGCGGGGCCGCGAGCGAACCGTTCGGTGACATGCTTGCCACCGTCGCCGGCGACCCACTCGACTATGTCGTGCTGAGGGCAGTGATTGAGGAGTCGAGCAAGGTCGGTGCACGCCGAGCGCTGACAGCCCTGGGGCTGGAAGACGAGCACGCCCGCCGCGACATGGATGAATTGCGCGAATTGCTGGTCACCTGGCGCGACGTCAAGCGCTCCGCCTGGCAGGCCGCGTTGAGGTGGGCGGTGCGCGGTCTGCTCGCCGCACTCATGGTCGGAATGGCCGTCAGGCTGGATCTCGTCAAGCTGCTGGAGGCCTGAGTGGCGGCGACAGGGGCGTCCGCAAGGGCCGTCCGTTTCGCCGGCTATGCCTCGGTCTTTCGTCACCGTGATCGAGGCGGGGACGTGGTCACGCCGGGGGCGTTCGAGCAGAGCCTGAAGCGCAACCAGAGAGTGCCATTGCTGTGGCAGCATCAGCCCGGAAAAGTCATCGGGACCATCGAGAGACTGGCCGAGGACGAACGGGGGCTGCAGGTTATCGGGCGGCTTCATGACAACGCCTTCGGGCGCGCGCTGAGCCGCGAATTGAGCCGCGGGACATTGTCGGGACTGAGCTTTGGCTACCGGGTTGCGGCGGCACGGCAGGAAGCCGGGCACCGGGCGCTGGACGCGGTCGAGATCGTGGAAATTTCGCTCGTGCGCCATCCGATGCAGCCGCTCGCGCGGGTCCATCGGACCGCCGACTGACGCGCCGTTCATCGGCACGCACAAGAGTTTCACCAGAGAGGAACAACAGATGGAAGTGAAAGCGGACTCGCTCGAAGGGTCGTTCGCGACCGTGCCGATGGACGACGAAGCGCAGGCGCTGCGCCTCGAACTCGAGCAATTGAAATCGAAGTTGCGTCACAGCCTGGTCGCGGCTGGACGGCCGGAACTGGAAGCCGAGCAAAAGGGTCTCGGCGACGCTCGCTTTGGTGCCTTCCTGCGTAGTGGCGAGGCGCTGACAGAAGGCAAGTCGCTCGACAATCTGAGCGCTGCTGCGGGCGGCATGGCCGTGCCACGCGAAATCGACGAGGCGATCGACCGGACCCTGGTGGCGATTTCGCCGATCCGGCGGATCAGCAATGTCGTCAAGGTCGGCAGCTCCAATTATCGCAAGCTGATCACCAATGGCGGCACGCCGTCGGGCTGGGTCGGGTTCGAGGCGTTGCGACCCGAGACCGCAACGCCGGTGTTCACCGAGATCGTGCCCGCGGCCGGTGAGCTTTACGCCAATCCGGCGGCCTCGCAGCACATGCTCGACGATGCGATGTTCGATGTCGAGGCCTGGCTCGCCAATGAGATTGCCGGTGAATTCGCACGGGCCGAGGGCATGGCCTTCGTCAAGGGCAACGGGACCAATCAGCCGCTCGGCTTCCTGTCCTCGCCCAACGCGACGACTGCCGACAATGTTCGCGCCATTGGCACGCTGCAAACGATCGGAACCGGGCTTGCCGGTGCCTTCCCGGTGGCCAATCCGCAGGACAAGCTGGTCGATCTCGTCCAGTCGCTGCGTCAGCCCTATCGCCAGGGAGCGGTGTTCGTGATGAACAGCTCGACCGCCGCCGCGGTGCGCAAGATGAAGACGACCGAGGGTGCCTTCATCTGGCAGTCGGGAATGATTGCCGGGCAGCCGGCAACGCTGCTCGGTTATCCGGTGATCGAGGCCGAGGACATGCCCGACATCGCCGCGAACAGCCTTTCGATCGCCTTCGGCAACTTCAAGGCCGGCTACATCATCACCGAGCGGGCCGAGACCAGCATCCTGCGCGATCCCTACAGCAAGAAGCCCTACGTCTATTTCTACGCGACCAAGCGGGTCGGCGGGCAGGTCGTGAACAGCGAGGCGATCAAGCTGCTCAGGTTCGCCTGAGGCGACTAGCTCACCCCGACCGAGACACGTCAGCAGAAAGTCCGTCAGCGCATGCCACAACTTTTCTCACCCAAGTTCGTGGACCTGGTTCGCGTGACCACGTCCACGCAAGGCACCGGGCCGCTCGTCTGCGGACCAGCCGTGCAGGGTCATGCGACATTCGCTGAATCACTCTCGGTCGGGGATAGCTTCTATTATTCGGTGCAAGGCACCGACAAACCGCAGGAACGAGAAGTCGGGCGCGGCACGTTACAGAGCAATGGCACGATCACTCGGCAACCGTTGCTCGGGAACCCGACCGCCTTCACCTCGGGGTCGAAGACCATCGCGCTGGTCGCTGCCTCGGAATGGTTCGCAAGCACGCAGGAGGCGCTGACGGCAGCAGGCCGCAGCGGGTCGGTCGGCAGCCGCTTGGACCTCAAGGCCGTGGCAAGCGCGACTGGACTTTGCCGTTATCTCGACGAGGGCCAAAGGGAAGGCCATTTCGTCTGGGACAGCACGATCCCGATTGCCATGCATCAGGCCGACACGGCGGAAGGCATCTATGTCGCACCCAATGCCTTCGCCAACGGCGCATGGGTTCGCAAGTTCGATGGCCCGGTCAATGTCCGTTGGTTTGGCGCGAAAGGCGACAGCACGCTCGCAGTCAACGAATCCAACGACGGCCCGGCCTTCCTGGCAGCAATCGCATTCCTGAAGACACGTTCGCAACTGACCAGTTACGGCAGGGGCAGCGGCGACCTGTTCATTCCTGCTGGCGTTTACTGGCTAAACACATCGACTCTTGATGTTACGCACGCTTTCACCTTGCAGGGCGAAGGCGGCATGGGCGCTGGAGTTATGCTCAAATGGGCCAACGGCACCACGGGCATTCGCACTCAAGCTGCCAATACCGTCGGAGCAAGCGGCGCCAATCCCGCCTGGACCGACTTCACCGCTGGACGCATCAGTGTCCGCGATCTCATGCTGCACGGCGGCTATGGTAGCGGCGCAGAGAGCGAGGCGCATGGCGTCCATGCACGTGTCACTTGCGAGCTAGTAAACGTCCAAATCTACAACTTCCCCGGAGACGGCTTTTTCAGTCATGCAGTTGCAGGCGGCGGTGGCAGCGTCGAGGGCAATGCCAACCTTTGCAAAATCACAAATCTCTCGGTTCAAGCCTGCCGTAATGGCATCTACGTCGATAGCGCCGACGCGAACGCAATGGTCTTTCAGGGAGCGAATACACAAGGCAATCGTCGTTGGGGGATTTGGGACAGTAGCTTCCTCGGCAACACTTACGTTGGCTGCCATTCCGCTGCGAATGGTCTTGACGGTGCAGCCAATTCGGTTCCGACAGCCTGTTCTCACAATGGCAGACGCTATGCGGTTCGTGACAGGCAGGAAGCATGGGCCTCTACCAACCCGCCAACGGGCGCTGCGACCAACAATCAGGGTTGGCTATACTTTGGTGAGGGAGGTGCTTATGCCGGTATGCCTATTTGGGTTACTGGCACAACTTTTCGCACCGGCGGAGCTTATCGCACTGACGATGCAAATGCTCGCAACGTTTTTCTTGGCTGCTATTCGGAAAGTGATTGCCCTCCAGCGCTGATCCAAGGGCCGACGCTGGTTCTTGGTGGTCTTCATGCAGCGGGACTGATGAATGAGTTTGGTGAAACGTTTGGGGGCTTTCTGGAAGGAGAAAGTCTGGCACTTATCGCCAGACGCAATTTGCTCGTGCGTAGAGACCTAACGGTTGACGGAAGCACTATTGTTCTCGGACCTATGGTATCCGGGGATGGGTCTGCCATTCTCAGAACCGCCAACAGTTTCTTCAGCTTCAGAGCGCAATACTGGCAGAATAACAACCCTGTTGCGGACATTGGCGAGATGGGTTTCTTTTACGGCTTTGGCACTCTTTACAATGTTGCAAATGATGGGTGGAAGCATCTGTTCCGGGTCAACGGAGCATCGGTCGCCAACATCGCCTCTTCGGGGCTGGAATTGGCGGCAGGAAAAACGCTCAAGGTTGCAGATTTGCAGGTGGTTGGAAGTCGCGGCGCTGCTGTCGCCGATGCCGCCGTTGCCGCCGCGGCACCGACCAAAGCCGAGTTCGACGCGCTGGTGGTCGTAGTGAACACGGTGCTCGCCCGCCTCCGTGCCAGCACAGGGCACGGGCTGATCAGCTGATCAGCTGCTTTTGAGCTGAAGCAAGACCGAGATGACGGAAGGGATTCATCATGAGCATTGCATCTTTCTCGCTGGCGCAAATGCCGGTCGGTCAGGCCCTCACGGCAAAGCAGACCAGTACAAAGCCGCCGCCAAAAAGAAGTTTGACGGCTACTTCTGATCCGATCGTCATCCCCGAACCGCGCTGAGGAGTTTTCTATGACCCTGATCTTGAAAGACCCAGCAAGCACGCTCGATTACATGGTCGATTGGGGAGCCATCTATCTTGGCGACGACGTCCTGACCGAATCCGACTGGAGCATCGTCCCGGTTGAAACCGGCGGGGTGACGATCGACGGCAGCGGGTTCGATGACAGCAGCGCGACGGTCAAGGTCAGTGGTGGCCGTGTCGGGAAAATCTATCGTCTGTTCAACCAGGTCACGACCAGCGTCGGCCGCGAAGATAGCCGATCGATTCTTCTGCGAGTGGAGGTGCGCTGATGCTGCGGCAAGACAAAGCGGCGCTCTGCGTCGGGCTCAGCGAAATGCAGGCCTATGTACGGGTCGAAACCGGAGAAGAGGAGGCGCTGCTAGCGGGGCTTCTCCGGGTCGCAACCGAACAATGCGAAATGTTCATCGGACAGGCGCTGATGGTGCGGTCGTTCGAGCAAGATCTGGATGGCTCCGGTGTTCCGGTTCAACTTTCGATCCGGCCCGTCCGGGAAGTCGGCTCCGTCGTCGAAGCGGAAACGGGGCTTGCGATCACTCCCGGGACCATCGAGGTCTCGATCGACGAAGAGGGAGTTGCTTGCGTCGCGGGATTGGCGGTTGGGCGGAAAGTCCGAGTGTCGGGATCGGCGGGCCTTGGTTCTGACTGCAACGAAATTCCCGAAAGCCTGAGGCAAGGCATTTTGCGCCTGGCCGCGCATTTGTTCGCCAACCGCGACAGCGCGACCGGTGAACTGCCCAAAGCGGTGTCGGCGTTATGGCGTCCTTTCCGCCCCGTCGGGCTCGCTCGATGAGCGAGTTTTCGGGGTTGCTGCGCGAGCGCGTGGAGATCTGGCAACGATCAAATGCGCGACTTCCCAGCGGCGTTTCGAGCGAGCAATGGCAAGCCGTTGGCGTCTGCCGTGCGCGTGTCGAGACCGAAGGTGTGGGAGCCGCGTCGGAAGCAATGGCGGTGAGCTCGATGCCGCGTTTCAGGATCACGATCCGCAACCGGACGGACATCGCGCTTGAACAGCGCATTCATTGGAAAGGCCGCCGTTTGATCGTTCGCCAGATAGCAAACGACCCCCTGACGCCGGATCGTCAAACCCTTCGCTGCGAGGAGCTCCGCACGTGACCGACATCAAATCGATGATCGAAGCGATTTTTCAGCAATGACCGCCGGGTCGGCGTTGCAGGCCGCAGTCGTCGGGCTAGCCACCGCAATCGAAGGACTTGCAGGTGTTTACGACGGGCCGCCGGCACGCGCAGAATTCCCCTACCTTGTCGTGGATTGCGGAACCGAGACTGACTGGAGCAGCGCGTCTCATCGGGGGCGAGAAGTCTTGCTTCAGCTGATCCTATGGGACGATCAGCCGGCCCGCCTGGCGGTGCTTGAAGAGCGCTTGGAGACAGGCTTTCCGGCGGTAGCAAACGTCATCGGCTGGAACGTCGTGACCTTGCAACTGCGGGACAAGAAGCGATTGCGCGAGCCCGGCGCGCCGTGGAATTGCACATTCCGATTCCGCTCACGGCTGTTGCAAACTGGCGAAGGTGAAAGCTGATGTCTCCGCTCAAAGGCACACAAATTGCCATCCGTTTGTCGGACACCGCCGGAGGGGTAATGGTGCCGGTTGAGGGACTTCGCCTGACCGCGCTTACCATTTTCAACGCGCCGGCCGAAGTCGCGACAATGGCGAGCGGGGCGTGGCGCCGCCTGCTCTCGGGTGCAGGCGAAAGAGGAATGGAAATTTCGGGCAGCGGATTGTTCTTGGGCGGCGTGGGCGAGCTTCGCCTTCGAGAGATGGCTCTTGGCGGGCATGTCCTGCCATTCGAAATGACGCTGGAAGCGGGACGGATCCTGCGAGGAGATTTCATCGTGACCTCCCTCGGTTACGACGGACCCCATGACGAGGAAGTCAGCTACCGGGTGACCCTGACGAGCAGCGGGCCTGTTTCGGTCAGCTAAGACGCAAGTTCGTATCGAAGTCGCTCCTTTCCTAGAGCCATCCCTGACATTAATCGAAAGGCGAGCCATGCGGCATTGGTTCACGCAGCCCGGGCTTGCGCTCGAGGAAGCGACCATCAAGCGCTTCGAACCTTCGCATTGGGTCGTCGACTTTCCGCGCGGCAGCATGGCGAGTGTCACCACGACGACCGCGCGTGCCGAGTTGAGGGTCGATGCGACCTTTGCCCGAAAAGGGGACTTGGTCGGATTGATCTTCGAGACCGAGGATCGTCATGTCCACGTCGGGCACCGCCGGGTCGCGGATCGCGACTATTCGCGCTGCACTTTGCAATTTCGCTGGCGTTCGCAGGGCTTGCGCGCGCTCGACGCCGTCAATGGTCCTACGCTGACAGTGGAAGGCAAGGACCAGGAGGGGGTTGCCAGAACCTGGTTCGTGCGGCTGTGGAATTATGCGCAGGGAGAAGGTGTCGATGCCGTCGTCACTTTGCCTTTCGGGGCGCTCGATGCCGGATATGCGCTGCCGCAGGAGGCCGAGCGGATTTGGCCCAAAGCCATCGACCGAATGTTCATCAGTCTGGTGCCGATCGATTTCGAGGCAGGCAGCACGGTCCGCTTTTCCTCGCCGCGGATTTGCACCGCCGAGCTAACTGAGATTGCCTGCACTGGATCGGGCAGCACAGTCGCAATCAAGGACGCTTTCGTCCCTGAGCATGATTATCGAATCTGCACTGCCTACGATGACCTCTATAACCTTACTCCCGAGCGAGTCCTCGACGAGGTGGAGCGACTGGGGTTTCGGAAACTCGTTAATCACTACGTCGGGATGAGTCACTATCCCGCGCTGACGGGCGATGGTATCGTCGACGCCACGCAGGCCATGTGTGTCCCCGCTCGGCGTTGGCATGAGAATTTTGCGGCACTTGCGGCGGCGCGCGGCGTGGACATCATCTGGTCCGTGTCCATGGAGTTGCTGGAGCAGATCTGCCCGGACGCCTGGAAGCAACGCGCCTGGGACGGAGAGCCCGCACGGACCGGCTATGTGCCGCCTTCGACATTGCTGTCGCCGGCAGTGCCTGAGGCGGTTGCTTACCTTGGGCATGCAGCCGCCGCCTTCGTGCGTATCGGTGTCGATGCAGGTCTCCCGGCTTTGGTGCAGGTCGGCGAGCCGTGGTGGTGGGTCAGGGACGATAATGCCATCTGCCTCTACGATAGCCAGGCTTCGACGCATTGGCCGGTCGGACACGATCAAATCGCCGACGTACGCCTTGCGAATTCGGCTGATGCAGTGGCCGTTCTCGATCTTGCCGGGCAATTGCTGAGTTCGGCGACGGCTCAGATCGTGACGGCAGTAAGCGCGGAAGTCGGGCCGGTCAGGTCGCATCTTTTGCCCTATCTGCCGTCCGTCTTGCGGCCAGATGCGCCGGAGATCGTGAGGGCAAATCTGCCCGTCGGCTGGGTATATCCGGCCTTCGATATTCTCCAGCTCGAAGATTACGAATGGGCTGCCAAAGGACGGAAAGAGCGCAGCCGCCAGGCAATATCCGAAGCCTCGGGGCGGCTCGGCTATGCGGTGCAGCGAAGGCACTATCTCGCGGGTTTCGTCGCCACCGAAGAAGATCAAGCCAATTGGCAGGCCATCCTGGACGCCGCAGCGCGTGAAGCAGCAGCAGGAACGTCGGAAATCTTCATCTGGGCATTGCCTCAGTTGCTCCGCGACGGGCTGACCATCTTTGAAGGGGAAGAAGCAGTGGACGCTTTTCGCGATGTGCAGTTTCCACTGGAGATCGGGAAGGCCGCCTGGGTCGAGCCTCACTTCTCTACGAGTATTGTCACCGGCTCCAGCGGGCATGAGTTTCGCAACGTCAATTGGGAGCAGGCGAGACTGCATTTCGACGTCGGGCCAGGCCTCAGAAATGTTGCCGACCTCCAGCAACTGTTGGCCTTCTTCAGAAGCGTCCGCGGCAATGCGATCGGTTTTCGCTTCCGCGATTGGACCGATTTCAGCTCGGCGCAGATGAGCAGTGAGCCTTCCGCATTCGATGTCGTGCTTGGTGTGGGTGATGGGGTCGAAACTCGCTTCGCCCTAGTCAAACCTTATGGGGACGGCGAAGTTCGGCGGATTACCAGGCCTGTCGCGAATTCGGTGAAAATGTCCGTCGCAGGAACGCTGGTATCCGACTGGTCACTGTCGGACAGTGGCTTCATCGAGTTCGAGATGCCGCCCGCTTCAGGCACAGCGATCGCTGCCGGCTTCCTGTTCGATGTGCCGGTCCGTTTCCTCGAGAGCCAGCTTCGCATCAGTGGAAAGACCCATCTTGCCGGGGAAGCAGTCGCCGTCCCGCTCATCGAAATCAAGGAGGGCTGAGGAAATGACCTTCGATCTTTCCACTTTCGCGAGCTACTCGATCGTGCAGCGGCCCGATGGAATTGGCTTTGCTACGACTTCGCACGACCGGAGCACATTATCTGACGGAGTGAGGTTCGAAGCACAGGCCAATCTACAACCTTTGGAGATGCGGCTGTCGGAAGATTTGTCCGATTGTTCGCTTGGGTTGAGCGGCGCTCTTTGTAGCGAAGGAGTGAGCGAGGTTGATCTTCAAGCGGGACGATGGGCCGACGCCAGCATCCGTCTCTTCAGTGGTGATTGGCGAATAAATGGCGCCATGACCCTGTTGGCAACGGGGCGCCTCGGCCCCGTTCGCGCCCTCGCCGGAACGGTCATAGCAGATGTCGACCTAGCCCCGGAAGGACTTGGCCGCCAGGCTTGTCCGCAAACCAGTCCTGAATGTCGAGCGCAGCTGGGGGATCGAGCTTGCGGAGTTGACATGCGAGGAAGGCGGATTCGCAGTCGAATCACCGAGCTCGATGGTGATTGGATCGCCACGGAGGTGACCGAAGCGTCTACTTACGGTTTTGGTCGTATCCGGTGGCTCACTGGAGCCAACGCCGGGCTGTCCCACCTGATCATCGAGGGTGCCGATGACGGCCGGCTTCGTCTGCGGGACCGCCCTTCCCACTCGATGGCCGTTGGCGACCGCGTCATGATCGAGGAAGGTTGTGACGGAAGGCTCCAGTCCTGCTCGCAGCGATTTGCCAACGCCGCGAATTTTCGCGGCGAGCCCTATCTGCCGGGAACGGACATTCTGACCCGTTACCCGGGTGACTGACGCTTTTTCGCGCGCACTTGAACTGGTTGGCAAACCCTTTCGACCGCACGGACGGTCTCCGCTGCTTGGGATGGACTGCGTCGGCGTCATTGTCTGGGCGTTCGAGATCCGTGGTTCGACGCTACCTCGCTATCGGCTTTGCGATGGATCGTGGCCCAAAATCGAGGACCAGGTCGTGCGCTGGTTCGAACCGCATGAAAGCGGCTTGGTTACGCCGGTGCTGCTGATTTCGCAGCGCCCGCGGTGCTTTCATTTTGCGGTCGGCGGGCGTGAATCGTTCGTCCATGCCGATCTCCGCCTCCGGAAGATTGTCGAGACACCCTTGAGCGGCCTTGATGGCCCGACCCGCTGTTATCGTCGAAAGGAAGCGTGAGCGATGGCAACGCTAGTCTTGAGCAGCGCCGGAGCAGCACTAGGTGGCCCCGTTGGAGCAGCCGCGGGCCGGATGATCGGCGGCCAGATCGATCGTGGCCTGAGCGGGTCGCGCAGTGCAAGGCGACTTTCCGATTTTCGGGTGCAAGTGTCACATTATGGATCGGAAATTCCTGCTGTTTATGGCAGGATGCGCGTCGCCGGCTCGGTGGTCTGGGCGACCGATCTGATCCAAAACAATGTCAGCGGCAAGAGCGGGTCGACCAACAGTTATACGGTAAGCTTTGCGATCGCAGTCTCGTCCCGTGCGGTCGTTTCAGTGCGTCGGATTTGGGCCGATGGCCGCCTCATCAGAGGCGCAGCCGGAGACCATAAGATTGCCTACACCTTGCGTCTCCACGGCGGCGATCCCGACCAGCAGGTCGATCCGTTGATGGCATCGTCGGAAGGGCTGGCATGGACGCCGGCCTACCGCGATGTTGGTCTGCTTGTCTTCGAGGATTTCGATCTTTCGACGTTCGGCAATAGGCTGCCGCAAATCACCGTCGAGATCGATGCAGGTGATGGGCCGATGAGCCCACTGAGGCTGCTGTCGCAAGTGGCCGAAATCTCCTCGGCCGAGGTCGAGGCGGACGTGGAAGTGACCGGCTACGCTGCGCAAGGCGACAGTGTTGGTGCTGCGATCGCACCCATGATCGAGACGTTTGCACCGAAGTTCTCGACCTCCGCAACGGCTTGGCAGGTCGGCGCTAAAGCGCGAGTTCACATCATTCCACAGGCCGAGATACAGTTTATCGACGTCGGATATGGCAGTTCGCTCGCGTCGGGCAACAGTGAGGGTGACATACTGCCTTCGCGTATTTCCCTACGTTTCTTCGATCCGGCGATCGACTATGCGACGGGAGAAAAGTCCGCGCGGCTACCCGGCACAGGTTCTTGGCATAGGACGGAATTTCCAGGCGCAATCTCGAGCGAGCAGGCCAAGGGGCTGGCACATCAAATTTTGGCTAATGTCTGGGCGCAAAGGAATCGCAAGATCATTGCGCTCCCTTTCCACCGCGCTGACATCGGCCTCGGCGATACGATCGTCCTGCAAGTCGACAATGCAACGTCCTTCAGGGTCGTCGAGAAATCGCTCACGCGCGAGCGCCTTCAGTTCACTCTGAACGAACAGGTTGGGGCGATATCGTCCTTGAATTCAGATTCCGGAACCGGTCGCAAGACGATGGACGAAATTGCCGCCCCGTTGAAACTGGTGATCCTTGATGGCGGCGACAGCGTCGATGACAGTGTCGGAGGTATCTACGTAGGGATTTCCGGCGGGCAACGTCCGTTCCGCACGGTGCCCATGCGGGTCAATGCAGCGGGCCGCAGCCTGGACGGCTTGTCCGCTCGCCTGCCTGCCGTCACAGGGACGCTGCTTGCTCCCCTCGAAGCTGGCGGCGCCGAACTGCTCGACAAGCGGAATTCGATCCTGCTGAAACTTAATTCCGATGATACCTTGGTCAGTGTAGAGCTTAGCGGGCTCCTGGCAGGCGCAAACATGGCGTGGGTCGGTGGCGAGTGCCTCCAATTCGCCTCAGCTGAAGAGATCGAACCGACGGTCTTTCGGCTCACCGACCTGCTGCGAGGTCGCCACGAATCGGCGATTGCGAACATCCAACGTGTCGGCACAGACTTCGTGTTAGTGGCCGCTGATCGCCTCATGAAAGTTCCTATTTCGAACGATGCGGTGGGCTCCGACGTGGTGATCGAGGCATTTGCCGTAGATGGCAGCATCGCTCGGGAGTCCATCGTCTACGCTGGCAATTTGACCAAGCCGTGGTCGCCGACCCACCTCAGCTGGACACAAGCAAATGCGACGATGGAACTGGCCTGGGTACGTCGCTGCCCGGCGGGTTTATCTTGGCTGGACTTCGTCGATGTGCCCGACGGCAGCTGGCATGCGCTTTACCGTGTCACCCTTAGTGCAGCCGACGGCAGTCAGCAGGTCTTCGAGGTCGACGAACCCAGATTGGCAGTGCCGTCGAACCTCGCCGGACTCGGTCCTCGACCATGGTCGTTCGAGGTTCGGCAAATCGGTCCGATCTCGCTCAGCGATGCTGCGCAACTCACCGTCTTCTAAAGGAATTGCGATGTCGATGACCCCGCGTCTGCAGCTACCCTTCATTGTTGCTGGTCAGGCCCAGAAGGAAGTCACTCATAACGAGGCGCTGCAACGGCTAGACATGCTGGTGCAGGCGACTTGCGCCGCGGGGCCGAGCAACGCTCCTCCGATCAATCCCCAGACCGGCGTTTGTTACCTTTGCGGTAGCGCGCCAACGGGCGATTGGGCAGGACATGCGAACGCTTTGGCCCAGTGGACATCGGCCGGTTGGCGCTTCGCGCTGGCGATCGAAGGAACGCAAATTGCTTCGGCAGGGACCGGGCTGTTTTGGCAATTCCTCGACGGGGGATGGTCGCTGGGTATCGTGGAGGCCACCGAGATAAGGATTGATGGTGCGCGCGTGCTTGGTCCCCGCCTTTCCCCCATCACAGGTGCGGAAGGGGGCACCACCATTGATGTGCAGGCTAGGGCGACGATAGATGCGATCCTGATAGCGCTCGAGGCTCATGGCCTGATCTCGGCCGGGTGAGGCTCGGAAGACACAATCGGCAAGTTTCAAGGCTAAGCCGCAACAAAATCAGGAACTCGGCGACGCGAGTCCTTATTGTACCTCTCGACATCAAAGGGAGGGGCAAGCATGCCTTCGAAGTTCAATTTACTGACCGCCGCCGCATTGCTTTTGGCTCCAGCGGCCGCATTTGCGCGGGATGGATTGCCGTACTTCGGGATCGAAGGCGGCGTGATGAAGCCGAAAAATATCGATCTCGACTACCAGCTCCGTGCGCTTTCGGTCGCGGATGGCGTCGAGCTCGAGCATAAGACCGGCTTCGATGCCGACCTTCTGGTCGGTTACGACTTCGGTCTCATCCGCGCCGAGGCCGAATTGGGATGGAAGCGTGCCAGCATCGAGGACGTTGCAATCAATCCCGCTGTCTTCGCAACCACGGGTCGCCCGGCAATCGACGGTCGTACCCGCGCCGTTTCGGCGATGGCCAATCTACTGCTCGATTTCGGGTTGAATGACGGACTTCAAATCTACGGCGGTGGCGGTGCCGGCCTGGCGCGCACCGACGTTGACGCCCGCATTACCGGCCCGGGCGTTCCGCTAAACGCTGCCATCGACGGCGATGACCGTTCGTTCGCATGGCAGCTGATCGCCGGCATCCGGATGCCGGTCAGCTACAATGTCGATCTTGGCATCAAGTATCGCTATTTTAACACGAAGCTTGGCTTCGGCGATGCAAACAATGGCGTTGCGGCCGAGGCTCTCGACGGACGCTTCCGTTCGCACTCGCTGCTGGCGAGCCTGATCTTCAACCTGGGCTCTCGCCCGATCGAGGTCGTGCCGGTCGTGGAGGCCGTGGCACCCCCGCCGCCGCCCCCGCCGCCAGCTACCCAGACCTGCTGGGACGGCTCGGTTATTCTTGCGACCGAAATCTGTCCTGCCCAGCCAGTCGCGCCGCCGCCGCCGCCACCGGCGCCCGTTCGCGGCTGATTATTCACTAGCCTGGCTCTTGCCTAGCGCAGGGGCCAGGCTAGTCGGAGGCTGATGCACCAACCTCTACGCCTTCGTTGCCGCTCGGCAGCGCTGGTCTCCAATTTTTGTAATTTGCGTGTTCGCGCTGGCACGACGGTCGGCGCGGCTGTCAAAGCCGATGGCTATGGCCTGGGCGCCGCCCAGGTCGTCCGACGGCTCTGGGATGAGGGCTGCAGGGATTTCTTCGTCTCGACCTGGTGGGAAGCCCAGCAGCTGAATTTCTTGCCCCCGGACTCTTTGAGCGTCCTGCATGGTCCGGGGCCGGAGGACGAATTTATTTCGGGCGTTCGTCCGGTTCTCAACAGTGCTTCACAGATCGCGCGCTGGCGTGATGCTCATTCCGGGTCGCCGTGCGACATCATGGTCGACACCGGCATGAACCGGCTCGGCATCGCGCCAGATGAGCTTTCGCTGCTCGACGGCCTCAACGTCCATACCCTTCACAGCCACTTGGCCTGCGCCGATGAAAATCATGTCCTGAATGACGTTCAACTCCAACGCTTCAGGAGCATTCGTGGCACCAGGCACGCGCGCCGTTATAGCCTCGCTAACAGTGCCGGGATTTATCTTGGTCGAAATTATGCCTTCGATCTCGTGCGCCCGGGCTTAGCACTCTACGGGGGTACACCAGTACCGGAGGCACGCGCGGACATTAGTGCGGTTGTCGTGCCGGAAGCTCAGATCTTACAGGTCCGCACCGTCAAGGCGGGTGAGAGCGTTGGCTATAACGCCGTTTATGTCGCCCCTCGAGATCATCCCGTGGCCATCATCAATATCGGCTATGCCGATGGCTATTGGCGCGCGTTTGCAAGCCATGGCCAAGCCAGGTTCGAAGACGTTCCGCTTCCCGTCGTCGGTCGTGTCTCGATGGACCTCGTAGCCCTCGACGCGAGCCATGCTGCTGTGCAGGAAGGCGACTGGCTTTCTCTTGACTTTGCACTCGAAGAATCGGCCGCTAAAACCGGCTTTTCTCAATATGAACTGCTTACGGGGCTTGGGCGTCGACTGGAGCGGGTCTGGTCCTAGGAGGTGAAAGCCTCTTCTCACGAAAGCCGCATTGGGCGATCACCGGACAGCGCCAGCACTCGGGCACTCGTGCCTTGCAGATGTAGCGCCCGTGCAGGATCAACCAGTGATGCGCATGCTGTCGAAACGGCGCAGGTGTCACCTTTTCCAGCTTGAGCTCGACCGCAAGTGGCGTTTTTCCGGGCGCTAGTCCCGTCCGGCTCGAAACCCTGAAAACATGGGTATCGACGGCAATGGTGGGCTTCCCGAAAGCGACATTCAGGACCACATTGGCCGTCTTCCGGCCAACTCCCGCCAGCGATTCCAGCTGCTCTCGGTCATTGGGCACCGCACTGCCATGTTGCTCGACCAACTGGCGTGCCATCAACATCAGGTTCTTGGCCTTGGCATTGAACAGGCCAATCGTCCTGATCTGCTCCCGAATGCCGTCCTCACCCAGCAAAAGCATTTCCTGCGGTGTGCTCGCCAAAGGAAAAAGCCGCCGTGTCGCAAGGTTCACGCTGATGTCCGTCGCTTGCGCCGACAAGGCCACCGCCACCAGCAACGTGTAGGGATCGCTCCACTCCAGTTCGGCTTCGGGACTGGGGTTGGCTTCTGCGAGGATGCGATAGAATTCGAAGGCGTCGGCTTTCTTCACAAGGCCTCGACGACGTCGTGCATCCCGTAAAGCCCGGGCGCTCGTCCCAGCAAGAACCTTGAGGCGGCCAGAGCGCCACGCGCGAAGACCATCCGGTTTTCCGCTTTGTGCGAGAGGATAAGCCTCTCTTCCGGGCCCGCGAAAATCACGTCATGGTCGCCGACCACTGTTCCTCCGCGAAGAGCGGCAAAGCCGATTGCTCCCGCTTCGCGCTCCAGATTGCTGCCGGAACGCGCTTCTTCCCGACGCAATTCAGTGCCACGTCCGGCTGCAGCCGCCTCGCCGAGGAGAATTGCAGTACCCGAGGGCGCGTCCCGCTTCACGCGGTGATGCATTTCGAGGATCTCGATGTCCCATCCCCGTCCGAGCACAGCGGCCGCGCGGGTCACCAGGTCTGCCAGCAAGGCTACCCCCAGTGAAGTGTTGGCGGCGCGCAGGACCGCGACCTGCCGTGCGGCTTCGGCGATCCTGCGGCTGGCAAAGTCGTCAAGGCCCGTGGTGCCGATCAGAATGGGAGTCTGGGTTCGCGTCGCCCGGTCGAGCGAAGCCGGGAGCGCTTCCGCAACCGAGAAGTCGATGATGACGTCGCCATGGTCGGCGTCGATCACGAAGCCACTATCGGCCTCGGCCGCAGCGGCAATCGCCTGGCCCATTCGGCCATTGGGCGCGATCAGCGAAAGTCGCGTCGGAAGCTGTTCGGTTCGCATTGACCTTTCTTGGCCGTGCGATCGCATCGGAGCAAGCGCGACCCGCCTCAGCTGGCCGGGATGAAGCGCCCGATGACTTCCTTTGCCAGCCGTGCCGGGCGCATCGACTGCGCGTCGAGGCAGCACCATGTGCTGCGAACTTCAGCCAGAACCGTCTCGCCGCGCCGGATCACGGTTGTGAACAAGGCCCGCGCCCCCTTCACCTGCTCTGCGATGACCTCGGCAACCACGATATCCTCGAGGAACGTGGGGCGGCGGAACTCGATCTCATGCTTGAGCGCGACCCACAGATGTTGCGCCACCGCGTCGGACGGGGCGACCTTTTCCCAGTAGCGAACGACCGCCTCCTGCACCCAGCGCAGGTAGACGCTGTTGTTGACATGACCCATGTGGTCAATATCGGCGGGCTCGATTCCAATCGCGTGCGAGTACATGCTGCCCCTTATCGTCGCGGCCGTTGCTGCTGACAATAGTGTCAACAAACTGCTTGAGATATGGTTGCTGCACCACAACAAAACGGTCCATCCCTGATAATCCTGACGGGCGCGGGTGTGTCGGCGGACAGCGGGGTCGCGACCTTCCGGGCCGCCGATGGGCTGTGGGAGGGACATCGGATCGAAGACGTCGCCACACCCGAGGCCTTTGCACGTGACCCGGCGCTGGTTCATGACTTTTATGACGCGCGCCGCGCTGCAGTAAGCACCGTCGTTCCAAATCCAGCGCATCTGGCGCTTGCCGAGCTGGAACGGCGCTGGCCGGGAGATTTTCTGCTGGTCACGCAAAACGTCGACGATCTGCACGAGCGGGCAGGCTCCGAACGCCTTGTCCACATGCATGGAGAATTGCGGCGGGCCTGGTGCACGGCCTGCGACGTGCGCACCTCATGGGACGGGCCGATTGGGGCGGAAGCAGTTTGTCTTCTCTGCACCAGCCAGGGCCACATTCGCCCCGATATCGTCTGGTTCGGCGAAATGCCGTATGAGATGGAACGTATCGAGACTGCGTTGCGCGGCTGCGACCTGTTCGTTTCCATCGGCACGTCCGGCGCAGTCTACCCTGCCGCCGGCTTCGTCCAGACCGCGCGTTATGTCGGTGCCCGCTGCGTTGAGCTCAACCTAGATCCGAGTCAGGGCAGCGTTTTCTTTCACGAAACCCGCCTCGGCAGAGCCGCGGACATCGTGCCCGCTTGGATCGACGAAATGCTTGTTCAGAATAGGAAGCAGATCAGGGCGCCGACCATTGCCGCGATCACCAGCGAAAAGGCGAAGCAGCCCTTCCAGCAGAAAGGGCGGTGAAACTTTTGCTGCCGATCTCGAGAGAAGCATGCGCGACCATTTCGCCGACCACCTCGAATGGCATCAGTTAGACCAGTCCAGCCCGATATCCTCGTAGAGCGTGCGATCCTCGCTCCACCGCGGATTGACCTTGACGTGCAGGAACAGGTGCACCTTGCGCTCGAGATGTTCGGCGATCGCTTCCCGCGCCGCAGCCCCGATCGACTTCAATTTGGCTCCGCCCTTGCCCAGCACGATCGCCTTCTGGCTGTCGCGCTCGATCAGGATCTGCTGATGGATCATCACCGAGCCATCCTTGCGCTCCTCCCACTTCTCGGTCTCGACGGCGCTCGCATAGGGGAGTTCGGCGTGAAGCTGGAGGTAGAGCTGCTCGCGCGTGAGCTCCGCCGCGATCATCCTTTCGGTCGCGTCGCTCAATTGGTCCTCGGGATAATGCCACGGGCCTTCCGGCACGACCTTCGCGAGGTGGCGCTTCAAATCGGGGACGCCGTCGCCGGTGGTCGCCGAGACCATGAAGATTTCCTCGGGCGACAGGCGCGCGCCAAGCTCGGTCGCCAGCTTGAGCAAGTCGCCCTTGGCGGCGATGTCGACCTTGTTGAGAACCAGGATCTTGGGCTCGGGCCGCTCGGTGACGCCGCCCAGGACCATCTCCGCCCGCTGTCCGATCGATGCAGCGGCATCGATCACCAGCACCACGCGGTCAGCGGTTTCAATGCCCTCCCAGGCCGCCTTGACCATCGCCCGGTCGAGCCGCCGTTTGGGCGCGAAGATACCCGGAGTATCGACCAGCAGTAATTGCGATTGTTCTTCGATCGCGATCCCCATCAAGCGCGCCCGCGTGGTCTGCGCCTTTGGGCTGACGATCGCGACTTTCTGGCCGACCAGGGCATTCACGAGTGTGGATTTGCCTGCATTGGGCGCGCCGAGCACCGCGACCAGGCCGCATTTGATCGTCATTGCAATTGCTCCAGCAGGCTCGCCGCGGCGGCCGTTTCCGCTTCCTGTTTGCTCGATCCCGTGCCCTCGGCCATGCCGAGGCTGCCGACGCTGACACGCACGGTGAAGGTCGGCGCGTGGCTCGGGCCGCTGGTCGCGATCACCTCGTAAATGGGCGAGCGCCGCTTCTTCGCCTCGGCCAGCTCGTGGAGCAAGGACTTGGGGTGCCGCGGCGCCTCGCCCAATGCCGCGAGTGGACCGGCCCAATGGCGGCGCACGAAGGCGCGGGTGGCATCGAGCCCGTGGTCGACGAACAAGGCGGCGATCAGCGCCTCGACCACGTCGCCAACGACATTCTCGCTACGTGCCGCACCGTCCTCGCGCGCCTGGCGGCCAAGGCGGATCATCGATCCCACGCCCATCGCCTGGCCGACCTCGGCACAGGTCGCGCGCGACACCAGCGACGTCAGGCGGTGCGACAGCAGACCCTCGGCGTCCGTGGGAAAGCGTTCCCCCACCCATTCGGCAATAACCAGCCCCAGCACCCGGTCGCCGAGAAATTCGAGCCGCTGATAATGGTCGCGGCCATGGCTCGGATGGGTCAGCGCGCGCTCGTACAGGGTCAGGTTGGTCGGTCGAACGCCCGTCTGCTGCTCGATGAAGGCGGCAACCTTGCTCAATGTCGGTTCCCGATCCGCTCGAAGCGGGCGGCGCTGAACCAGGTCCAGGGCAGCAGCCACTGGGCGCTGCCGTCGGTCGACCAGAAGGTTGCCCAGGCGCGGCCGACCAGCGCCTCGAGCGGCACGAATCCCATCCCGCCGAGCGCCGGCGGGATCCGGCTGTCGGCGCTGTCGTCGCGATTGTCGCCCATCATGAAGACCGATCCAGCCGGGACCCTGACAGGCCCGAAATCGTCGACGACGGAGATCTCGGCCTGATCGAGCACGACGTAATTGCGTCCGCCCGGCAGAGTCTCGCGATACGCCGGATAAGCGCAGGCGGTGGCTCGGACATATTCGGCGCGGCAGGGAGAGTTCGGACTGAGCGCAAGACCAGCCGGACCAAGCGCCGCTCGAGGCACCGTCTTGCCGTTCAGCACCAGCAAGCCGCCCCGCGTCGCCACCACATCGCCCGGCAGGCCAATCACCCGCTTGATGACGTCATTGCCCTCGGGCCCGCGAAATACGGCGACATCTCCGCGCGCCGGCAGCGTGCCGAGCACTCGCCCTCGCATCGGGGGAAAGCCGAACAGGAAGCTGGCGCGCGAATAGCCATAGGGCCATTTGGTCACCAGCAGATAGTCGCCGACATAGAGGCCTGGCAGCATCGACCCCGACGGGATGCTGAACGGCGCGACGATCAGGCTGCGCAGGACCCAGGTGAAGACGAGCAGCCCCAGCAGCCAGCGCCACATGCTGCCGGCGCTCTTCTTTTCGGCCTTGTCCTTCATCCGGCGGGCCTTGGCGCTTTAGCCTCCGTGCGGTCAAGCACAGGGTGGAATTCGCCCGCCCCGTCGCTATGTCCCCTGCCATGCCCACCAATTTCCTCGACGGCTTCCGCCCGCAGCCTCTGGCCCAGCTGATGGCCGAGCCCGGCCGGCTCGAAGCCCTGGCCTTCGACCTCGCCGGAATTCGCTTCGATTTCTCGAAGACGCATCTTACCCCCGCCTTGCTGGCCGCGCTCGATCCGGCACCCTATGCCGATGCGCTTGAGCGCCTGCTGGCAGGCGAGATCGTCAATCAGACGGAACGCCGCGCCGCCGAGCATCCGGCCGAGCGCGGCTCTGGCTCACCCGACAGCGTCGCGCTCGCCGCCCAGCGTCAATCACGGATGCGCGGGCTGGTCGATGCGGTCGAGGCCGGCGCATTTGGCGAAATTAGCGGCATCCTCCACATCGGGATCGGCGGCTCCGCGCTCGGTCCCGCCCTACTGGTCGACGCGCTCGGCCGAGACGCCGGCCGCTTCAACGTCGAGATCCTTTCCAACATCGACGGCCAGGCGGTCGACGCGGCGCTCGCCCGGCTCGATCCCGGCTCGACCCTCGTCGCGGTCGCTTCCAAGACCTTCACTACTGCCGAGACCCTGCGCAATGCCGAAGCCGCGCTGGCGTGGCTCTCCGAAGCCGGGGTCGACGACCCCTATGGTCGGCTAATCGCGCTGACCGCCGCGCCCGACAAGGCGATTGAATTCGGCATCGACGAGACTCGCATCCTGCCCTTCGCGGAAAGCGTCGGCGGGCGTTACTCCCTGTGGTCTTCGATCGGCTTCCCGGCTGCCCTTGCGCTGGGGGTCGAGGCGTTCGACCAGTTGCTTGAGGGCGCGGCGCTGATCGATGCCCATGTCCGCGATGCCGCGCCCACCGCCAATGTCGCGCTGATCGCGGCCGCCGCCGACTTTCTCTATACCCGCCATTTCGGCGCCGAGACCCGCGCCATATTCGCTTATGACGAGCGCCTGCGACTGCTGCCCTCCTATCTCCAGCAACTCGTGATGGAATCGAATGGCAAGTCGGCCCGGCTCGACGGCGCTCCTGTCGAGGGCCCGACCTCGGCCATCTTGTGGGGCGGAACCGGCACCGATGCCCAGCACGCGGTGTTCCAGCTGCTCCACCAGGGCACGCACATCGTCCCGGTCGAATTCGTCTGCGTGAGCGAGATCGACGACGATCAGGATCCTGCCCATCACCGCGAATTGCTGCTCAACGCCTTCGCGCAGGGCGCCGCGCTGATGACCGGCCGCGCTTCCGATGACCCTCACCGCCATTATCCGGGCGACCGGCCCTCGACCACGATCCTGCTCGAGAAGCTCGACCCGCGCACCTTGGGAGCCCTGCTCGCCTTCCACGAGCATCGCACCTTCGCCGAGGCCGTGCTGCTCGGGATCAACCCGTTCGACCAGTTTGGCGTCGAGCTGGGCAAGGACATGGCCCGCGCCATCGACGACCCCGAAACCCGCGCGAATTTCGATCCCTCGACGCGCGCCCTGATCGAGAAAGCCGGCCTGTGAGCGACTTCGACTTTGACCTGTTCGTGGTCGGCGCGGGCTCGGGCGGGGTGCGGGCGGCGCGCATTGCCGGCGGCCACGGGGCGAAGGTCGCGATCGCCGAAGAATATCGCGTCGGCGGCACCTGCGTCATCCGCGGCTGCGTGCCCAAAAAACTGCTCGTTTACGGCGCGCATTTCGCCGAGGATCTCGACGACGCCGCCATGTTCGGCTGGGACGTGCCGACCAAGCGCTTCGACTGGCCGGTCCTGCGCGACAATGTGCTGGCCGAGGTCAGCCGGATCGAAGCCGCCTTCACCGATACGCTCGCCAACAACCACGCTACCCTGTTCAAGTCGCGCGCGGTGCTGACCGGCCCCAACAGCCTGCGGCTCGCAGACGGCCGCACCGTCACCGCGGGCAAGATCCTGCTCTCCCCCGGCGCTCGCCCGGCACTGCCCGAATTGCCGGGTATCGAACATGCGATCACGTCCAACGAGGTGTTTCACCTTGAACGGCTGCCGCGCCGCATCGTGATCGCGGGCGGCGGCTATATCGCCAATGAATTCGCCGGAGTGTTTCACGGCTTCGGCAGCCACGTCACCATCGTCAATCGCTCGGACACGATCCTGCGCGGTTATGACGAGCAGATCGTCGACCGGCTGGTCAAGATCAGCCTCCAGAAGGGCATCGACTTCCGCTTCAATGCCGGGTTCGAGGCGATCGAGCGGCAGGAGGACGGCAGCTTGCTGTGCCGGATGAAGGGCACCGACGACATCGTCGCCGACGAAGTGCTGTTCGCCATCGGCCGCCTGCCCAATACCGACGACCTCGGGCTTGACGGAGTGGGCGTCGAGCGCACCGAACGCGGGGCGATCGTGGTCGATGAGCAGTATCGCTCCTCGGTCCCGTCGATCTTCGCGGTCGGCGATGTCACCGACCGCGTCCAGTTGACGCCGGTGGCGATCCGCGAGGGCCATGCCTTTGCCGACACCCAATTTGGTGGCCGTCCCTGCACGGTGGATTACGTCAACATTCCGAGCGCGGTCTTCTCCCATCCCCCGATCGGCGCGGTCGGCCTCACCGAGGGCGAGGCGAAGAACCGCCTCGGCGTGATCCGGACCTACACCAGCGACTTCCGCGCGATGAAGAATGTGCTTGCCGGGCGCAACGAGCGCTCGCTGTACAAGATGATCGTCGAGGAGGGGTCGGATCGCGTCGTCGGCCTGCACATGATCGGCCCCGACGCTCCCGAAATCCTCCAGGCCGCCGCGATTGCGGTGAAAGCGGGGCTGACCAAAGCCGATTTTGACGCGACCTTCGCGCTCCATCCCAGCATGGCCGAGGAATTGGTGCTGATGCGCTGATGACGGAATCCGAACCGACTCTTCCCCCGCCCGCGCGCCCTGAGTAGGGACTGAGTGAGCGAAGCGGAGCCGAAGGCCCGTATCGAAGGGGCCCGATCAATATTGTGACCTACGACGCCATCATCATCGGGGCGGGCCATAACGGCCTTGTCTGCGCCACCTATCTTGCCAGGAAGGGCCTCAAGGTCGTCATCCTGGAGGCGCAGCCCAATGTCGGCGGCGCGGCCATCACCGACGAATTCCTGCCCGGCTTCCGCAATTCGGCCGCCGCCTACACCGTCTCGCTGCTGCAGCCCAAGGTCATCCGCGACCTCGACCTTGCCCGCCACGGGCTCAAGGTCGTCCTTCGCAAGATCGACAATTTCCTGCCCGGCGAGAAGGGCGATTACCTGCTCGGCGGGCGGGGAGGGCTGACCCGCGCCGAGATCGTCCGCCACCATGCCGCCGACGCCGAGGGCTATGATCGCTACATGGCCGAGCTCGAAACGGTCGTGCCGCTGATCCAGAAGTGGATCTTGAAGAGTCCGCCCGAGGCCGGTGCAGGGCTGGCGGGGCTGCCGAGTCTGCTCGCGCTCGGCCGCGATCTGGTCGGCCTCAGTACGGACGAGGTTCGCACCGTGCACGACTATGCCACCAAATCGGCTGGCGACATTCTCGACCGACACTTTGGCGGCGACCTTGCCAAGGCGCTGTTCGGGTTCGATGGCGTGGTCGGCAATTTCGCCTCGCCCTACACGCCGGGCACGGCTTACGTCCTCCTCCACCATCTGTTCGGCGAAGCTGCGGGCGTGCCCGGGGCGTGGGGCCATGCGATCGGCGGGATGGGCGCGATCACCCAGGCCATGGCCCGCGCGGCGCGCGAGGCGGGGGTCGACATCGTCCTGAACGCGCCCGCAAGCGAGGTCATCGTCGAGCGCGGCCGCGCGGTCGGCGTGGTCGCGCAGGGCAAGTCGTGGCGCGCCCCGGTGGTGGTCGCCGGTGTCAATCCGCGATTGCTGTTCGGCAAGCTCCTGCCGGCGGGCGCTGTCGAACCGACGGTCGAACGCCACATGGGCAATTTCGCCTGCGAAAGCGCGACCTTCCGAATGAATGTCGCGCTGTCCGAACTGCCGAAATTCACCGTCAAGCCCGAAGCCGGCGACCACCTCACCGCCGGCATCATCATGGCGCCCAGCCTCGATTACATGGACCGCGCGCACACCGACGCGAAGCAGGATGGCTGGTCGAAAAAGCCGATCATCGAATTGCTGCTGCCGACCACGCTCGACTCCAGCCTTGCGCCCGAAGGCCGCCATGTCGCCTCGCTCTTCTGCCAGCATTTCCGCTATTCACTGCCGGACGGCCGCAGCTGGGACGATGAACGCGAGCGCGCCGCCGACCATGTCATCGACACCGTCGAAGCTCATGCTCCGGGCTTCCGCGCCAGCATTCTCGGCCGTCAGATCCATTCGCCGCTCGATCTGGAGCGGCGTTTCGGGCTGATCGGCGGCGACATCTTCCACGGCAAGATGGGTCTCGACCAGCTTTTCTCCGCCAGGCCGATGATTGGCGCCGCCGACTACCGCATGCCGCTCCCTGGTCTGTACCTGTGCGGTTCAGGCGCGCATCCCGGCGGCGGCGTGACCGGGGCGCCGGGCCACAATGCCGCGGCGGCCGTGCTGGCCGATCGACGGCCCTGGCGGCGGCGCGCGTGAAGCCGCTCGAGGGGATAAAGGTCCTCGACCTCAGCCGGGTCCTCGCCGGGCCGTGGTGCACGCAGCAGCTTGCCGATCTGGGGGCTGACGTGATCAAGATCGAGCGGCCGGGGCAGGGCGACGACACCCGTCATTGGGGTCCGCCCTGGCATGGGCAAGGCGAGGAAAGGGTCGCGGCCTATTTTCTCGCGGCCAATCGCGGCAAGCGTAGCGCGGCAATCGACATCGCCGATCCCACAGGTGCCGAACTGGTTCGCTGTCTCGCCGACCGAGCCGATGTGGTGGTCGAGAATTTCAAGGTCGGGGCGCTGACCCGCTACGGTCTCGACGCCGCGACCCTGCGCGCCCGCAATCCGCGGCTGGTCTATGCAAGCATCACCGGTTTCGGCCAGGATGGCCCGCGCGCCAACCAGGCGGGTTACGACTTCATGATCCAGGGACAGGCCGGGCTGATGAGCATCACCGGCCATGCCGACGCCGAGCCCGGCGGTGGTCCATTGCGCGCCGGGGTGGCGATCGTCGACCTGTTCACCGGGCTCAATACCGCCAATGTCATCCTCGCTGCCCTCGTCCGGCGCGGCGTGACGGGGGAGGGGGCGACGATCGATATCGCCTTGTTCGACGTCGCGCTGGCGATGCTCGCCAACCAAGCCTCCAATTATCTCGTGTCCGGCCTCAATCCGCCGCGGCAGGGCAACAGCCATCCCAATATCGTACCCTACCAGCCCTTCGCCTGTACCGATCGGCCGCTGATCGTCGCGGTCGGCAACGATGCCCAGTTCACGCGCTTCTGCGCCGTGCTGGACAGGCCGGGATGGGCGGAGGAGGCGCGCTTCGCCACCAACGCCGCACGGGTGACCAATCGCGCCGCGCTCATTCCCCTGATCGCCGACCTCATGCTGCGCGCGCCGGCGTCGACCTGGTTCGCGAAGCTCGAGGCGGCGGGCATTCCGGCGGGCGAGATCAACGACATCGGCCAGGCGCTGGCGGACCCGCAGGCGGCGCATCGCGGAATGGTGCAGGAGTGGGACGAGGTGCGGTTGATCGCCTCGCCCCTGGTGCTGGACGGAGCCCGCACCGGTGCGGATCGACCGCCGCCGCGCCTCGGCCAGCACACCGAGGAAGTTCTCGCCGAGCTTGCGAGTGGCCCGCATGAGTGAACCATGCTAGGCCCGCGGCGGATGAGAGCCTTTTTCGCGCTCCCGCTTGAGCATCAGGAGCCCGAATGAGCGACGAACCGAACGAAGCCGTCCCTGAACAATCCACCGAAACGCCGGACGCCGCGCCCGCGACCGAGCCGGCGCGCCGCAACGTGTTTCGCCGGGTCGCCCGGGTGCGGATGCCCGAGGACCAGGGGCGTCGGCAGGCCGAGGTCATGACCGCCGCCTGGAACCGCTTCCGCGACACCGCGCAGGTCAAGGAATTCCTCAACCAGTCCGACGATGCGCTCGGCGGGACCCCGCTCGACGTCGCGATGGAGAGCGACGAGGGACTGGCCAAGGTCGTCGCTCACCTTGCCGAAAGCGGTCGCGCGGCCGCCTAAGGTTCCGAAAGTTCCGCCCGAGGGGGTTTTTGCGACATTGCGCCCCCTCTCCGGTCAGGCACAGGATCATACCGACGGACATGGTTCGCCATCCGCGTGAACCAATAGGGTTACAAGGTCAGCAAATTTCCTACATTGCAAGTTGTTTTGCAATCAGGATCCGACTGACGGATCGCTTCCGTAGCGGGCTTCGATGAAACGGCCCTGCGTCTGGAAGGCGTCCATGTCGCGCCGGGCGAGCTTCTGGCTGATTTCGCCGAGCGCGGTCCGGCTTGCGGAGAGGCCTTCGACCAGGCGCTGGTCGACGGTCTTTCCCTCCGCATCGGCCTCGCTGCGATAGGCTGCCGGGACCGTGGCATAGCGATCGATCAGGCCGGGCAGATGCGTGCTCATCAGCCGCCGTGCATCCTGCGCATCGGGGTCGAGCGGATCGACCCGCTCGAGCGTCTGGCGCAGCGTTGCCAGCTCCGCGGTGATCGCGTCGATCACGGGCATGGCAGGGGCGGGGAGCGCCCGGCGGGTCTTGTAGAGATAGCTGTCGAAGCGCTGGACCATCTCGCCATTGGGAAGGTCGTCCGGGACCGACGGCGCAGCGGCAATGCCCGCAGCACCGCCAAAGAAGATCAGCATGAAGATCGCGATCGCCAGGCCGACCGCGGCGATGAAACCCATCATGCCGATCGGAATGAACAGACCGACTCCGATCGCCGCCACGCACACTGCGAGAAAGGCCAATGTGGCACGGGTCAGCAGGCGGCCGTAGCCCTCCATCTTGCGCTGTCGTTCGCGCCGGGCCTGGGACGCGACCGGCCCCTCGCGCTCGTCGATGCGCTCCATCACCCGGTCGAACCGGGCGAGCGCCTTGCCCACCTTGTCCTGCGTCTCGCTCACCGAAATCGGCCCGTCACTTCATCTCTAATGCCGCGAAAGGCGAGGAGGAGGCATCGAGCTTGGCCTGACCCGCACCCTCGGCCCGCGCGATATAGCCGCGGCTCTTCTCGACCTCGGTGCCGAGCGTGGTCACCGTCTGCTTCATATTCTCGAGCGCCTTGAGCTTGAAGGCATCGATCGAGTCCATCGTGTCGTAAATATTCTGGAAAGCCCGCTGCAACGTTTCGAGCGGGATGGTCGAGCTGGCCGCCTGTTCGTGGATCGCGGCCGACTGGCTTTTCAGCAATTGCCCGGTCGAATCGATCATATTGGCGGTAGTCGTGTTGAGCGCCCCAATCTGCTCCAGCACCAGTTTCTGGTTGGTCAGCGCCTGTGCGACAGTCACCGCGGTGCGCAGCGCCGAGACGGTGGTGGTCGAAGCCCGATCGACGCCCTTCACCAGCTCGACATTGTTCTTCTTGACGATGTCGAGCGCGAGATAGCCCTGCACGGTCACCGCCATCTGGGTGAGGAGATCGGTCGTGCGCTGGCGGGTATAGAATAGCGCGGTCTCGCGGATGGCCTTGGCCTTGGCCGGCTCGGTCGCGTCGAGCGTCAGCGCAGTCTCCTCCAGCTTGGCGTCGAGCGCCTTGGAGATGTGCACCATCTGCTCGAGCTTGTGCATCGTCTTCCACAGATTGGCGCGCTCGGTGTCGATGGCGGCATTGTCCATCAGCAGCTCGTCCTTGCCCGACTGCAGGCGCGCCAAAATCGCCGAAATGTGCCCCTGCGCGCTCTGATACTGGCGGAAATAGCCCTTGATCGACTTGCCGAAGGGGATGAGCCCGAACAATTTGCGCCCCGGCGAGAGCGCTCCGTTGCGCTTGGGATCGAGTTCCTCGACGGTCTGGCGCAATTGGGTCAGGTCGGCGCCAATTCCGGTGTCGGCATCGATCGCCTTGACCGGCCGGTCGAGGAAGCGATTGGAGGCGCCCGCCGCCTCGGCGATTTCCTTGCGGCCCATCGCGGTCAGCTGGTCGACTTTCTTGCCGAATTCGGGCGAGTTGGAATCGAGGGCCACCAATTCGTCGACGAAACTGTCGACCTTGCGCTCGAGCTCGCTGCGTTCGCCCTCCTTAAGCGGAACCAGCCCGGCGGCTTCCTGCGCGACCATCGGCTGCAGCACTTCTGGCGGCTCAAGCTTGAGCTTGGTCGCAGGTGCAGTCTCGGTCGCGTTGGTGGCCATGGCATAATCCCCTTTGCGCGCAGCATGGCGACTGGCCGCGAGCCACGCAATCCTCAGGCTGTTTTATAGGAACAATACAGCGTCGATTCAACGCCAAGCCTTGGTCAACCGGCTGTTAACCCTGCTTCGGAGCGTTTCGCTCACCCTGTTGGCGATAGAAGGGCCGCGATTGAAGTCACTTTTGATGAGGCCTGCCCATGCTGCGAATGCTGAAAAAGCTCCGGCGCAACGAGCGCGGAAATGTGCTGATCCTGACCGCGGCGGCGATGCCGCTGCTGCTCGGTTCGGCCGGGCTGGCGGTCGATACCATCCAGTGGACTTTGTGGAAGCGGCAGCTGCAGCGCGCTGCGGATTCGGCGGCGCTGGCGGGCGTCTACCAGCGCGTCCAAGTCAACGATACCACGCAAATCACGAATGCGGTGAGCCGTGACGTCGATGTGACGACCTTGTTCAAGCGTCCGGCCAACACGACCAGCACCGCACCGATGCTTCTGTTCGAAAATCCCGTGGTTACGCCGCTCGCTGACGATGGTGACAATCGCAGCCGGGTTCAGGTCGAGCTGAAATATCAGAAGCCGCTTTCCTTCAGCTCGATCTTCATGGCCGAGGCGCCGGTGATCCGGGCGATCGCGACTGCAGCTTCGGTGCCTGGAAGCGGCGAATATTGCTTTGTCAGCCTCGAGAATTCCAATAACAAGACTGGCATTACGATTGGCGGCAACACCAGCCTGGAGCTGGACTGCGGCATGATGTCGAACTCGCCGGCGCCCAACAGCGCCCTATCGAACGGCAATTCGTCCAACGTCAAGGCGACCGCGATCGACGCGGTCGGCGACATCGCATATTCAAACCGCTGGGACGTCGGCGATTATAATCCCTACACGCCGGCAATCGCTGACCCGTTCGCCAATGTGAACATCATACCGGCTGACATGAGTTGCTTTTCACCGGGCGGAAACTTGCCGATCCTAGGCACCAGCACCAGCAACAATTTCAACGGCAGCAATGCCAGCGTCACCTTGGCCGCCGCTCGCGCGACGGCCGGCTATACCAGCACCAATTGCTTCCGCGGCCTGTCGGTTGGTTCGAACGAGACCATGACGTTGCCCGCCGGCACCTATTACATCGGCGAGGCAGGCATGAACGTGCAGGGGACGCTGAATTGCACCGGCTGCACCTTCGTCCTGACCCGGATCAATCCGGCCAACGCGGTAGGGCGGCTGGACGTCAACGCCGGTGCCAGCACCAATATCACGGCGCCGACGACGGGCAATTTCGCGCATATCGCTGTCTACCAGGACCGCAATGCGATTGATTCCAACAGCAATAACAATCGAGTGAACGGCAATTCGGGAAGCGTCATTACCGGCGCGGTCTACTTTCCGAAGCAGGAACTGATCTACAATGGCAATGGCACGTCCGCATTCAGCTGTACGCGGCTGGTCGGACGCCGCCTCATCTTCAGTGGAAACAGCGGTCTCAGCAACAAATTCGCCAAGGCGGAGAATTGTCCCTGGGGTCAGGCCGGTGCCATTCAGGCCGGTCGCCGCGTCCGGTTGGTGGCCTAGATGATGCGCCGCCTGCTGAAGCGTCTCCGCTCCGACCAGGAGGGGGCCGCGATCGTCGAACTGGCGCTTGCAGCGCCGCTGCTGGCCACCCTGGTGATCGGGATCGTCGATCTGTCCAATGCTTATGCGCGCAAGCTCAACATCGAGCAGGCCGCGCAGCGCGGACTCGAGAAGGTCATGCAGACGACCGAAAACGGTCGGGTCGATGCGACCGCCGAGGCGGAGATCGAGGCGGCCGCAGATCTTCGTCCCGAACAGGTCACGCTGACGGTCACGCAGGAATGCACCCACAAGACGACGGGTGTCCGCCGCTCGCTGAATATCACCGTGCCGGCTGCCGTGACCACCGTAGTTGCCGCGGTCGGGGAGGAATCCTTCATCGAGCAGCCGTTCGACCCGGCAAACCAGTGCTCTCCCACCGAATACCGCGCCAATTACATCCTGGTCGTGGCCGTGGACGAATTCACGCCGATGTTTCCGATCAAGTTCGGCGCCAATGCCTCGGGCAAATATCCGATCAGGGTCCGCGTGGGAGTGCGCACGCAATGAACAGTCCCAATCTCGTCGGTCGCCTGCTGCGCGAGGAGCGCGGCGCGACCATGATCGAATTCGCTTTCGCCTTCCCGGTCCTGATCGTGCTCATCTATGCGATCGCGCAACTGGGCATGGTGTATCGGGCAATGTCGGGCATCCAGCATTCGCTGGGCGAGGGAGCGCGCATGGCGACGCTGTTTCCGCGACCGGCGACGGCAGACATCCGACAGCGCATGACTGACCGGGTGTACGGTATTGGGCCGGGCACCTTTGCCATTCCGACGCCGACCGAGGTCAATGATACGATCCTGCTCAAGGTGACTTACACCCAGCCGACCAGCCTGTTGCTGTTCCCGGGGCCGACGGTCACCGTCCAGCGGACCAAATTGGTCTATACCGACTCCAACTAGCGCGCGGCGCGCGCGGCGAAGAAGGCCAGGATCGCGTTGCGCACTTCGCTGCTTCCCAGGCGCTCCGAGAAATGGCCGTTTTCGAGGTCCATGCGGGCGAGCAGCTCGGCATGGTCCGAGCCGCGCAATAGTTTCTGCGTGAGCCGGAGCGATTGCGCGGGGCGCGACATTAGGGTGGCGACGACGGCGTCGAGAGCCTCGGCAAGACCGCCGGTGGGCGCGCGGTGGCTGACCAGGCCGATCCGGGCCGCCTCTTCAACGCCGAAGGGCTCGCCGAGCAGCAGATATTTTGCCGCCAGCTGCCGGCCGGCGAGGCGCGGCAGGATCAGCGAACTGGCCGCCTCGGGGACGAGGCCGAGCTCGGTAAAGGGCATGCGGAAGCGCGTGCCTTCCTCGGCGACGACGAGGTCGCAGTGGAACAGCATGGTGGTGCCGATGCCGACCGCATTGCCGTGGACCGCGGCGATAAGTGGGATGCGATTCGTCGCAAGGCCGCGCAGCAGGCGCCAGACGGGGATGTCGCTCGTGCCGTCCTGCGGCATCTCCTTCATGAAGTCGGCGAGGTCGTTGCCGCCGGTAAAGTCGACACCCTCGCCTTCAAGGACGATGACGCGGATGGTCTCGTCCTCCTGCGCGCCCGCGATGGCGTCGGCCAGCGCCGCATACATGGCGACGGTGATGGCGTTGCGGCGTTCGGGCCGGTTAAGGCGGAGGCGGAGCGTCTCGCCGTCGCGGGCGATCAAAACATGTTCGGTCGAGGTTGGGTCGGTCATGGACGCCCTTGTGGCGCGCCGCTAAGCGCGGGGCAACTGCAGTTGAGGACTCTCGCCAAGCCATGAAATTCTTTGCCGACACCGCCGACCTCGCCGACATCCGCGAGCTGATGGATTCAGGGCTGCTCGACGGGGTGACCACCAATCCGTCACTGGTCAGGAAGTCGGGCGGCGACTTCATCGAGACCGTGCGCGAGATCGCCGCCATCTGCCCGGGGCCGGTGTCGGCCGAAGTGGTCGCGCTCGACCATGAGGGGATGATGCGCGAGGCCGAGGTGCTGCGGAAAATCGCCGACAACATCACGATCAAGGTCCCGCTGACGCTCGACGGGCTCAAGACCTGTCGGGCGCTGGCCAATGACGGGACGATGGTCAACGTGACCCTGTGCTTCTCGGCCAATCAGGCGCTGCTCGCGGCCAAGGCGGGGGCGGCGTTCATCTCGCCGTTCGTCGGGCGGCATGACGACGTCGGCTATCCGGGAATGGAGCTGATCGCCGACATCCGGATGATCTACGACAATTACGACTTCGGCACCGAGATCCTGGTCGCCAGCGTGCGCAACCCGATCCACGTCCACGAGAGCGCCAAGCTGGGCGCAGACGTGATGACCGCGCCGCCCTCGGTGATCCGGCAATTGTTCAACCACCCGCTGACGGACAAGGGTATTGCGGCGTTCATGGCCGACTGGGAAGCGACCGGGCAGAAGATCGGCTGAGCGCAAGTGGCGCGGGGCCACTAGACCTTAACTTTTCCTCGCTTAGACTTCGCCGCGTGGGACAATTGCTCTCTTTCGAGGATCATGCGCTGGCGCGGCTGCGGGCGCGGGTGGCGGCGGCCGAGGAGGCGCGCGAGGATCTGCTCGCCTTTGCCCGTGGCCAGACCGGTGCGGTCGCGACGATCCACCAAGCGGTGCTGGCCGGGCTGGAGGCGACCGACTTCGACCATCTGCTGCATGTCGTGGTCCAGGAATGGCCGCTGATCCTCGGGCTCGACGCGGTTGCGCTGGGCCTGATCGTGGGCGAGCGCGGATTTCGGGTCGACAGCAGCGGGGTCCAGCATAACGAGGCGGCGCTGCTGCGGCAGTGGATGGCCGGCAGCGAGCTGGTCGAGCTACGCACCGTCGAGCGCGGCCATGCCCTGTTCGGCCCGGCCTGCGAACTGATCCGGGCCGAGGCGCTGGTCCGCATCCCCGATGCCGTGCCCGAGGCGTTGCTACTACTCGGCCAGCGGGACGGCGAGCCGTTCGATGCGCATCATGGCTCGGAATTGCTGCTGTTCCTCGGCGCCGCGCTCGGCGCTATGCTGCGGCGGTGGACGCTGACCGCCTGACCGAGACGCGCGCGCTGGCTGCGCGCTTCGACGCTATTCTGCGGCTCGAACGGCGCAGCAGCGCGCATACGGCGCGGGCCTATGTGGCGACCGCGCATCGCCTGATCGACTTTCTGGGAGAGTATCGCGGCGAGATGGTTGGCGCAGCCATGTTGCTGACGCTCGAGCCGAGCGACCTGCGCGCCTATCTCGCCAAGCGACGCGGCGAGGGGCTCGGACCCTCGTCGGCGGCGCGCGAAATGTCGGCGGTGCGGGCGTTCCTGCGCTTTGTCGCGGAGCAGGCCGGAGAAGCGGCGAGCCTGCCGCGGATCCGCGCGCCGCGCCGTCCGCGCACGCTGCCAAGGCCCGCCGCCCCGGCCGATGCGCTGGCGCTGGCCGAGGAGACGGGCGCGCAAGGATCGCTGCCGTGGATCGCCGCCCGCGACACGGCGCTGCTGCTGCTGCTCTACGGCTCGGGACTGCGGATCAGCGAGGCCTTGGGCTTGCCCGCGACTGTCCAGCCGCTGGGCGCGACGGTTCGGGTGACGGGCAAGCGGAGCAAGATCCGGGTCGTGCCGGTGCTGCCGATGGTCGCTGCGGCGATCGCCGATTACGTGAAGCTCTGCCCGTGGCCGCTGACCGGCGCCACGCCGCTGTTCCGGGGCGCGCGCGGTGGGCCGCTCAATGCCGATGTGGTGCGGCGGGCCGTGGCGTCCGCTCGGCGGACTCTCGGCCTCGACGACCGGCTGACCCCGCATGCCCTGCGCCACAGCTTTGCGACGCATCTGCTGGCAGGCGGAGCTGATTTGCGCACGCTGCAGGAATTGCTCGGCCACGCCAGCCTGTCCTCGACGCAAATCTATACCGCGGTCGATGCGGCGCATCTGCTCGACGTGTACCGCCATGCGCATCCGCGAGCCTGAGTACAGGTTTTCGGGTGGTGTCGAGGCGACCGTAGTCTGTGGGGATCTGGGCCGGCCGCCTCGACCCGTTCAGCATTGGTCCCGCCCCCATTAACGACGTGATAAAAGCCCGAAATGGTGATTTCGCAACGCATCGAAACCGCCAGCGCGGCTGCCAATTTGGATCAATTCGTGGCCTGAAACCGGATCACGCGCCAGATATAGCCGAGCAGCAGGGTGACCAAGATGGCATTGCTAACTGGTCCCAGCCACTGGTCGATCTCCGAGAAATTCTCGCGCAATTGATAGCCCGCATAGGCGAGCGCCGAGGTCCAGCCGGCGGTGCCGATGGTCGAGGCGATGAAGAAGGTGCGGAAGCGCATCTTAAGCAAGCCCGCCGGCACCGACACCAGGCTGCGAACGGTCGGCAGCATCCGCCCCAGGAACACGAAGAAGGTGCCGTTGGCGCGAAACCAGCGCTCGGCGCGCTGCACTTCTTCCCAGTTCATCGTGATCCAGCGCCCGAAGCGGTCGATCAGTGGCTTGAGGCGGATGATCCCGAGCGCGCGGGCGGCCAGATACCAGACGATGTTGCCGAGCATCGCCCCCGCAGTTCCGGCCGCGATGACGCCGCCGAGCGACATGTCTCCGCGCGAAGCGGCGACCCCGGCGACGGGCATGATCACCTCCGACGGGATCGGCGGGAAGATCGTCTCGAGGAACATGAGGAAACCGACGCCGAGATAGCCCGACTGCTCGATCATCCGGATGACCCAGTCACCCATGGGTCGCGCTTTCGACCTGCTTGCGCTCGATCGCGTCCCAGATCAGACCGGCACTGTTGACCCCGTCAAACGCATCGAGCGCGACAAGTCCGGTCGGGGAAGTGACGTTGATCTCGGTCAGCATGCCGCCGATGACGTCGATCCCGACAAATAGCAGCCCGCGCCGCTTGAGCTCGGGGCCGAGCGCGGCGCAGATCTCGCGTTCACGGTCGCTGAGCGCGGTGCGATGCGCGGTCCCGCCGGCAGCGAGATTGGAGCGGATTTCTCCGGCGCCGGGAATGCGGTTGATGGCGCCGACCGGCTTGCCGTCAACCAGGATGATCCGTTTGTCGCCCTCGCTGACGGCCGGCAGGAAGGCCTGGGCGATGAACGGCTCCTTCCAGGTCTCGCCGAACAATTCGGCCAGCGCACGCAGATTGCCGCCGTCGGGAGCGATGCGGAATACCGCTGCGCCGGCATTGCCGTGCAACGGTTTCAACACGATCGCGCCGTGGCGCTGCTGGAAGGCGGTGACTTCGGCGAGACTGCGCGTGATCAACGTCGGCGGCATGAAGCGCGCGAAATCGAGCACGTACAATTTCTCGGGCGCGCTGCGGACGTGGGCGGGATCGTTGACCACCAGGGTCGTGCCCGCCAACCGCTCGAGCAGATGCGCCGCGCTGATGTAGGCCATGTCGAACGGCGGGTCCTGCCGCATGAGGACGACATCGACGTCGGCGGCAAGGTCGAGCCTGCGGGGTTCTTGCGCCGAGAAATGGTCGCCTTTCACGCGCTGGACCCGCACTGCGCGCGCCGACGTCCGGATCGCGCCATCCTCGTAGGTCAAATCGGCGGCATCATAGTGGAATAGGGCATGGCCGCGCGCCTGCGCTTCGAGCATCAGGGCGAAGGTCGAATCGCCGTCGATATTGATCAGTTCGAGCGGATCCATCTGGACCGCGACGCGCAATGCCATGGGGGCTCCGGGGGACGGGGGTGTCGGCCCGTTTCCTTAGGCAGGCTTTTCGACCCTGTCATCCTTGCCAGACATCGACGAGGTGACGGGGCCAGCGGCCCGGCACGATGTAGACAACATCGATTCGCGCAACATCCGCGTCCTTCTGGAAGCGCGGGAGCAGCCAGTCGGCGGCGGCGGCTACGCGCTGCAAGCGGCGTCGGTCGAGCGAGATCTCGGCGGCTTCCATCGTGGCGCGCTGCTTGACCTCCACGAACGCCAGGGTCTTTCCGCGCCGGGCGACAAGGTCGACTTCGCCGACGGGCGTGCGGGCGCGCAAGGCGAGAATGCGCCAGCCGCGTGCGCGCAGATACCAGGCAGCGAGGCTTTCGGCGCGGCGGCCGCGGCGTTCGGCCTCGGCCCGCGCGAGGTTCATTGGCTAAGCTTCAATGCGCGTTCGTAGGCGAGCTTGCGCTTGACCCCGAGCCGCTCGGCGACGCTGGCGGCGGCGCGGCTCGGGCTTTCGCTCGCCAGAGCTTCGATCAGCGCATCGTCGAGATCGTCGGTGCTGGTCGGCTCGGGCGGCGCAGGCGGGGCGACGACGACCACGATTTCACCGCGGGGAGCGGCCTCGGCATAGCGCTCGGCCAGCATGCTGAGCGTGCCGGTGACGCATTCCTCGTGAAATTTGGTCAATTCGCGTGCGACCGCAGCCTCGCGCGGGCCGAGCGTCTCATGCAGCGCGTGCAGTGTCGCCGCAAGCCGCGGCCCGCTTTCGTAAAGGACCAGGGTCGCGCGCACCGCGGCGACTTCCCCGATCGCCTCGGCGCGGGCTTTTTCCTTTGGAGGGAGGAAGCCGAGGAAGAGGAAGCGGTCGGTGGGCAGGCCGGCCAGCGTCAGCGCCGCGATCGCCGCACAGGGGCCAGGGATGGTGATCACCGTATGGCCGGCGGCCCGCGCCTCGCGCACCAGCTTGAAGCCGGGATCGCTGATAAGCGGCGTTCCGGCGTCGCTGACCAACGCGATCGCCTCGACGCCCAGCCGGGCGACGATGGCGGCGCGCTCGGCCTCGTTCGAATGATCGTTGTAGGTGCGCATCGGGGTGCGCTCGCCCGAGCGATCGAGCAGCCGGGCGCTGACCCTCTTGTCCTCGGCCAGCACGAGCGCGCAGCGGTTGAGAACGTCGGCGGCGCGCGGCGACAGGTCCCCCAAGTTGCCGATCGGGGTCGCGACGATGTAGAGGCCGGGGGGCAGGGGCTCAGTCATGGAAGGCGGACACATGGCATCGACTTGGCCGGCGCGACAAGATCGCCGCAAATTTCTTCTTACCCTGGTGGGCGTGAGCCTGCTGGCCGGCTGCGCCTCGCGGCAGGGAAGCCGCCCGGATTTCAATGTACCGGTTCGGACAAATGCGGTGGCGGTGCTGGTGCCATTATCGGGTCCCGATGCGGTCGTCGGCCGGGCGCTCGGCAATGCTGCACGGATGGCCTTGATCGACAGCGGCGGCTCGCCGTTCACCCTGACCCTGATCGACACCAATGCCGGCGGTCCGGCGGCGGCGGCGGGTCAGGCGATGACACAGCGCCACGGGCTGGTTCTCGGCCCGCTGCGCTCGGAGGAAGTGGCGCTGGCCGCTCCCGTCGCGCGGGCCGCAAGAGTGCCGATGATCGCCTTCAGCAACGACAGCGAGGTCGCGGGTCCCGGCACCTTCGTGCTTGGCTTCACCCCGAATCAGGCGGTCGAGCGGGTGGTGGCACAGGCGGCGGCGGGCGGAGCGCGGCGGTTTGCGGGGCTGGTGCCGGCCTCGACCTATGGGCAGCGTTCGGCCCAAGCGCTGCAGCTGGCGGTCCAGCGCGCCGGTGGGCAGCTGGTGGGCATCGAAACCTATGCCGCGCCCGGCGATGCGCGGGCTGCGGCGCGGCGGCTGGCGGGAAGGCCCCACGACGCGCTGCTGGTCGCCGACAGCGGGCGGGTGGCGGCGCAAGTCGCACCGATGTTGCGCAGTGGCGTGCGCGTGCTCGGCACCGAATTATGGGCCGGGGCCAGCCATGGCGCGACCCCGCGGCTGCGCGGGGCACTCTATGCCGCGCCGACGCAGGGGCAATGGCCGCAATTCGTGCAGCGTTACCAGGCGCGTTATGGCGGGCCGCCGCCGCCGCGGATTGCCGCGCTTAGCTATGACGCCGTGCTGCTGGCGGTGCGTGCGGCCCGCGGCTGGAGCCCGGGGCGGCGCTTCCCGCTGGGCGCGATCGAGGACCGCGAGGGCTTTGGCGGGGTCGACGGTATCTTCCGTTTCCGCGCCGACAATGTCGCACAGCGCGCATTCGAAGTGCGGCAGGTGACCGCGACCGGCTCGACCTTGGTATCAGCGGCCCCGACCCGCTTCCCCTGAGGTCTTTGCAAGGGACCGAAAAACAGTCATCATCCCGTCATCGACAGACTGTGGAGGGACATGATGTTGACGTTGTTCATGTTGCTGGCGGTCGCGGCTCCGGCCGATGGTTCGGCCCAGCGCAAGGAGTTCGTCGCCTGCCTCAAGACGGCGGTGACCAAGGCCAAGGAAGAGAAGAAGAAGGCGGGGGAATTCGACGGGATGGCGCGAACCAGCTGCGCTTCGCAGATCGGCGCCTTCCGCTCAGTGCTGGTGGCGATCGACACGCGCAACGGGCGCCCCCGCAAGGCCTCCGAAAGCGATGCGGATGGCCAGATCGGCGATTATCTGACGACCTATTCGGAGCGGATCGAAGAGCCGAGCTGAGCGTCGGCGACGAGCCCGAGAATCGAATC
>JANPKL010000154.1:0-10784 GCA_031425975.1 Sphingomonas sp.
CGTCGCATTGTCCGGGGACGAAGCCGTCCTCGAGACCGTGGTCGCCATCCATCCCGACCAGAACAGCCAGCTGATGGGGCTCTACGCGTCGGGCGGCATATTATGCACGCAATGCGAGGCCGAGGGATTCCGGCGGATCACCTTCTTCCCCGACCGACCCGACGTGCTCAGCCGCTACCGCGTCCGCCTCGACGCCGACCGGGCCGCCTTTCCCGTGCTGCTCGCCAACGGCAATCCGGTCGAGGAGGGCAGCGACGGGACACGCCATTGGGCCGTGTGGGAGGATCCCTTCCCCAAGCCCTGCTATCTGTTTGCGATCGTCGCCGGCGACCTGGCCTGCAACGCCGACCGCTTCCGCACCGTCAGCGGGCGCGAGGTGGCGCTGGGCATCTGGGTACGCGAGGCCGACCTGCCCAAGACCGCGCATGCGATGCAGGCGCTCAAGGACAGCATGGCGTGGGACGAGCGCGTCTATGGCCGCGAATATGACCTCGACCGGTTCAACATCGTTGCAGTCAGCGATTTCAACTTCGGCGCGATGGAGAACAAGGGTCTCAACATCTTCAACACGCGCTACGTGCTGGCCGATGTCGAGACCGCGACCGATGGCGATTTCGACGGCATCGCGGCGGTCGTGGCGCATGAATATTTCCACAATTGGTCGGGCAACCGCGTCACTTGCCGCGACTGGTTCCAGCTGTCGCTGAAGGAAGGACTGACGGTCTTCCGCGACCAGGGCTTCAGCGAGGACATGGGCAGCCAGGCGGTCCAGCGGATCGACCAGGTGCGGACCCTGCGCGCCGCGCAATTCCCGGAGGATGCCGGCCCGCTGGCGCATCCGGTCCGGCCCGATTCCTATGTCGAGATCGCCAATTTCTACACCGCGACCGTTTATAACAAGGGCGCGGAGCTGATCCGCATGATGCGCACGATCCTGGGCGCCGAGCGCTATCGCAAGGGCACCGACCTCTATTTCGCGCGCCACGACGGCCAGGCGGTGACCTGCGAGGATTTTGTGGTCGCGATGGAGGAAGCGAGCGGTGTCGACCTCAAGCAATTCCGCTTGTGGTACAGTCAGGCCGGGACCCCGCTGGTGAGCGCTCGGCTGGAGCAGGCGGGCGCGCGGGCTGGTCTTCGCTTGCGGCAGGAGATTCCGGCGACGCCGGGCCAGCCGCTCAAGCAGCCGATGGTCATTCCGCTGCGGGTCGCATTATTCGCGCAGAAGGACGGCCGCCAGCTCGGCAAGGAGCGGCTGATCCTGCTGCGCGAGGCCGAACAGGTCGAACCCTTTGCCGAAGTCTCCGAGCCCGCTTTTCTCTCGATCAATCGCGGATTTTCTGCCCCGGTAGTGATCGAGGCCGAGCGGCGCCCGGGCGAGATCGAGGCGCTGAGCGCCTGCGACAATGACGCCTTCGCGCGCTACGAGGCGGGACAGGAATTGATGACCCGCGACCTGCTCGCGGCGGTGGCGGGCGCGCCGCTCGATGCCAAGGCGGCGATCGCGGCGATCGGCGCGACCCTGCGGGCCGAAGGGCTCGATCCTGCCTTCAAGGCCGATGCGATCGCGCTTCCGGGCGAGAATATTCTGCTCGACCGGCTGGACGCGGGCGATCCGGGCCGGGTCCATGCGGTGCGCGAGTCGATGCGGACCGCGCTCGGGTCGGCGCTCAAGGACGCCTTGTCCCGCGCACACATGGCGGCGGGGCGCGCCGATCCGGCCAGCCTGTCGGGCGAAGCCAAGGGCTTGCGGCGGCTGCGCGGGGCGACGCTGGCGTTGCTGGCGGCGGGTGATCCGGCGCTCGGCGCAGCGCTCGCCAGCCGCCAATATGGCACCGCTCGCACGATGACCGAGCGGCAGTCGGCACTGATGGTTCTGGCGATGCTTGGGCCCGATGCTGCGGGGGAGGCGCTGGCCGATTTCTATGCGCGGTTCGAGAGCGATCCCCTGGTGATCGACAAATGGTTTGCGGTGCAGGCCTCGGTCCCCGGCGAGGACACGCTGGGCGCGGTCGAGGTACTGGCGGCGCACCCGGCCTTTACCCTGTCCAATCCCAACCGGCTGCGGGCGCTGGCAGGCAGCTTCGCGGGAACGCCGAGCGCCTTTCACCGGGCCGACGGGCGCGGCTACGACTGGCTGGCGGAGATCATCGTCGCGGCCGACAAGAAGAACCCTCAGACCGCCGCCCGCTTCGTGGCGCCGCTCGGGCGCTGGCGGCGGATCGAGCCGGGCCGCGCGGGGCTGATGCGCGCGGCGCTGGAGCGGATCCTGCGGGAGCCGGGATTGAGCAAGGACGTGCTGGAACTGGCGGGGAAGAGCTTGGGGTGATGCCCGAACGGGGAGAGCTACGGTTCGAATAAACGTCCGTGAGATGCACAATCGCCAGTTCGATCGGTGACTGTCCCCTTTTCTCCTTAACCCCCAATCCAGCCCGCGACTTGCCGCGCGACGTCGTTGGCGGCGGCGTTTAAGGCCGGGCCGACGGTGGCGGCGGTGCCGTCGGCAGGGACCGCGACGCTGAAGCGACGGGTCTGGACGGTGGCGCCGCGCGCGGCGGTCGCGTCATAGGTGACGATGACGGTGCCGCTGGCGCTGTCGTGGCCGAAGCGGCTGAGCACGCCCGAGACGCGGGTGCCGGGGTCGATCCCGGTCTGGCGCGGATCGATCACCAGCCGGCTGGTGGTCCGCCGCACGGTCTCACTGACGAGCTGCTGGAACAGGCGGTCGGGGGTTTCGACATATTGGAGGTCCTTGACGTAGGACACCTGCCCTGGCCCTTCGAGCACGGGGACGCGCACCTGGCGGATTTCGCGCGGGGCGACGGGGACCTCGATGGTCACCGAATCCCCGGCCGCCGCGGTGCGGTCGATGCTTGCCGGGGCGGCCGTCGGGGTAAGGGTCAACAGGGTCGGCGGGACCTTGGCGCCGCCAAAGCAGGCGGCCACCGACAAGGGCAGCGCCAAGGCCGCGAGAAGGGGAAGCAAGCGGCGCATCAGCGGGACTTTCCGGGCTTGTGGTCGGGGAGCTTGGGCGCGCCGAGCACGCCGGTGACGCCGCCCTGCTCGAGGCGGCTGGAGACGCCCTCGAGGCTGGCGGTGAGGTCGCGCAGGTCGCGGACCAGGCGGTTGACCTCGGGCAGGGTCGACTTGGTCAAATTCTGGACCCCGGGCCGCGCGTCGGCAACCAACGTGTCGATGTTGGCGGTGGTCTGCTGGATCGCGGCGATCGACTTGCGCAGGTCCTGCGCCGCCGGGCGGGCTTCGCCCTCGACCAGCCGCTCGGTGCTGCTGGCGAGCTTGGCGACCTCGGCCGCGGCGAGGCCCGCGTTGCGCGCGGCGATCCGCGCCTCGGCGACGGTGTCGGCGATCTCGGGCGCGCGCTGGGCCAAAGTCGCGGTGGTGCGATCGACGTTCTCGAGAATGTCGGAGATCGCATTCTGGTTCTTGTCACTGAGCAATTCCGTCAGCCGCTCGGTCAGCCGCTGAATGCGCTCAAGCAGTTCCGGCGCGCTGTTCAGGAGCGCGCCGAGCCCGCCGGCCGAGCTCGGCACGATCGGGCAGCCCTGCGGCCCCGGCGTGGTCAGCGGGCGCGCGCCCTTGATCGCGCCGTCGAGCTGGATTTCGCTGACCCCGGTAAAACCGACGCCCTTGATCTGCGCGGTCGTGCCGCGAAGGACCGGGGTCGATTCATCGACCTCGATCCGCACCCAGACGAATTCGGGGCGGTCGGGGAGCAGCGAGATCTTGGTGATCTGGCCGACGGGCACACCGGCGAAGCTGACGTTGGAACCGCGATTGAGCCCGCCCACGCCTTGGCTGAAATAGATGTCGAAGCAGCGACGCTTGTCGGTGTTCAGCCCCGCGATCCACACCGCGAAGAACAACAGGGCCACCAAAAGGGCCAGGACGACGGTGCCCACCAGCACCTGGTTCGATCGCGTTTCCATCGTTTCCCGCGCTATGCCGCCGCCGCGGCACGGCCGCGGGGTCCGTTGAAATAATCCTGGATCCAGGGATGATCGAGCTTGAGCAGCCGATCAATCGTGTCGACCGCGATCACCTTGCCGTCCGCCAGCACCGCCACTCGGTCGCAGATCGCATAGAGGCTGTCGAGGTCGTGGGTAATGAGGAAGACCGTCAGGTCGAGCCGGTCCTGCAGGCCGCGGATCAGCAGGTCGAAGGCCTGCGCGCCGATCGGGTCGAGGCCCGCGGTCGGCTCGTCGAGGAACAGCAGTTCGGGATCGAGCGCGAGGGCGCGCGCCAGGCCCGCACGCTTGCGCATGCCCCCCGACAGCTCGCTAGGAAACTTGGCCCCGGCATTTTCAGGCAGGCCCGACATGACGATCTTGTAGCCCGCGATCTCGCCCAGCAGCGGTTCCTTGATGAACGGGAAATATTCGCGGATCGGGACCTGGACGTTCTCGGCCACGGTCAGGGTCGAGAAGAGCGCGCCGTTCTGGAACAGGATGCCCCAGCGGCGGCGGATGTTTTTGGCCTCGTCCTCGGGCCGCCCGACCATATTCTCGCCCAGCACCTCGATCTCGCCCGCGGATGGCGTCTGGAGGCCAATGATCGAGCGCATCAGCACCGACTTGCCGGTGCCCGAGCCACCGACCACGCCGATGATCTCGCCGCGGCGGACGTCGAGGTCGAGGCCCTGGTGGACCACCTGCCCGCCGAATTTGTTCTCGAGCCCGCGGACGCGGATGATCGGGGTCTCGCCCTCAGGGAGGGTGGTGCCGGACATCAGATCCACCCGACCGAGGCGAAGAACACCGCAAAGATCGCATTCAGGACGATCACGAGGAAGATCGACTGGACCACTGCCGCAGTGGTCTTGAGGCCGACTTGCTCGGCATTGCCGGAGACCAGCATGCCTTGGAAACAGCCGGCCAGCGCAATGATGAAGCCAAACACCGGCGCCTTGATCAGGCCGACCCACAAATCGGTCGCCGGAACTACGTCGCCGATCAGCTGGACATAGGTCAGCGGCGGGATCTCGAGCCCGAGCCAGCAGAACACGCCGCCGCCGACAATCGCGGTGATCATCGCCCAGAAGGCGAGCAGCGGCATGACGATCAGGGTCGCGATCAGACGCGGGACAACCAGCGCCTCGACCGGCGAGACCCCGATGGTCCGCATCGCATCCACTTCCTCGGTGATCTTCATCGTTCCGATCTGCGCGGCGAAGGCGCTGCCCGAGCGGCCGGCGACCATGATCGCGGTCATCAGTGGGCCGAGCTCGCGGACGGTGATCCGGCCGATCAGGTTCACCGTGTAAACCTCGGCGCCGAACTGCTGAAGCTGGACCGCACCCTGCTGGCCGATGACGATGCCGATCAGGAAGCTCATCAGCCCGATGATGCCCAGCGCGCGCACGCCGACCACATCGAATTGCTGGACCACGGCGTTGTAGCGGAAGCGCTTGGGGTGAGTGATGACCGAGGCAAACCCCATCAGCACTGCGCCGAAAAAGCCGAGCAGCCCGGTGAAGGTGCGCCCGAATTCGATCGTCCAGCCGCCCAGCTCGGCCACCGCGCTCAATTTCTTCGGGCGTTTTGTATCGACCCCGCGATCGGCCTCGGCGACCTGCTCGAGCAATTTGGCGACATCGCCAGTCGCTCCCGTGACCGCTGCGCCGCGATCGCGCACGCTGCGATGGACCAGCCACGCCCCGACCGTGTCGATCCGCTCGACCCCCGACAGGTCGATGGTCAGGGGATCGGGAGTGGCATTGAGTTCGCGCTCGGTCGAACCGGCACGACCGATCGTCAACGCCCCGGTGGGAGCGAAGACATGTTGATCCGAACTGGATACCGCCGCCGAAGCCATTGGAATGAAGCTTTGCCTTGAAAGCCCGCCCTTCACAAGCACTGCTCTGCCACGGTTCTGCCTTGTTGTTGCCAAGCTTTGCGGCTTTGCCGCCCCCGCACATGTCCGAAACCAACGCCGCCCCTCCGCAATTCGTCGCCCTCGGCGATCCTTCCGTGCTCCTGTTCGGGCGCAGTGCGCGGGCGCGCGCCGAACAGGTTGCGGCCAAGGCCGGGCTCTCGGTGGGCGAAGTCGAGGATCTCGGGCGGCCCCGGATCCTGGCCGATATGGGCTTTGCCTGGGATCCCGCCTGGCTGGCCGAGCTCAAGCAGCGTCCCGGCACCGCGCTGATGCTCGACGGCAAGGCGGTGCTGATCCACCTGCCCGCCGGGATCGCCGCCGATACGGTCGATGTCGCGACGCTCGAACAGCTCGACGCGCGCACCGCCTCGCTCTCTTATCTCGAGCTGCGCAAGCGCGAGCAGCCGTTCGTGCTGCCGCTCGACCCAGCCGACCCGCTGCCGGTCGAGCGCGCGCTCTACGATGCGGCCTATAAGGGGGTGACCGACGCGCTGACCCTCTACCTGTGGCGACGTCCCGCCTTCTGGCTGACCCGCTGGGCGGCGCAGGCCGGGATGAGCCCCAACCAGGTGACGCTGATCGGCTTCGTTTTCTGCCTCGCCGCTTTCTGGGCAATGTGGAACGGCCATTACTGGACCGGGGTCGCGACCGGCTTCGTGTTCATGGTGCTCGATACGGTCGACGGAAAGCTCGCGCGCTGCACCGGCCAGTCGAGCAAGTGGGGCGACGTGTTCGATCATGGCATCGATCTCATCCACCCGCCTTTCTGGTGGTGGGCCTGGCTTCACGGGCTGGGCGCCGCCGGACACCAGCTGGAGGAAGTCTACAAGGGCGGGCTGCTGGCGGTGATCGTCGGCACCTATGTGCTCGGGCGGATGATCGAGGGCGGCTTTAAATGGCGCCACAAGTTCCACATCCATGTCTGGCGGCCGGTCGACAGCCAATTTCGCCTGATCACCGCCCGGCGCAATCCCAATATGGTGATCCTGGTCGCCTGCCTCGCGATCGGCCGCCCCGATCTCGGCATCGAGCTGGTCGCCTTGTGGTCGGTGCTGAGCCTGATTTTCCACTCGGTCCGCCTGGCGCAGGCCGAGGGCCGAATGGCGCGCGGCGCTCCGGTCGTCTCGTGGCTGACGCAGGCGTGAGCGCTCGCTGGACCGTGCTGCTGCTGGCGGGCTCGCGCCCCGGCGGCGACGCACTGACGCAGAGCCTGCGGGTCGACTACAAGCCGTTGCTGCCGATCGCGGGCGAGCCGATGCTGCTGCGCCCGATCCGCGCCTTGCTAGAGGTCGGCGAAATCGCCCGCATCCGCGTCCTCACCCAGCAGCCGGAGCGACTGAAAGGGGTGGTGCCGAGCGACCCGCGCGTGGTGGTCGAACGCAGCGACGCGACCATCGCCGCTACTTTGTCGCGCATCTGCGATGATCCCGCGACCCCCTTTCCCCTGCTGGTCACCGCCGCCGACCATGCGCTGCTGACCCCCGGCATGATCCGCCAGTTCCTCGCCGGTTCGCAGGATTGCGACGTGTCGGTGGCGGTGGTCTCGAAAACCAATATGCTGACCCGCTTCCCGCAGGCGCAGCGGACCTGGTTGCGCTTCGGCCGCGAGCTCTACAGCGGGGCCAATCTGTTCGCGCTGAACACCCCCGCAGCCAAGGCCGGGGTAGAGCGCTGGCGGGCGATCGAGCAGGACCGCAAGAAGGGCTGGCGCGTCCTCGCCCAGCTGGGCCTGCCGCTATTCCTCGGCGCGGTGCTGCGGGTGCGCAACATCCACCAGACCGCGATCGGGCTGGGCCGCGCGCTGAAAATCCGCATCAAGGTAGTGGAAATGGACGACCCGATCGCCGCCATCGATGTCGACAAGGCCGCGGATTACACCTTGGTCAACGAGATCCTCGCCGGGCGGGCCTGAGGTGGACCTCGCGGTCTACGACATGGACCGGACGGTGACGCGCCGCCCGACCTATACCAGCTTCCTGCTGCACTGCGCGCTGCGGCGGGCGCCCTGGCGAATGCTGTTCGTGCCGCTCGTGGTCGCGACGATGCTGGCTTATCTGGCAAAGCTGATCAGCCGGGCGCGGCTGAAGGAAATCAATCACGCGCTGCTGCTCGGGCGGAGTATCGGGCCGACGGCGCTGAAGCCTTTGGTCGACAGCTTCGCCGAGCGACAGGTGGCGACCAACATTCGTCCGGGTGCGCGGGAAGCGATCGCCCGCGACAAAGCGCAAGGGCGACGGATCGTGATGGCCACCGCCAGCTACCGCTTCTACGCCGCGGCGATCGCCGGGCAGTTGGGCTTCGACGACGTGATCGGGACGGGCACGATGCTAGGCCTCGACGATGCGCTGCTGGCGCGGATCGACGGCGAGAATTGCTATGGCGAGGCCAAGTTGCGGATGATCGCCGCGTGGGTCGAGAAGAGTGGGCTGACCGGGATGCACGGGCATGTTCGCTTCTATTCCGACCACGTCACCGACGCGCCTGTGTTCGAGTGGAGCGACGAGCCGGTCGCGGTGAATCCGCATGGAAAGCTGCGGGCCCTGGCGGAAAAACGCGGCTGGGCGATCGAGGACTGGGGCTAACTGCTCCCCTGCGAAGGCAGGAGCCCGGTACCTTCTTCCTTCGGACCAAAAGAAAGCACTGGGCCCCGGCATTCGCCTGGGAACGGGCTTACACCGCCCGAAGCGCGTTCTCGAAGTCGGCGATCAGATCGTCGGCGTTTTCGACCCCGATCGAGATGCGGACGAGGTTGTCGGTGATGCCGAGCGCCTGCTTGCGCTCGTCGGGGACGCTCAGATGGGTCATGGCGGCCGGCGCGCTGGCGAGGGTTTCGGTGCCGCCGAGGCTGACCGCCAGGTGGGCGATGGTGAGGTTGTCGAGGAAGGCGAAGGCTTCGCGCTCGCCGCCCTTGAGGTAGAGCGAAAAGGTCGATCCGGCGCCGCTGCAATGGCGATTGTAGATGTCGGCCTGGCGGCTGCCGGGCTCGAGGAAGCCCAAATAGCCGACGCTCTCGACCTTGTCGTGGGTGCGTAGATATTCGCAGACCTTGGCGGCATTCTCGCCCGCTCGGGTCATCCGCAATTCCAGCGTCTCGAGGCTGCGCAGCAGCATCCAGGCGGTGTTGGGGTCGCAGATTGTGCCGATGGTGTTGCGCATCATGCGGATCGGATCGAGGAACTTCTTGGAGCCGACCAGCCCGCCCGCGACCAGGTCCGAATGGCCGCCGGCATATTTGGTCAGGCTGTAGACGCTGATGTCGGCGCCCTGGTCGATCGGCTTGGCCCACAAGGGCCCGAGGAAGGTGTTGTCGATCGCGATCGGGGGGCGGCCCTCGCCCGGGAAGGCGGCGTCGCGCGCGGCGCGGACCGCCTCGACATCGACCAGGGCGTTGGTCGGATTGGCGGGACTTTCGAGATAGACGAGGCTGAGGCGACCCTTGGCCTTTGCCGCAGCCATCACCGCGTCGATTTCCTCGCGCGTGGCACCGGCCGGGAAATCGAGCCAGCTGACCCCGAACTGGCCGAGGATCTTGGCGATCAGCGTCTCGGTCGCGGCATAAAGCGGCCCCGAATGGACGATCACGTCGCCCGGCCGGACATAGGTCAGCAGCAGGGTGGCGATGGCCGACATGCCGCTCGAAAAGGCCAGCGCCTCCTCGGCCTGCTCCCACAGGCGCAGGCGGGCTTCGAGAATTTCCTGGTTGGGGCCGTTGAAGCGCGAATAGACGAGGCCTTCGGCCCCGCCCGGACGCTTGCCGGTGATGCCCTCGAAGAAGCGCTTGCCGTGCGCCGCGGTCTCGAACACGAAGGTCGAGGTGAGGAAGATCGGCGGCTTCAGACTGCCCTCGGAATAGGCCGGGTCAAAGCCGAAGCCCATCATCAGGGTCTCCGGGCTGAGCGGGTGGTTGCCGATCATGGTCGGGCTTTTCTTCATCGGGGCGCGCACGGGCACGCCGCTGGTCTCGGCTTCGTTTTCCATGGATGCGCTCCTAGCCGAGCCGGGCTTGCGGCGGAAGGCGCGCGACCCATATTTGGCACATGCGCCTGATCCTTCCCGCCCTCGCCGCCCTGTCACTCGTCGCCTGCGGCAGCAACGCCCCGCCGATGCCCCCGCAGAACGGCATGGCCGGGCACGAGAGTGCGGGTATGAAGATGCCGCCCGCAACCGGCAACCAGGACCGCGATTTCGCGCGGATGATGATCGTCCACCACCAGGGCGCGATCGACATGAGCCGCCAGCAACTGGCGCGCGGCAGCGACCCCGCGCTGCGCAAGATGGCGGGCGAGATCATCGCTGCCCAGCAGCGCGAGATCGCCCAGTTGAACGCCTTCCTCGACGCCAACGGCGGGCGGTAATGGCAGCTGCCAAGCCCCTTGTGGCCGCAATGCTATTGTCAGTTGCGGCTTGCCAGACCGTTACTGCGGCAGCGCCAACCCCATTCGAAGCGGGTCAACCGGTGCTGACTGTGGGAGGCGAAGGATTGCGTTGGATCCTGCCGCCAAATGGTGCAGCGCGACCGCTGGAATTCGGGACGGATCAGGAGAGCGTGCTCAAGTCACTGGAGTTCGTGCGGGGTCCTGCCCGCCGCGGCGTAAACCGGGATTGCGGGGCCGGCCCGGTGGAGACGGCGAACTGGCCCGATGGACTGGCGCTCATCTTCCAAGGCGGCAAGTTCGTCGGATGGGGCATCGATCGGCGGGTGGCGAAAGCGATCGGGACCATCAACGGAATTCATCCGGGATCGACCCGGACCGAGCTGGAAGACAATGTCGTGAACGTGCGGGTCTTCGCGTCGACCCTGGGCACCGAGTTCGCCGCCGGCGGCTTCTTCGGCCTGCTCGCCGGAACGCGGCCGACCTCGCGCATCACCGACATGTGGGCCGGAGTGAGCTGCG
>JANPKL010000155.1:0-6065 GCA_031425975.1 Sphingomonas sp.
GCCCGCGACGTTGACCGCACCGACCCGGGGGATGAAGATCCGCCCGTCGTTGTCGATGGTCAGCCGGAGGTTGCTGGCCTCAACCGACCCGGTCAGGCCGATCAGGATCTCGTCGCCGACGTTGAGGCGGTAATCGGGCGGAACGGTGGTGGTCGGCGGCGCGGTGAAATCGCGGGCATCGGGCACCAGCAGATTGGCGCCGAAGCGCCGGATCGGCTTGTCCGCGACCTCGGATGCAAAGGTCTCGAATTCGCTCAAGGGCGTTGGGCGCCGGGCTGATCGGGCCTGCTGCTGACGCTGGCGCTGTTCTTCGCGCTCGGCATCGGACAATTCGCGTTCGTCGATCGGCCGACCGTCCGAATCGGTGATCTCGTCCGCCTCGTAGCGATAGGAACTTCCGTTATCCTCGACGCTGGTCTGCGACTCCGCGGCGTCGCCCGAGGTCCGCTCCGATGTCCGGTCTTGCCCATTGCGATCCCGGTTCGTGCCGGAGCGACGGTCCTGGTCATTGGGATCGAGCGGCGAGCCCGACACCTGCGCCATGGCACTTGTCGGTAGCAGCAGGACCGCAAGACTGGCAGCGGCCATGAACGTCCCGCACCGTGGTGCCGCGGACTTACGCGCCTTCGTCATGGTCGTCTGGACCTCAATCATCGCGAGCCGGCAAGGCCATCGTGCCGCGCTCCTTGTTGCAGAAATTTACGCATCGCATCGTCTTGTGGCAGCGTTTCTCGCCCGCTCTGTTGCGGGTCTTCCACCAACCGCGCACAAAGCTAAATGGCTGCTTACCCGCCTGGGAAAGAAGCGAGAAAAGTCAGCCATATGATCACGGGGTCTTAACGTCCCCTGTCCGGCAAGGGAAGTGACGCTCAGGCGACCTTTGACAGCACCGGCCGCGCCTCGCCCTTGCTCCGAGCTTCCATCATCGCGATCCGGCTTTGATCCTCGGACGCGATGCACTGATAGTAATCGCGCTTGTTCTGAAGCCAGGCCAGTTCGAACTCGACGGCGTTGGCAATGCCGTCGGCGATCCAATCCTGCTGGATGGCCGCGCCGTCAAAGATGATCTTGCGCGTCTCGAAGCGGTCGAGGCGGACGGCCTCGATTTCACGCAATGCGTCGATGGCGTCGGACGAGACCGATCCACCGACGACCAGTTCCAGGTCGGTTTCGGCGCAGACACGTGCAACCTTGAGCACCGCGTCGGTGATCGAACGATCGTTGATCGCACCGCGCGACATTCCGCGCGAAAGAGTAAAATCGACCCGCCCGAAGACGATCCCATCGACGCCGGATTTGGCCAGCGGAACCATCTGATCCAGCATCTGGAGCGTCGTTTCCGTCTCCAGATTGAACAGGAATTCGGTCTCATGACCTTCGGCGCCATGGGTCTTGTCCTTGGCGTCGATGAACTTCGACAGGGCGTAGGGTGTCTCGACCATCGGAGCGATGATGTAATTGACCCCATAGAGCTTGCTGGCGAGCAGATCGGAGACGGCCTCGCAGCCGCCGATCTTCAGCGCGACCTTCAGGTCCGCGCGATGCGCCATTTCCAGCAGGCGCAGGAATTCGTCAGGGCGGGTGCCCTCGGCCTCGAACTCCGCCTTCACGGCGACGACACCAAAATGATCTCGGCCCTTTTTCAAAAGATCGAGCATATGCTTTTCAGAAGGATTCACGGTTGCCTCGACAGCTTGTCTATCACAAGATTCGGACGCTCCTGATGATCGCGAATGCGTTTCAGGTCAATGTTGGGAGGCCGCCGCACTCACGGTTAACTCTCGCTTCTCAAGCGGGTGGATAAACAACAGGCGGGATTCGTCTCCCCACAACAAAGGAGCGGGCAGCTCTTAAATGGGTCGAGTAAAGTCCTTAAATCCCCCTGTGCGCGGGCCATCATCGATGATAAATAGCGACAATCGTGTCCGATTTGACACGCATTGCTGATTTAGAAGACCGCCGCTCCCAACTTGCACGCACAATTTGGCACCTTTAACGAATAACGGCTTGGGGAAGGGTACCGAGCGTGGCTTCGGGCCAGCCGGTCCAGCGCGCTTCCGTCGTTCGCTCCTCGCCCCAATGGGTGATGTAGGTGCTCCGGGTGGTGGCTTGACCCATGTAGCGGAGGGGATCGGCGGCGGTGTCGTTGACTCGCACCTCATAATGAAGATGGGGCCCGGTCGACCTACCCGTCGATCCCATGGCGCCGATCCGCTGCCCGGGCACCACGCGCTCTCCGCGCCCGACCAAGATCCGCGAGAGATGCCCAAAGCGGGTTCGTATGCCGCCTGGATGTTCGATCTCGATCAGCTTGCCATAACCTCCGGCCCACCCGGCCCGGCTGACGACGCCGGGACCCGTGGCATGGATCGAAGTCCCGCTGCGGCCCGGAAGATCGACCCCGGCGTGTCGTCGCCTGGCACCGCGGATAGGGTCGGTGCGCCAGCCGAAGGGCGATGAGATGAGCGGGGCTCGCGTGCCCGTCCGAACCTTGATCTCCTCGATGGACACCCGGACCTCGCTCGCCGAGGACGCAGCGGACAGCTTCCCGCCCGGCGTCGCCTCGACCCCCGACGGCAGGGTCATTGGCTGAGCCGAAGGCTGAGCCGAAGCAAGCGCAGCCCCGGTGAGGATGGCAAGCACAAAGCTGGCTTCAAGGGATATTCGAGAGATCATCATCGAAAAACCTTCGATAGTGGGAGTCGATCGGTCAGGCGGGATCGCGAACAATGCGGGTGGCAGGGTCACCGTGGCCTGAAAGTGAACCATAGACACTAGAAACTGTGGCTTGTAAGCAACAATGGTCGCTCAACCCGCAGAAAGATTTGTCTTGGATCAATCGCTTCATACGGTTGTTTGAACGCTCAGTTGCACCACAACGCGTTGAGTATGCGTAGTTTTCTCCCATCTATTGAACTTAAGGTGGCGGAGTAGGCGCAATTGCGTGTGCGATAGAATGCAACCAACTCGCTTCCGTCGCATTGCACGCCTAACGAAAGCGACAGGGGATTGGCAGGCAATCGCGATATGGCATTGAACACTTAGTGTCACATTTGTCTGCTGAATGTAGAGTCGACATAAATCATGCGGAGTACAAAATGAAAAAATACCTTCTGGCAACGATCGCCGCAGCTGTCTTGGCCACTCCGGCCGCGGCTCGCGATGGCGCACCTTATGTCGGCATCGGTGCCGGCGTCCTCAAGGCCAAGGAAAGCGACGTCGATCGGCGCGGTCCTCCGGTCACCACCGGCCAGTGGGCCGACTGGCTCGATATCAAGACGAAGCTTGGCTACGACGCCGAATTCGTCGCGGGCTACGACTTCGGTCTGTTTCGCCTCGAGGGCGAGCTTGCCTACAAGCGTGCCAAGCATGACGAATATCAGATCGACCGTCAGGCCCCCGGGCCGTTCCCGGCGGGTATCGTCCGCGGCGGCACCTACGACGCCGGCGGGCGCACCAGCGTCACCACGGCGATGCTGAATGCGCTGGTCGACTTCGGCAATGAAGACGGCTTGAGCTTCTATGCCGGCGGCGGCGTCGGTCTTGCTCGCGTAAGCATGACCATCGATCGTCTTGGCAATTCGGCTTACCATCTGAAGGATCGCGATCTCGCCTTCCAGGGGATCGCCGGCGTTCGCACCCCGGTGTCGGACAACGTCGATGCGGGCCTGAAGTACCGTTACTTCTCGGCCGGCACCCTGAATGGCGACCTTTATGCGCATTCGTTCGATGCGCGTTCGTTCGTCCATTCGCACAGCCTGCTGGCGACCCTGACCTACAACTTTGCGCAGCCGGCTCCGGCTCCTCTGCCGCCGGCTCCCGTGATCGTGGAGCAGGCGCCGCCGCCGCCGCCGCCGCCGACCCAGACCTGCTGGGACGGTTCGGTCATCCTTGCGACCGACATTTGCCCGACCCAGCCGATGGCGCCGCCGCCGCCGCCGCCGGCGCCGGTTCGCGGTTAAGCCTCTTCAAGCCGGACCCACGCAAAGTGGGTCCGGCTTTAAGAAGGGCTGTCGGTGCGCAAGCGCCGGCAGCCCTTCTTTTTGAGCCGGTCGAGTGTCGATGGCGGTGCCACCTGCGGCACGACCGGAGAGGTCAGGCGAAGGCCGCATCCTCGAGGTGCATTTCGGCCTTGTCGCCGCCGTTCCACGTATCGCGCTGGACCGTTCCGGCAAGCCACAGCTTGCGGTCTCCGGGCATCGCCAGCAGCGCCTGGCCGAGCGGCGTGTCGGCGGCGCGAAAGGCGATCCACTTGAAGCTTGCCCCGTCGGCCCCGCAGGCAAGCCCGCGGACATGAGCGTTGCCGACGATGCCGACCTTGATCAGCCGCGCCTCGCCCGCCGCGATCCGTGGCTGCGGCCAGCCGACGCCATAAGGCCCGGCGGCGTCGAGCGCGTCGCACAACCCGGCGCTGAGGCCGCGCGGACTGCACAGGCTGTCGAGCAGCAGCGCGCGATTGGCGGTCGCGGCCGCAACATCGCCCGCCAGCCGCTCGCCCAGATAGGCCGCCAGCGCCGGCACGCCGCCCGGCGCGACCGTTACGCCTGCCGCCATCGCATGGCCGCCGCCGCCGACCAGCAATCCGCTGTCCTTGGCCGCGAGCACCGCCGCGCCGAGATCGACCCCCGTAATCGATCGCCCGGAGCCCTTGCCGATCCCGTCCTTGCCGACCGCTATGACCAGGGCAGGACGCCCGTATTTCTCCTTGAGCCGCCCGGCGACGATGCCGATCACACCCGGATGCCAGCCCGTGCTGGCGACCGTCACCACCGGCGAATCGGCCTGGCGCTCGGCAGCGGCGAGCGCTTCCTCCAGCACCACCTGCTCGATCCCGCGCCGCTCCTCGTTCAATCGGTCGAGTTCGGCGGCGATGGCCGCGGCTTCCTCGGGGTCGGTGGTGGTCAGCAGCCGCACGCCGAGATCGGCCTGCCCGACGCGTCCGCCGGCGTTGATTCGCGGCCCGAGCGCGAAGCCCAGATCGCGACACGACGGGGCGAGCGTCAGCCGGGCGGCGGCGGCGAGCGCGACCAGCCCGATATTGCCGCCGCGCGCCATCACCTTGAGCCCCTGCGCGACGAACGCGCGATTAAGTCCGTGCAATTTGGCGACGTCGGCCACGGTGCCGAGCGCGACCAGGTCGAGCAGATCGATCAGCCGTGGCTCCGCGCGCCCCGCGAAGAAGCCCCGTTCGCGCAGCACCCGGACCAGCGCGACGCCGAGCAGGAAGGCCATGCCCACCGCCGCGACGTGGCCATGCGCCTGCCCCACTTCGCCCTCATCGAGCCGATTGGGATTGACCAGCGCATGGCACAAGGGGAGCGCGGCGGCGCATTGATGGTGGTCGATCACCAGGCAGTCGAGCCCGGCGGCATGCGCGCCCTCTAGCGGCTCGAACGCCTGCGCGCCGCAATCGACGGTCACGATCAGTGAGGCGCCGCGCGCCTTCAAGGCCAGCAAAGCCGGCAGATTTGGTCCATAGCCCTCGGCGATGCGGTCGGGGATGTGAACCGTCGCCGCCGACCCCAGCTGGCGCAGCAGCAGGGTCAGGAGGGCGCTGCTGGTTGCGCCGTCGACATCATAGTCGCCGAAAATGGCGATCCCCTCGCCGGCCTCGACCGCATCGGCGAGCCGCCCGGCCGCGCGGTCCATGTCGCGGAAAGCCGAGGGGTCGGGGAGAAGGTCGCGGATGGTCGGCACGCGGTAGCGATCGAGCTCGTGCGGGGCGACCCCGCGCCCGAGCAGCAGCTCATCAACCAGCGCGGTCCCCAATTTCTCCTCGCCCTGTGGCCGTCGCCACCGCCAGGCCTGGCCCGATAGCGACCGTTCCACGCCCAGCGCCGCATTGATGGCCATGTTCATCGCACGCGCGATAGCAACTCCCGGCGCAAAAGACTCGCGTCATCTCGGCGCAGTGCCGGGATGCGATGCCCCAATAACCGCCCGCCCGCGGTCCCGATTGCAAGGCTCGCCACACCGAAGCGGCGCGACAGGCTGGTCTCGATCACATCGACGCTCTGGACCTTGGCCAGCGGCAGGACCAGCAGGCGGCGTTGCCACCAGCCGGT
>JANPKL010000156.1:0-6345 GCA_031425975.1 Sphingomonas sp.
CGGCCTCGCGCGGGGTATCGAGCAGCCGCACCTCGATCGCCGCGCCTGCCCGCTGCGCGCGCGGAGCCAGCTTCGACAGGCGCTGACGGCTGGTGTCGCAGGCGATGATCCGAGCATCGGGCGCGGCGGCCGCCAGCGCCAGCGCCTTGCCCCCCGCCCCGGCGCAAAAATCGACGATGATCTGCAAGGCATTGGGCGCGCAGGCGAGCGCAACCAATTGGCTGCCCTCATCCTGCACTTCGACCAGCCCGTCCGCGAACGCCTCGTCGGTCGTTACCGCGCTGTCGGGCGACAGGCGCAGGCCCCACGGACTAAGGGGCGTCGATTCGGCCCCGAAATGTGCCGCCATGACGTCACGGCCGCTGCGCGCGACATTGACGCGCAGGTCGAGCGGCGCGCGCTCCACCAGCGCCGGCCACTCCTCCTTCCCGACCAGCGGCGACAGCTCGGTGCGAAGCCAGTCGGGCACCACGCCCGCCACCGCTTGCGCTTCGCCCTCCTGCGGCAGGGCCGGTCCATGCCCGCTCCCCTCGAACAGCTCGGGCACCAACGGCAGCAGCGCCGCGCGCCCGCTCGGCGGGCATTCCGCCGAGTGGCGGATCGCGCGAAACACCAATTCGCGCACCGCGCGGCGGTCCTTCGACCCGGCATAGCGCCGCGTCTTGAAATAGGCCGAGACGAGCGCGTCGGCCGGCGGCCCGTCGTCACGCGCCGAGGCAATCACCTGCTCGAGGATCTCGATCGCCGCCTGGGCGCGCGCGGAGGGCGTCATTCTGCCCCGCCTGCACGCCGGAGGGAGACAAGATGATCACCGCGTCGGATAATTGGGCGCTTCCCGCGTGATCGCAACGTCATGCACATGGCTCTCGCTCAACCCCGCGCCGGTGATCCGAACGAATTGCGCGCGCTCCTGAAGCTCGCGGATCGTGCGCGAGCCGGTGTAGCCCATCGCCGCCTTCACGCCCCCGACCAGCTGGTGAACCACGTCGCGCACCGGGCCCTTGTAGGGGACCTGTCCCTCGATCCCCTCGGGCACCAGCTTCATCGTGTCCTTGATGTCCTGCTGGAAATAGCGGTCGGCTGAGCCGCGGCTCATCGCCGCCATCGAGCCCATCCCGCGATAGGCCTTGTAGGCGCGGCCGTGGTAGAGGAAGCTTTCGCCCGGGGTCTCGTCGCAGCCGGCCAGCAACGATCCGACCATCACGCTCGACGCGCCCGCCGCAAGCGCCTTTGCCATGTCGCCCGACGTCCGCACGCCGCCGTCGGCGATGACCGGCACGCCACTGGCGCGAGTAGCCGAGGCGGCGTTCATGATCGCGGTCAGCTGGGGCACACCGACCCCGGCGACGATCCGCGTGGTGCAGATCGAGCCCGGCCCGATCCCGACCTTGATCGCGTCTGCACCGGCATCGCACAATGCGCGCGCCGCTTCGGCGGTGGCGACGTTGCCGGCAATCACCTCGACCCGGTTGCTGGCCGCCTTGACCCGCTCGACCGCGCGCGCAACGTCGATATTATGGCCGTGCGCGGTGTCGATGACGATGCAGTCGACGCCTGCGTCGATCAGCGCCTCGGACCGCTCCCAGCCCTTGTCCCCGACCGTCGAGGCCGCCGCGACGCGCAGCCGGCCCTCCTCGTCCTTGGTCGCGAACGGGCTTGCGACCGCCTTTTCGATATCCTTGACGGTGATCAGCCCGACGCAGCGGCCTTCCTCGTCGACCACGATCAGTTTCTCGATCCGCCGCGCGTGGAGCAGTCGCTGCGCCTCCTGCCTGCTGGTCCCCGGCGCGACCGTCGCCAGATTGTCGCGGGTCATCAACTCGGACACCGGCTGGCGCGGGTTTTCGGCGAAGCGCACGTCGCGATTGGTGAGGATCCCGGCGAGCTTGCCCGAGCGCTCGACCACCGGCACGCCGCTGATCTTGTGCCGCGCCATCAGCGCCAGCGCGTCGGCCAGCGTCTCCTCAGGGCTCAAGGTGAAGGGGTTGATCACCATCCCGCTCTCGAACCGCTTGACCGCGCGCACGGCATCGGCCTGCTGCTCGACGGTCAGGTTGCGGTGAAGCACCCCGATCCCGCCCAGCTGCGCCATAGCGATCGCCATGTCGGTCTCGGTCACCGTGTCCATCGCGCTCGACAACAGCGGAATGCGCAGCGCGATCCCGCGGGTCAGTTGCGTGCTGGTATCGGCCTCGGACGGAAGCACGCTCGAGGCGAGCGGCTGGAGGAGAACGTCATCGAAGGTCAGGCCCAGCGGAATGTCCGGGGCGGTCAAGATATCGGCCATGCGCGCCTGTGGCGGAGAGGGCGCGATTCGGCAAGGGCAGAACCCGCACACAATGGCCGTCGCGTGCTGCTTAGCGCGACAGCAACCGCTCCGCCGCCTCGACATGCATCCGTTCGATCATCTCGCCCTCGAAGCGTTGCGCGCCCTCGCCCGCCGCCGCGACCAGCCGCCGCGCCCGTGCGATCTCCGCCTCGCCCGGCGCAAAGGCGGCACGGCAGGCAGCGATCTGATCCGGGTGGATCAAGGTCTTGCCGTCGAAGCCAAACGCCCGCCCCTCCGCCGCCTCCGCCGCAAAGCCCTCCGCATCCTCGAGCCGGTTATAGACCCCGTCGAAACAGGCCACGCCGCCCCCGCGCGCCGCCAGCACGATAGTCTGCAGCGCGGTCACCAACGCCCCTCGCCCGGCCTCCGTAGGCAGCCGCAGGGTCGCCGCCAGGTCGTTGGTCCCGGCGATCAGCGCCGCCGCCACTTCCGCCACTTCCCAGCAGTGTCGCACCCCCAATGGGGTCTCGATCATCGCCGCCACCGGCTTGCCCGTGCGCGCCGCTACGTCGCGGATCACCTCCGTGCCCTCGACCCGTGGCACGATCACCAAATCCGCCCCACTCCCTGCCACCGCCGCAACATCGGCATCATGCCACGGCGTCCCCACCCCGTTGACCCGGATCGCGAGCGGCACCGCCCACGCCTCGCCCAACGCGGCCACCGCCGCCGCCCGCGCGACCACCTTGTCGGCCGGCGCGACCGCATCTTCGAGATCGAGGAAGATCACATCCGCACCGCTCGCCCGCGCCCGCGCCACCGCCCGCTCGCGGCTGGCGGGCAGGAACAGCACGGCCGGCCGCGCGAAAAGGTTCAGCGTCATGTCCGATTCCGCTTGTGCGCCGCCGCGCTACGGCCATGATGCGCAAGACTTTTTCCGGGGGACATGATGATCGAGACCTTCCTGCTGTTCGTCGTCGCGCTGGTGCTGGTGTTCGTCATGAGCGGCATCAAGATCGTCCACCAGGGCTTTCGCTACACCATCGAGCATTTCGGCCGCTTCGTCCGCGTGGCCGAACCCGGTTTCAACTTCGTCCCCCCCTTCTTCTATCGCGTCGGGCGCAAGATCAACATGATGGAGCAGGTGCTCGACATTCCGGGGCAGGAGATCATCACCAAGGACAATGCGATGGTCGCGGTCGACGGCGTGGTCTTCTTCCAGGTGCTCGACCCGGCCAAGGCGGCCTATGAGGTCAGCGACCTCTACACCGCGATCATGGCGCTCTCGACCACCAATTTGCGCACCGTCATGGGCTCGATGGACCTCGACGAGACCTTGTCCAAGCGCGACGAGATCAACGTGCGGCTGCTCCAGGTGGTCGATCACGCGACCGAAAGCTGGGGGGTCAAGATCACCCGCGTCGAGCTGAAGGACATCCGTCCGCCGGCCGACATCGTCAACGCCATGACCCGCCAGATGAAGGCCGAGCGCGAGAAGCGCGCCGCCATTCTTGAATCCGAGGGCATGCGCGCGTCCGAGATCCTGCGCGCTGAGGGCGAGAAGGCGGCGCGGATCCTTCAGGCCGAGGGACAGAAGGAAGCCGCCTTCCGCGACGCCGAAGCGCGCGAGCGCGGTGCCGAGGCCGAGGCGTCGGCAACCCGCTCGGTCAGCGAGGCGATCGGCAACGGCAACACCCAGGCGATCAATTATTTCATCGCTCAAAAGTACGTCGAGGCGCTGGGCAAGTTCGCCGACAGCCCCAATGCCAAGACCATCCTGTTCCCGGTCGAGGCGACCCAGCTGATCGGCTCCTTGGGCGGGATTGGCGAACTGGCCCGCGCCGCCTTTGCGAAGGACGAACCCGCCGCCAAACCCGCCGCCAGTCCGGGCGTGCCCCGGATCCAGGGTTAGGCCATGTTCGACGATATCCAGCCCGGATGGTGGTGGCTGATCGCCGGCGTCGCCATGCTGATCGCCGAGATCGTCGCACCCGGCTTCTTCCTGCTATTCATCGGCGTTGCCGCGATCGTCACCGGATTGTTCGTCCTGCTATTCGACTTCGGCCTCGCGCCCGCCCTCGCCTTGTTCGCCATCTACACCGCGCTCGCCGTCTATGTCGGGCGCAAGGTCTACGCCAACCGCCCAATCCCGGCCGATGCCGAGCATCTCAACGACCGCTCGGGAGCGCTCATCGGGCGCAGCGCAGTCGCGGTCGGGCCGATCGACGCGCATGGCGGACGGGTCACGCTCGGCGACAGCGAATGGAGCGCGCGCGGCGGACCTGCTGCTGATGGCGAGCGCGTCACCATCGCACGTGTCGAAGGCAATTGCCTGATCGTGGAGGGCACGCCTAGACTGGAGGGATGATCAACCTCACCCGCCGTCAGGCACTCGCCGCCGCCGCCTCAACCACCGCGCTTGCCGGCTGCACCATGCGAGGGCCGACCCCCATTGCCGCCGCATCGAGCGCGCCGCCGATCACCGAGGCTCAGGCCAGCGTACTCCTCGACAGAGTTGCCGAAAATCTTCTCGCTTTATCACCCGAAAGCGCTACCTCGCTCGGCATCGACAAGGGCAAGCACGCCGCACTTCGCTCGCAGCTCGGGGATCGCAGCGCCGAGGGTCAGGCCCGCCTCGCGGCGGTAATTCGCTCCGACTTGGCCCGCTTGAGCACGGTCGAAACTTCTCCCCTGAGCCCTTCGACCCGCACCAGCATTCAAGTCGTCCGCAGCAGCTACACCTCCGCCGCGCGTGGCTTCGCCTTGCCCTATGGCGACGTCCCCGTCGGCGGCTGGCGCAACACGCCGTACGTCGTGATCCAGAATGTCGGCGCTTATCTCGACGTGCCGCGCTTTCTCGACAGCGACCATCAGCTGGCCACCGCCGCCGATGCCGAGGCCTATCTTGCCCGCCTCGCCTCCTACCCCCGCCAGCTGGACGGGGAGACCGCGCGCATCGTCACCGCCCGCGCCGGCGGCCTGGTCCCGCCGCGCTTCCTGATCGACAAGGCGCTGCCCCAATTGCGCCAGTCGCTGACAGCTGCGCGCACGGGCGGTGGCCTGGTCGAATCGCTCACGCGCCGCACCCGCGAGAAGAATATCCCCGGCGACTGGGAGTCGCGCGCCCGCGCCCTCGTGACGCAGCAGGTCGCGCCCGCGCTCGAACGCCAGATCGCCGAGATGGAGCGCCAGCGCGCCGTCGCCAGCGACGCCCCCGGCATCTCCGCCCGCCCCGGCGGCGCCGAATATTACCGCTGGGCGCTCAAGGCCTCGACCACCACCGATCTCACCCCCGACGAAATTCACCAGATCGGCCTGACCGAATTGCGCGAGCTGCAGGGCCGGATAGACCCGATCCTGCGCTCGCTCGGCTACACGCAGGGCTCAGTCGGGGCCCGTATGCAGGCGCTCGGCCGCGATCCGCGCTACCGCTTCAGCGACGGCGACAAGGGCCGCGCGGAAATACTGGCCTTCATCGCCCAGCGCATCCGCCTCGTCCGCGCCAAGCTCCCGCAGATGTTCAACACCCTCGTGCGCGGCAACCTCGAGGTTCGCCGCCTGCCCCCCGAGGAGGAGCCCGGCGCGCCCGGCGCTTATGGCGGCGCCGGCTCGATCGACGGGACCATCCCCGGCAAATTCTGGATCAACCTCAGGACCACCGAGCTTCACACCAAATTCGACCTGGCCGACCTCACCCATCACGAGGCCATCCCCGGCCACGTCTGGCAGGGCGAATATGCCAATCGGCTGCCGCTGATCCGCACCATGCTCGCGTTCGGCGCCTATTCCGAAGGCTGGGCGCTCTACGCGCAGCAATTGGCGGACGAATTCGGCCTCTACGACGACTTCCCGCCCGGCCGCCTCGGCTATTTGCAAGGCATCGCCTTCCGCGCTTGTCGGCTGGTGGTCGACACCGGCCTCCATTCCAAGGGCTGGAGCCGCGAGCGCGCGGTGCGCTTCTTCATGGACGAAAACGGCACCAAGGAGCCCGAGGCCCGCAGCGAGGTCGACCGTTATTGCAGCTGGCCGGGCCAGGCCTGCGGCTACAAGATCGGCCACACCGCCATCAACCGCGA
>JANPKL010000157.1:0-4245 GCA_031425975.1 Sphingomonas sp.
AGCGACCATTGCCGCGGGCGCCTATCAGATCAGCCAGCTGTTCTACGCCTTCTTCTCCAGCCAGCTCGGCGAGGGCGCGCTGACCATGCTGAGCTATGCCGACCGGCTGAACCAGCTGCCGCTGTCGATCATCGGCACCGCATTGGGGGTCGCCATCCTGCCAGCGATCAGCCAAGCGATCGCACGTGACGACGAAATTGCCGCCACCGACGTCCAGGCCCGCGCCTTCGACCTCTCGATGCTCCTCACCCTTCCCGCCGCCATCGCGCTGGCGGTCGCCTCGGGCCCGATCATCGGCGCGCTCTACCAAGGCGGCGAATATAGCCGCGAGGACGCCGCCACCACTGCCGCGATCCTTGCCATCCTCGTCACCGGCCTTCCCGCCTACGTGCTGGTCAAGGTCCTCACCCCGGCCTTCTACGCCCGCAAGGACGTTCGCACCCCGGTGGTCATCGCGATGACGATCCTGGTGCTGTCGATCCCGGCCAATTTCCTGCTCATCCCGATCATGGGGATCACCGCGCTCGCCACCGTCACTTCGGTGGGGGCGTGGCTCAACTTCCTGTTCCTGTTCGCGATCCTCCATCGCCGGCGGCAGTTCCGGATGCCTGGCTGGCTGGTCAGCCGGGTCGCGCGCCAGCTGATCGCCGCCATTGCCATGGGCGCGGCGCTGTTCTTCCTGCGCGAGCCGCTGGCCGAATGGTTCTTCGGCTCGGCCGGCCGCCGCATCCTCGGGCTCGGCATCCTGTGCGGCACCGGGGCGCTCGTCTATTTCGGCATCGCTTTCCTCATCGGCGGGGTCGACCGCGAGGCGATCGCGAGTTTGCGCCGCCGCCGCGCACCCGCGAAGGGCCCGACCGAATGACCGATACCCCCGTCACCCGAGTCGTGTCGGGCATCCAGCCGACCGGCAGCCTGCACCTCGGCAATCTGCTCGGCGCGATCCTGCGCTGGGAGCGGATGCAGCATGACGCGCCCTGCCTGTTCTTCCTCGCCGACCTGCATTCGCTGTCGGAGGCGATTCCCGCCGAGGCGCGCCGCGCGCAGGTCCGCGCCATGGCCGCCGCGCTCATCGCCAGCGGGATCGACCCCGACAAATCGATCCTGTTCGCGCAAAGCGATGTTCCCGCCCATGCCGAGCTGTGCTGGTTGCTCAATGGCACCGCGCGCATGGGCTGGCTCAGCCGCATGACCCAGTGGAAGGACAAGTCGGGCAAGAACAAGGAAGGCGCGTCGGTTGCGTTGTTCGACTATCCCGTGCTCCAGGCCGCCGACATATTGCTCTATCGCGCCAGCCACGTTCCGGTCGGCGAGGACCAGAAGCAGCATATCGAACTGACCCGCGACATCGCGCAGAAATTCAATCTCGACACGGCGACCGAGACCTTCGTCCTGCCCGAGCCCTATATCTCGACCGGCACCGCGGCGCGCGTCATGTCGCTGCGCGATGGCAGCGCCAAGATGAGCAAGTCCGACCCCTCGGACATGAGCCGGATCAATCTGATCGACAGCGATGACGAGATTGCCGCCAAGGTCCGCAAGGCCCGCACCGATCCCGAGCCCCTGCCGGGCGATTCTGCTTTGCTCGACGCACGGCCCGAAGCCCGCAATCTCGTCGGCATCCTCGCCGCGATCAGCGGCGAGTCGACGCAGGCCGTCCTCGCCCGCTTCGAGGGCCAGGGCTTCGGCGCCTTCAAGCCCGCGCTGGCCGAGGCACTGATCGCCCTCATCGCCCCGATCCGCGCGCGGCTGACGGCGCTGGAGGCCGACCCGGCCCATCTCGATCGCCTCCTCGACGCGGGCGCGGACAAGGCCGCCGCGCTGGCGGCGCCAACCTTGCTCGAGGCGAAGCGGGCCTTGGGCTTGGGCCGGGCTTAGCCGCTCCACTCACCGCCACCCCGCCTCCCTTCATCGACCGTTCAACCGCCCGCATGCTATAAGCCCCTCGACTCACCCGGTTTTCCCCAATCGAGGGCTTTACTGACCATGACTTTCCTCAAGAAGATCGCCGCCGCCGCACTGGTCGGTGCAGCTTCCATCGGCCTTTCGGGTTGCGCCACCGGCCTCCCCGCCAAGGTGACCCGGTTCCAGGCCATGCCGGCCCCGCAGGGGGAAAGTTTCTATGTCGTGCCGGGCGGCGGCATGGCGCAGGGCGGCGGGCTCGAGTTCAGCCGCTACGCCACGCTCGTCACCCAGCAGATGCAGGCGCAGGGCTACTCCCCCGCCGCCAGCCCGCAGAATGCAAGCATGATCGTCCAGCTCGGCTACACCGTCGACGACGGCACGGAGCGCCAGGTCGTCGATAGTTTCGGATCGCGCGGCTATGACCCGTTCCTGCGCAGCTATGATCCTTTCAGCCGCGGCTATTACAGCCCCTATGGCGCTTATGGCAGCCGCTTCGACCCGCGCTTCAACGTCTATTACGGTCGGCCTTATTACAGCCGCTTCGGCTATGGCAGCCGCTACGCCTCGCCCTTCTATTACGGCTGGGACGACCCCTTCTGGTTCGGTGGTCGGGGCGTGCGCGAGTATACCGAGTATAAGTCCGAGCTCGACCTCGACATCCGCCGTCGCGCCGACAACCAGCAATTGTTCGACGGCCGCGCCCAGGCCCGCTCGACCACCGACGAGACCACCGTCCTGGTCCCCAATCTGATCCAGGCGATGTTCACCGGCTTCCCCGGCAAGTCGGGCGAGACCGTGCGCATCACCGTCCCCGCCCAGCAGCGCCGCCGCTAGGTCCACGGCCCGAACAGCAAAAGCCCGCCCGGAGCGATCCGGGCGGGCTTTTTCATGTCGCCGCTTCGTCACGATGGTGCGGCAGGATGCGGCGATGCGGATCCTCTTCCTTCCCTTGCTGGGTCTCCTTGCCGGTTGCATGATCCCCGCCATGCCCCCCAATGCGACCCCAATCGTGATCGCCCATCGCGGGGCCAGCGCCGAGCGGCCCGAGCATACGCTCGAAGCCTATGCGCTGGCGATCGACCAAGGCGCCGACTTCATCGAGCCCGACCTCGTCATGACCCGCGACGGCGTGCTGGTCGCGCGGCACGAGAATGAGATTTCCGAGACCACCGATGTCGCGACCCGGCCCGACTTTGCCGCCCGGCGCACAACCCGCATCATCGACGGCCGCGCCGTCACCGGCTGGTTCACCGAGGATTTCACTCTAGCCGAACTCAAAAGTCTGCGCGCCCGTGAGCGCCTGCCGCGGTTACGCCCCGCGAATACGGCATTCGACGGTCGCTTCGAGGTCCCGACCCTTCGCGAGATCATCGCGCTCGCGCAGGCGCGCAGCCGTGACACCGGGCGGCGCATCGGCCTCTATCCCGAGCTCAAGCACCCCTCCTACTTCCGCGCCGCCGGCCTGCCGATGGAAGAAGCGCTGGTGGCCGAGCTCGTCCGCCATGGGCTGACCGCCCGCGACGCGCCGGTCTTCATCCAATGTTTCGAGATCGCCCCGCTCCAGCGCCTGCGCGGCCTGACGAAGATCCGCCTGGTTCAGCTAATCGCCGAAGAAGGCGCACCCGCCGACCGCCCCGACCTCCCCTATCGCGCGATGATCAGTGCCGAGGGCCTGCGCACCGTCGCCGCCTATGCCGATGCGATCGGCCCGGCCAAGGCGCTGATCATCCCCCGCGACCCCGCCGGTCGCAGCCTCACCCCGACCATGCTCGTCACCGACGCGCATCGCGCGGGTCTCATGATCCACCCCTGGACCTTCCGGCCCGAAAATCTCTTCTTGCCGCTCGAAAGCCGGATCGGCTCCGATCCCGCCGCGCATGGCGACATGGCGGGGGAAATTGCCGATTTCGTGAAAACTGGGGTCGACGCCATCTTCACCGACGCACCCGCCTTGGCGAGGACTCGGCGCTAGCCCTCGAGCTGCCGCGTCAGCAACCGCACAGCGGCGTCGATATCGGGATCGCTCGCGCGCAATTTCTCGATCTGCTTGACCGCGTGGATCACCGTCGTGTGGTCGCGCCCGCCGAAGCGGCGACCGATATCGGGCAGCGACTTGGGCGTCAGCTGCTTGGACAGGTACATCGCCACCTGGCGCGGCCGGGCGACCTCGCGGGCGCGGCGGGCCGAGACCATCTCGGCCTTGCGGATGCAATAATGTTCGGCGACCCGGGTCTGGATTTCGTCGATGCTGATCCGCCGCTGATTGGCGCGCAGCACATTGGCCAGCACCTCCTCGACGAACGGCAGGTCGATCGCGCGCCCGGTCATCAGCGCATAGGC
>JANPKL010000158.1:0-10756 GCA_031425975.1 Sphingomonas sp.
GCCTCGGCATCGACCACCCGCACCGGCACCTGCAGCACGCGGCCCGTCGTGGGCGAGACTGGAAGCACCGGCGAATAGGTCAGCCGCCGCTCCTCGCGCAACGTCGGCAGCATCACCGCAAGGATGTCGTCGAACCGCCGCAGTACCTGGAGCACGGCCACATCGAACCGCCCCGAGCGATAGCCCTCGCTCGCGCTGACGAACTCATAGTCGAAGCCGAACCGGTCGAGAAATGCGCGCAGCAGCGCATTATTGTGATGCGCGAAGCTTTCGTGGCAGCCGAACGGGTCGGGCACTTGCGTCAGCGGCGTGCCCAGTGCCGCCTGCAGCAGCTCGGGATGGGGGACGTTGTCCGGCACCTTGCGAAGCCCGTCCATATCGTCGCTGAACGCGATCAGCCGCGTCGGGATCCTGCCGCCCGTCAGCACCTCATAGGCCCGCCGGACCCAGGTCGTCCGCAACACCTCGGTGAAGGTCCCGATATGCGGTAGCCCCGACGGCCCATAGCCCGTCTCGAACACCATCGGTTCGCCGCTCGGCTTTCCCTCAGGATAACGCGCCAGCAACTTGCGCGCCTCTTCGAAGGGCCAGGCCTTGGAGGTAAGGGCAGCAGTGCGGAGTGCGTCGTCGGTCATCGCCGGCGCATGCGGGGGGACGGGCGGGAAGGCAAGTGGGACGCAAGGGCGCGCTTGCGCTGGTCAGTCGGATGCGGGCGGATTAGCTTCCGCCAATGACCCCCGCCCAGTTGTCCATCGCCTTCTTCCTCCAGCTGCTGCTGATCATCGCGACCTGCCGCGCGGTCGGGTGGCTGGCCAGGCGCTTCCTCGGCCAGCCGCAGGTGGTGGGGGAAATGATCGCGGGGGTGGTGCTCGGGCCCTCGCTGCTCGGGCTGCTCGCTCCGGGCGTGCAGGCGTTCCTCTTCCCGCCCGAGAGCAAGCCGATCCTGTTCGTCGTCGCGCAACTGGGCGTCGGGCTCTACATGTTCATCGTCGGGCTGGGCTTCGATCGCACCCATTTTCGGGGCAATGCGAAAAGCGCGGCGGCGGTGTCGCTGTCGGGCATCGCCGCGCCCTTCCTCGCCGCGGTCGCTCTCACCCCTTGGCTGCTCGCCACCCCCGGCCTCTTCTCGCCCGAGATCACCCGGGCCGAGGCGACCCTGTTCATGGGTGCTTGCATCGCCATCACCGCCTTCCCGATGCTGGCACGGATCATCCACGAGCGCGGGATCAGCGGCACCCCGCTCGGCACGCTGTCGCTGTCGGCGGGCGCGATCGACGATGCCGGGGCGTGGATGGTGCTGGCGATCGTGCTGGCAAGTTTCGGCGACGGGGCCAATGTCGCCTTCGTTGCGATCGGCGGCGGGATCGCCTTCGCCCTCGTGATGGTGACCATCGCCCCGCCGCTGCTGGCCCGGTTCGGCCACTGGCACGCGACCGAAGGGGCGCTGACCCAGTCGATGCTGGCGACCGCGCTGATGCTGTTCATGGCGGCGGCCTGGGCGATGGACGCGATCGGTATCCATGCGGTGTTCGGCGGCTTCATCCTCGGCGTCGCCATGCCGCGCGGGGCCTTCGCCGAACAGCTCAGGAAGACACTCGAGCCGGTGACGGTGGTGCTGCTGCTGCCCTGCTTCTTCACCTATTCGGGGCTGAATACCCAGCTTAGCCTGATCGCCGATCCGCGACTGTTCGGGCTGGCCGCCGCCATCCTGCTGGCCTCGATCCTGGCCAAGGGCGGCGCCTGCTACCTGGCCGCGCGCGCCACCGGCCATTCGCACCGTGAGGCGGCCGGGATCGGCAGCCTGATGAACGCGCGCGGACTGATGGAACTGATCATCATCAACATCGGGCTGCAGCGCGGGATCATCGAGCCGGCCTTGTTCTCGATCATGGTGCTGATGGCGATCGTCACCACCCTTATGGCCTCGCCCCTGTTCGAAGTTTTCTACGGCCGCCACGCCCGCGCTGCCGCCACAAAGCCTGCCACGACTAGCGCATGAAGTTGACCAGGCTCAGATTGGCGAGCCGGCTGAACACCGTATAGCTCGCCTCCAGCATCGTCTGGCGCTGGACGAGATCGCTGGCCACCTGCGCCATGTCGGCATCCTCGTTGCGGCTGACCAGACGACGCAGGATCAACCCGCGCTCGGCCGAGCGTTCGGTCAGTTCCTCGACCTGCGCCTGGCGTCGTCCGTTCTCCGCATGGACCGAGCGGACCGTCTTCAGTCCCTCGTTGATCTGCCCGACCGCGGTCTGCAGTGCAGTAATCTGCGCGGCATTGGGCACGTCCGCGATCGGACCGCTGTCGGCCAGCGAGCGAAACGCCTCGAACAGCCCGCTGCCAAGGGCGCTGGCGGTCACTCCATAGGTGAGGTCGAGACCGTCGGCGACCCGCGCCGAGGCCAGCACGTCGTCATTGCGGAACGCGGTCGTGGTCGCCACGCCGGCGGTGGCGGACAGCGTCGCAGGTGTGAAGGGCGGCGTGGAAATCTGAGCGCCGCCGAACAATTGCACCCCCGCCTCGTCGCTGTTGAGCGCGCTGCGGAAGCGTTGAAAGGCTTCCTCGGCGACTTCCTGCAGGCCCTCCGCGCGGCCGGTGCCGACCGCTGCCAGCAGACCGTCGCGCAGCTTGTTCAGCGCCTCCTCGACCCCGCCGATCTGGCTGTCCATGATGCTGAGCGTCGTCCCGATCTTGACCCCCACCGCGCCATGCGCCTCCTGCCGCGCGAGCAGGGTCCGCGCCGAGAGGTTGCGCATCGTCTCGATCCCGAGCGACGCGAAGTCCGGCGCCTTCTTCCCCGTCGCCATCTGCTGCTGCACCTGCGCCAGCTTGCGTTGCGACACCGCGATCGATTCGAACAGGCTGCGCTGCATCGGCACGCTCGCCACCCGGTTCCAGCCCGTCATTTCACCATCCCGATCAAGACATCGTACATCTGCGTCGCGGTGGTCATCACCCGCGCCGCCGCCGAATAGCTGTTCTGGAGCGTGACCAGGCTGGCCAGCTCCTCGTCGATATTGACCCCCGAATAGCTGTCGCGGCGATTGATCGCATCGGCCCGCCGCGCGCTCATATCGTCGAGCCGGTCGCCCGCTCCCCCGGCTTCGAGCCCGGCCTGTCCGAGCACGAAGCTGGCAAAGCTCTCCATCCCTGAAACGCGTCCGCGGCCAAGGTCGACCGCCGCGCGCAGCTGGTCGACGAACCCGTTGGCGCCGCGGCTGTCGCCCGGCCCGATCGCGCGCGCGCCGATCGCCGCGCCAGTCTCGAAGCGGGCCAGCGGCAGCCGCTGCGCCGAAGCGACGATATCGGGCCTGACCTTGGCGGACAGCAGCCCCGCCTCATTGCCCGACGGCAGCAGCAGTGACGATAGGGAACGGCCGGTGCCGTAGCGGCTGGTGGTGTCCGCCGCGACCTGCAGGACCGCGGTCGGAAGGCTCGCGATCGGGGTGAAGGACAGGCGCCCGCGGCCGTCGATGCCGGCACTTCCATAGGCTCCCAGCGGCCCGGCGTTGAGCGCCGTGACGAGGTCGCCGAAGCTGCCGCCCGCCGCCGGGGTGAGGCTGGCCTGTGCCAGCACCCGCCCGTCGGGGCCGCGCAGCACCAGTTCGGCCGCCTCGCCCGCGGCAAAGCCATGCAGGTCGGTCGCGGTGAAGCCTGCGGGCCCGAAGGTGCGATTGCCTGAAACGAGGTCGTTCAGTCCGAACGCCTGGGCGAATCCCTGCCCGCCACGCTGGCTGGGAAAGGCTGGGTCCTGCGCCACCGCGACGCCCAGCCCGGCCGCTCCCGCGATGCTGAGCTTGCCGCCTGCGAAGCTCGCCGTCGCAAGACCGCCCATCCCCGCGTTGATCGCGTCGACCGCATCCTGGATGGTCGCGCCCGGCCCCAAAGCGGCGAAGTCGAGCGTGAATGTAGCGGCCAGCGTTCCGTCGCTCTGCATCGCCGCGACCACCGCGCGGCCGGTAAAGCCGAGGCGATCGCCGGCCGCGAAACCGGTCTGCGCGCCGTCGAGCCGGGCCGGGGCAGGGACCGTCGTCCCGGCATTGCTGACCGCGTTCAGGCTCTCGGCCAGCCCGCCGAACAGGCTCCCGATCTCTTCCTGGAATTCGGGCAGGCGGCGATCGCGCAGATCCATCAGCCCGCCCAGCCGCCCGCCGACCGCGACCGAATCGAGCCGTTCGCCGGTGTCGGCGCCAAGGCTCCCGTCGGGTTCGACGAAGCGCACGCGGACCGCCGGATAAAGCGGCTGCGCGCTGCCGTCGCTGGGCGGATAGTCGAGCAGACGCAGTCGCTTGTCGAGCAATGTGACGCCGGTCCCGCTGTCGATCGTCAGCCGCCCGTCCTGGCCCTCGCGGACCTCGATCCGGATCAGCCCGGCCAATTCCTCGACCGCGGTCATTCGCTGGTCGACCGCCCCGTTGCTGGCGCGTCCCCCGGCGGACTGGCGCGCGACGGCATCGTTCAATCCGTCGATGCGCTTCAACAGGTTGTTGATGCTGTCGACCGTATAACTGAACTCGCGCTCGGCATCGACGCGTAGGCTGGTGACGTCGCTATCGAGCGTCTGCAGCGCCGACAGCGCTTGGCCGACCGCACCGACGAACCCGCGTACGGTCGGCTCGCTCCCGCTCGCGCCGGTCATTGCCACCGCCGCCGCGCCGATCGCGTCGAGCCGCGCGGGCAGGCCCCCGGCATCGCCCGGCGCGCCGAGCAGCGACTGCAGCCGGTCGAGCGAACTCGCCACCGCCTCGGCCTGGCCCCAGTCGCTCGCGCGGCGATTGACCGTCGCCTCGAGGAAGCGGTCGGCGACCCGCACCGCTTCCAGCGCGCGTACCCCGCTGACCTGTCCCGCAGTGACGCCCGGCTCCAGCATCACCCGCTCTCGGGCGTAACCCGGGGTGTTGACGTTGGCGATGTTGTTCGAAGCCGACCGCAACCCCGCCTGGGCCGCGTTCAGCCCCGACAGCGCCGATCCGAGAATGTCCGACAGGCTCATCGATCAACTCATCAGCGCTTCAGGCTCGACAGTTCTTGCAGCATGTCGTCGACCGTGGTGATGATCTTCGACGACGCGCTATAGGCCCGCTGGAAGCGGATCATATTCGTGAATTCCTGCGCCAGATCGACGTTCGATGCCTCCAGCGTCGCGCTCGAGATCATGCCCGCACCAAGCGCGCCCGGCGGGTTGATCGCGACCGATCCGCTCGCGCTCGACACCGCAAAGGCATTGCCCGTCAGCCGGGTGAGCCCGTCTGGGTTCTGGAACGTCGCGACCGGCAGCTGGAACACCCGCCGCGCGGTGCCGTCGTCGAAGATCGCGCTGACCACGCCCTTGTCGTCGACCTCGATGCTGGCGATGTTGCCGAGCAGCCCGCCGTCGACGCTGCTGCTGATCAGCGCGCTCTGCCCGCCGAATTGCGTCAGGCCGTCGAGCCCGCCGTCGCTGCCCAGCTGGAGGTCGATCGGCTGCGACCCCGCGCCATTGGTCCAGGCCGGTGTCACGGTCCCGAACAGCGCCGCGGTCGAGCCGGCAAGGTTGAGGCTGCCGTCAGGATTGAAGGCAATGTTCCCGCTTGCCAGCAATCCGCCCGTGGCGGTGACGTCGCTTGCCGGCACCGCGAAGATTTCGGCCCGCCACTGGTTGGCAGCGCTCTTGACGAAGGCCAGGCTGACCCGATGCGCGCCGCCCTGCGCGTCATAGATGTCGAAGCTGCGCTGAAATTGCGGGGCGACCGTGCCCGCGGCCATGTCGCCGGCGGTGTAAGCGCCCGCGAACACCGCCGCGTCGGACTGGAGGTTGGCGCGCATCTGCAGCTTGCTGGTCGGAACTGCCGATCCGGTCAGCTCGCTCAGCCGAACGGGCTCGAGCGCGTTCAGATTGCCGGTGTCGACGAAATTGCCCGTCGCATCCATTCGCCAGCCCTGCAGATAATAGCCGCTGGTATTGCGCAAATAGCCCTGGAGATCGGGCTTGAATGAACCGGCGCGGGTGAACGCGACCTCGGCGTCGGCGGTATCGCCCGCGCGCACCACGAAGAAGCCCGCCCCGTCGATCGCCAGGTCGGTCTGGCTGCTGCTCGCCTGGAGCAGGCCCTGCTTGCTGATCATTGCCTGGGGCGCGGCCGTGACGCCGCCCGCCGAATAAGAGGATTTCATCCGCCCGTCGGTGACCAAGGTGCGGAATTCGGTGGTGACGCCCTTGTAGCCGATGGTGTTGATGTTGGTGATGTTGTCGGCGACCGTGGCCATCGCCGAGGATTGGGCACCGAGGCCGGACACGCCGGCATAAAGGGCGGAATAAAGGCTCAAGGCGAAGGCCTCCCATGCACGTCGCGGCACCTGCCGGGACATTTCTCCTCACCTTATAGGGCCTCGCCCGGGACCGGCCCGCGCGACGGCAGTTTTTGCCGCCCCGGTCGCCGCCGGTCGCCCGATTGCCTCTAGAAGGAAGGGAATGAGGCGCTTCCAAAGGACGAGCATGACCCTGCGCATTTCCCTCCGCGACGGCGAAAAGGTGGTGATCAACGGCGCGGTGATCCGCGCCTGCGGGCGCACCGACCTGGCGATCGAAAGCAAGGTCACCATTCTGCGCGGCCGCGAGATCATGGGCCCGGCCGAGGCGACCACGCCCGCCCGCGCGCTCTACTTCCACACGATGATGGCCTATCTCGATCCCGACGGAATCGAACACCATCATCGCGACATCCTCGCCTCGCTCGGCGAACTCACCACCTTGCTTCCGACCGAGGAGGCGCGGGCAGCGACCCGCCGTTTCGCGGAGCGCGCCGCGGCGGCCGATTATTACCGCGCCCTGGGCGATTGCCGCGCGCTGATGCGCTGGGAACATGACGCGCTCGCCTCCGTCGAGGAGGTCGCCGCCTGAACGCGATCGCCACCCTGGCCGGCTTGCCCGCGACCATCCGCGCACTGGACCCGCACCGCCGCTTCGGGCGGCTGCTGCGGGTCCAGGGCGCCATGCTGGAGGTCGGCGGGCTAGCCGGCGCCGCCACCATTGGCGCCCGGCTTCGGCTCGACGGACGCGACGGGCCGGTCGAGGCCGAAGTCACGGCCATCGACGGCGAGCGCGCTGCTGCCATGGCCTTCGACCCAACCGATGCCCTGGTCTCGGGTACGCCCGCCGAGTTGCTGGGCGGCCACAATGCCCTGAAGCCCTGCACCGGCTGGCTCGGCCGGGTGATCGACGGGCTCGGCCGGCCGCTCGACGACAAGGGTCCGCTGCGCCAGGGCAGCCGGCCGAGCGCTTTTCGCGCCGCGCCGCCGCCCGCCGCCGCCCGGGCCCGGGTCGGCCGCCGCATCGCCACCTCGGTCCGCGCGCTCGATCTGTTCGCCCCCTTGTGCGAAGGCCAAAGGCTCGGCCTGTTCGCAGGGTCGGGTGTCGGCAAGTCGGTCCTGCTCTCGATGCTTGCCCGTTGGGCCGATTGCGACGTCGCGGTGATCGGCCTGATCGGTGAACGCGGGCGCGAAGTGCAGGAATTCATCACCGACGACCTCGGCCCCGCCGGCCTGGCCCGCTCGGTGGTAGTGGTCGCCACTTCCGACGCGCCCGCCGTACTGCGCCGCCAGGCCGCTCTCGCCACGCTCGCGGTGGCCGAACATTTCCGCGACGAGGGCCTGCGCGTCCTCTGCCTGATGGACAGCGTGACCCGCTTCGCCATGGCCCAGCGCGAAATCGGGCTGGCCAGCGGCGAGCCCCCCGCGACCCGTGGCTACACCCCTTCGGTCTTCGCCGAACTGCCGCGCCTGCTCGAACGCGCGGGGCCAGGCTTAACGGGCCAAGGTAGCATCACCGGCCTGTTCACCGTGCTGGTCGACGGCGATGACCATGACGAACCGGTCGCCGACACCGTGCGCGGCATTCTCGACGGCCATGTCGTCCTCAGCCGCCGCATCGCAGAGCGGGGCCGATACCCCGCAGTCGACCTGCTGAAGTCGGTCAGCCGCACCCTGCCCGACTGCCTCGACCCCCACGACAATCGCACCCGCCTCGCCGCGCGCGCCATCCTGTCGACCTGGGCCGACATGGAGGAACTGGTGCGGCTCGGCGCCTATGCCCCGGGCGCCAGCGCGGAAGTCGATCGTGCCATCCTGCTCGCCCCGCGGATCGAGGCACTGGTCTCGCAGGGCAAGGCGGATCGCGGCGACCCGGCCGAGGATTTCGCCGCGCTCGCCGCCATCCTCGACGAGCCTTCACCATGAGCCGCCTCGCCCCGGCGCTGCGGATGCGCCGCCGCGAACTCGACGCGCTCGCGCTCGCCATCGGCGCCGAGCAGCAGCGCGCCGCCCTGCTCGCCGAAGCCGCGACCACGCTCGCCGCGCAGCGCAGCGCCGAACGTTCGCTCGGGGGCTCGGCCGCTCTTTCCGCCGACGCCTGGTTCACCGCCGCGGCGCGCCGCCTCGCCGAACTTGCCACTGAGGGCAGCGTCAGCGAGCAGCGGCTGGCGGCATTGCGAAGCGCCGCCGGCGACGCCCGCGCCCGCCTGTCGCTGCTCGAGGACGCCGATGCCGCTGCCGCCGCCGCGCATCGCCGCGATGCCGACCGCAAGACGCAGGGCCAGCTCGACGATTCCAGCGCCGCGCGGATCGCGGCCCGGCGATGAACCCGCGCCAGCTCGAAGCGCTGTTGCCGGCACAGCGCGCCGACCTCATTTATCGCGCCGCCCGCGCGGAGATCGACGGACGCTTGTGGCAGGCCGCGCTCGGCCAGGTCGATCGTCCCGCCCGGGAGTCCTTGCGAGCTCCGGGGGGCGCAGGTCCGCTCAGTCTCGACATGCTGATCGAGGCGCTTGGGGCGGAGGACCGCCTCGCTCCCCGCCTGACCGCGACCCCTCCGCTGCTGCCCGCGCCCGCCAGCCCAGCCGGCCTCCTCACGCTCGGCCCCAACGCGACCTTCGCCCCGCTGCTGGAGCGCGCCGCCGCGCGCACTGGTCTCGACCCAGCGATGCTCGCCGCGATCGTCGATGCCGAGGCGGGCAGGGGACGCGACGGGCGCTGGGATCCCGCCAGCCGCAATCCGCGCTCCTCGGCGACGGGCTTGGGCCAGTTCCTCGATTCGACCTGGCTCGGCGAAGCGCGCCGCCCCGGCAGCTGGCTCCACGCCGCCGCATCGGCGCGCGGCCTGCTCGGGTCCGACGGTCACCCCCGCGCAGGCGCGCGCCAAACCTTGCTGGCGCTGCGCACCGATCCCACCGCAGCGATCGAGGCCATCGCCGATCACGCCGCCGCCAATCTCGCGCGTCTGCGCAATTCGGGCGTTCGCGCGGACACACCCGCCGACGAGGCCCGCGCCGCCTATCTCGCGCATCATCTCGGGCTCGGCGACGCGCTCCGTTTCCTCGGCTCGGGCCTGGCCGAACAGCGCGCCGGGCAACTGCTCGCGGCGCAGGTCGGCACCGTCGCTGCCGATCGCCGTATCGCCTCGGCAGGCAGCGCCACCGATGCCCATCGCGACTGGCTGATGGCCTATGTCGACCGCCGGATCCGGCCCGCGCGATTCGTCGCGGCCTAACGAATTAATACCGTTACGGACGGAGCCCGTCGTCCTGGCCGTTCCTCGCTCTCTGCAAGCCGAGCGAAACCCTCCGCTACGGAGGATCGGGTCTGTTCCGTTTAACCAGCCCGGGCGCCTTCTCCGATGGTCAGGCGAGCCGGGACTTCCCCGCCGCCAACATGTCGGGGGATGAAAATGTCGAAAACCACTGCCGCGCTCGAGACTGCCGTCGCCGAGCTGCTCACGGTTCGGGCAGCGCCGGGCGAACGGCCAACTCCCCGGCAGCGGCTCGGCACCGATCGCGCCTTCTCCCGCATCCTCAAGTTGCTTAGCCCGCGCTTCCGCCACTTCATCCGGCAATATGGCCTCGGTCATCATTGGGACGATGCCGAGCAATGCTGTGCCATTGCGGTGCACCGGGCGGTCGAGGCCTATGAGCCCGAAAAGGCCCAGTTCACCACCTTCGTCAACTGGCAGATCCGCGGCGAGCTCCAGTCGCTGCGCTTCCGCGTGATGACCGACCAGCGCCCGTCCGCGCAAAAGGTCCAGGCGACCACCGTTTCGCTGCACGGCCTCGCCGCCGGGCCCGATGGCGAGGACAGCCCGCTCGAGGCGCTGATCGAGGACGAGGATGCGCTGGAACGGACCGAGCGCGCCGCCAGCGACTATCTCGCCCGCGCCGCGACTCAGTGCCTGATCGAGGAATTCGTCCAGAAGGGCCGGCATGCCGCGCTCGAAAGCCTGCGCCGCAAGCAGCCGAAGCGCGAACTCGCCCGCGCACTCAAGGCCGGTGGCCGCGCCAATCTCGATGCCGACAGTGTCGAGGAGATCGAGCAGCGCCTCGAGCGCGACCGCGAAATCCTTGCCAGCCGCGTATTCGGCGAGCTTGCCGACTACGACTCGCCCGAAGGCAGCGGTCTCAGCCGCGAGCAGGTCCGCCAGATCGGCAAGCGCGCCGCCAAGGCGATGGCCGAGATGGCCGAGGCGCACCCGCGCTTCCGCCTCATGGCCGACTATGGCCCGACCGTCGCCAGCCGCCGCGCCAAGTCGGCCGTGGTCGTCGCTTTGGCCGCGGCTCCTGCCCGTCTGCTCCCCGACCCTGAGGCGCCGCACCACGGCGACGTCCGCGTGATCGCGCATGACGCTGCGCTGGCTGCCCCGATCGTCCAGCCCCACCGCCCCGATCACCTCGCCGCCTAGTTTCCGCGGAACTCCTCGCCGAGCATCGACAAGCCCCTCTCCCGTGTCGGG
>JANPKL010000159.1:0-9750 GCA_031425975.1 Sphingomonas sp.
GCCCGACCGTTCGACTGGTTGGGAGCCACGTTGTTTGCCGCTGCCATGAGCTCGTGCGCCTTCCTCATGGTCGAAGGCGCTCGCTTCAACTGGTTTGAGCAAGTCGAGATCAGGAATGCCCTCATTGCTTCTGTGGTGCTCGTCGGGGCCTTCTTGCTGAGCCAGGCCGGCCGGGCTGGCCGATCCCTGCTCGATCTTCGCGTATTTCGCAGTCCGGATTTTACCTTCGGCTTCATCGTCAGCTTCGTGGCTGGTGTTGCCCTCTTCGGCAGCGGCTACATCATTCCGGTATTTGCGCTGCAGGTTCTCCAGTTCACCCCTGCCTGGGCGGGGCTGCTGCTTATGCCTAGCGCTCTATCGGTTTTGGCCAGCCTGCTAATTGCAGGCACTTTGTTTCAACTGAAAAACCTGCATCCTCTGTCATTCTTGCCGGTCGGAATCCTAGCGACCGCATCAGGCATGTATCTGTTGTCATTCACGACTCCAGACAGTGGCTTTGAGGATCTCGTATTTCCTTTGGTGTTGAGAGGCGCGGGGCTCGGCTTTCTATTCATCGGCCTGACGATGGAGACCCTTCTCCCTTTGCGTGGACCGCTGGTCGCTTACGGGGTGGGCCTCTTTAATGTCGGTCGACAGTTCGGTGGCCTTATTGGCCTGGCGTTCATTACGACTTACCTCAACCATCGATCGGCCGAGGCTCAGGCTGAGTTGGCTCGCAATATTTCGCCCTCGGATCCGAGCTTTGCCGCGCAGCAAGACGCCGTCGTCGCAGCTCTTACATCCCAGGGCTACTCCGTTTCGCAGGCTCTTGAGATGTTTAGCATGATGGTCAGGCAAGAATTTGCGCAGCAGGTGGCGGCGCTTGCTTTTAACGACGGTCTAAGGGCTTTCGCTTGGCTCTTCCCGCTTGCGGCACCTCTGCTTGGGTTGGCGAACTACCTAAACAATCGGCTTAGAAAAAAGCGTTCCGCACCGGTAGACGCCCATCCGACCTGATGGCGAATGCTCAATCATTTGATGGCTAGCTGCCTCCAGGCGCCGTGAGGTTTGCTCTAGAGGCTAGGTTATAGGTGTGTCACCGCGGGCGAAGGCCCACGACTCCTGCAGCAGCTGATAGACGACATCGGCTTCTTCGATCGAGCGTGGAGCATAGACCATCACCACGTAGGGTGACACGGTCGGTCGTCCGGCTAGGGGATGGGGCTCGGCCCACTCCTGCGCGATGGCGAGTTCGCGGATAGCCGGAGGAAGTGTGAGGTGCATGCTTCCGTCCACCGGCGGGTGAAGATGAGCAAACTCGCGATCCAGCAGGAACGCCTCAGGCGGCCCCTTCGCAAATGGTTCGAGTAGAGAGAAGCCAAGTGTGCCGGCTGGGGCACGGAGACTGGGTCGTGTCAGGACTTCGTCAAGTTTGAAGGCACGTTCCACGAGCCATTCAAGCGCTTGGTGAAGAGCGGGTTGATCCTGCTGTGAGTGAGGATTGGTGTCCGTCGTGCGGGGGCGACCACCAGTCCGGCGCGGTATCAGCACCTGCGTTCCTGCAAAGATTTCGCTCACCTTGCGGCGCGCCCGGCTACGAGGTCTGCAACGACCGAAGCAACATGATGGCCTTGGAAGCGGGCGCCTTCGAGATCGGCTTCAGATGGCATGCGACTGCCATCTCCCCCTGCAATGGTCGAGGCGCCATAGGGTGTTCCACCCTTAACGGCTTCCACTCCGAGCTGGCCCTTGAAGCTATAGGGCAGGCCTACGACGATCATGCCGAGATGAAGCATCACTGTCATGGTCGAAAGCAGGGTTGATTCCTGTCCGCCATGCTGCGTCGCGGTGGAGGTGAAGCAAGCCCCAACTTTTCTGACCAGCTTATCCTGGAACCAGAGGCCCCCCGTCTGATCGAGGAAGTTCTTCATCTGGGCCGCCATATTCCCATAGCGGGTAGGCGTCCCGATGATGATGGCGTCGTAGTGCACCAGCTCGTTTGGATCCGTGAGGATGGGAGCGAATTGCTCCGTGCGATAGCCGGAGCTATTCGCGACATCGGGTGAGACGAGCTCCGCCACTCGGCGAACGTCGACTTCGGTGCCGGCCGCACTTCTAGCGCCCTCGGCAACGGCTTGCGCCATTGCTTCAACATGACCGTAGCTGGAGTAGTAGAGCACGAGGACTTTGGACATGCGAGTTCCTTCAAGAGGGGTTTCCTCCCAAAGCTATCACTCCATTGCGTGCCGAGATTCTCCCCGCTTGCGTCTGGTTACACGTTCTTGCTGATTTGCTCGGACAGAAGACTGCAGCCTCGCTAACATTGCCACACACTCGATAACCCTCTGCAAAGGGGGAGCCGAGGCTCCTTATTCCTTTATCGAGGATAGTGGTTATCGTCGCTGCGCCCGACAGCCGGTGGTTCTGGGCATGAGACTTTCGCTGCGCTGCAGGCCTCGGCACGGAGCTGAGCTGGCTTCATCCACCCTTGGTTTCCCCAGATGCCGGAGACCGCGATTGGTCGTCGCACCCAAACCTTGGGATCTTCGCCTTCTTCCCGATTTATCACCAGCGTTGGCCTACCGGAAACCTGATCGGCTTCCGAGTAGTCAAAGCTGATGCCTTCGTTAGCTGCAAGCAGACGTAGCAGTGCTTCGAGACATTGCGTGACGAACAGTTGATGCACCGGCGTTTGCATGACGATGATCGTCATGGCAAAGAGGATGCCGACGCGGATAGCTCGCGCCTTCAGCAATGTATCGTCGAAGGAGACCATCGGGCATCCTGCATCGTCAGCATAGAGTAGCTGATTGCGCAGATTGGCGGCTTGGGTGAGGTGTTCGCGCAGAGAATGAACGCCGCGTTCCGCTGCGAGCTCGGCAAACTGCTCATCGAAGTAATGGAGCAGTCGCTCGCCATCGTTCCATAGGCCAAGAGTGAAATTCAGCGGATGATCCGGTTCAGCCCACATGGGCTCCGCGGTTCCTGCCATCGCAGCCATGTCGATCCGTAGGCTAATCTTTGGCGGACCGACTTTCGATAGGCCTACCTTCGGTTCAGGCATACGCGTTTCAGCGATTATCCGGCTAACGGCCTCAACGACCGGCCACAGCGCATTCTTGTGGCGGTGATCTCTTGGCCGCAGCCTTTCCGCCCCAGCATAGCCCTTCGTCTTGAGAGCATGCATCAGCGCCGTGGCGGCTTCCTCCTCAGCAGTGAGCGCCCGAAAGAGAGCCATTTCATCGTCTACGTGGTGCAGGGTCCATGCACCTCGTAGATGCACGAAAGCGTTTCGAGCGCAGTTGCGGACCCGTCCAGTCAAACGGCCTGCCGCAGCTTCAAGGCCGAGCTGCCATTCGGTGAACGGAAACTCATTCTCTCGAGAACCGTCAGCAGCGACCGGGTGATCAGCCATTTACGGTCCTGCTGTGGCCGATGGCTAAAGGGAGATTGGCACGGGCCATCATTGACATTAATCGATACTATCATATGTGCATCAAACAACAAGGGTGCCGATGATATGATAACCATCAGAACTATGGTTGACGAAGAAACCTATGCGTCGCTGACCCGCAAGCGGAAAAAAGCGGGGGTGCCGAGTATCTCGGCTTTGTTCCTCAAATATTGCGACGAGCTGACCGATGAGAAGGAGGCGGGGGAGATCGTTCGCGAGGCAATCAGACTTGCCGCCCGGCATGATAAAGGCGCGGATTTCCGATTGCAGGATCTATTCCCCATCAAGCGCTGGGGGAGCTTCAGCAAGGGCGCGCGCCTACGCGCAGGCCGAATGTTCAAGGCACATGTTGATGGTGCCACGACAGGTATTCGGACGGTTCGAAAATCAGGCTCCAACCACCAGCTTTACGTTCGTGCCACTTGAGCCATGTAGCCACGGCTTCGCTCGCGAATGACCGGCATTCCTCATCCTACATCTTATGCGAGTGTAGTCTGAGCTCACGTTTGAGCGCCTAGAACAATGCCGGAGCAACTTCGGGAGTAACTTGGTCTGTGAGGAGTCTGCGGCAGCGGTCTGCTTCTGCCATAAGATATGCATGATAGGGCTTGAGGATGGCCGTGTGCTCGGGTGAGCAATCGGCAAGCATGACAGCGGCATCACGACTGGCGCCTTCGATCGTCAGCCACGGTGTATCGCTTGCAGTAAGCCGCTTCGCATGGTCCCGCTCGCATAGCCTGCGATCTTCAGCGCAGAGCACGTGTGATGCGTGATTGAAGATGAGGCGCTGCCCTAGCTCACGGAGGCGAGGATCCTCCAAGCCACAAACGATCTCGCTCCGTTCCGACCAATTGCAGGTATGAAACCGCATTAGGGCGGACTTGTCTGAGTTGCTCCAGAAGCCGTCGTAGATCTGCGCTTCGACGTGTGGTGAGGGTTCGAAGTCTTCACGCTCTGCAACGACAACGAGCCGGCGACAAAGTTCACTGTCAGCCTTGATCGACTCTGCTCGCGCAAGAAGCGCATCAACACTCAGGCCATAAAAGGAGGGGACAGATCGGATAGCTGCCAGCAACGGAGACTTGTTTGCCTTCACTCGCCGAACAGGCTTGATTCTGCCTCGCAAACGCCGTTGCAGCTCGGCATTGGACAACGAACGGAGATCGTTGGGGTCGACCGCAAGGTCATAGGCGATGACCGAGCCAGAGTTTGCGGGATCGAGGTCCAGCATCGTCAACGCATAGCGGTAAGGCTTCCCAAAGTAGCATTCTGTCAGGAGGAAGGCCGTCTGCTCACGCATGAAAGCCACCGCGGCGGCCTTGGGACAAAAGCTCAGCGATTCCGACCAGAGATCGGGGGCTTTCGCCTGAACGATCCGGCAGATGTGAATGGTCGCTTCGACATCGGCCAGGGCGTCATGGGCATTGCCGTGCGGAAAGCCATTGGCCGGGGCTAGCAGATCCAGCTTGAGAGATGGCTTTCCATCCGCTCGGAGGGGAACGTTAAGGACGCCCGGCCGCAGCATCGTCAGCGCCTGACAGAAGCGCAACAGGTCGGTCCTGCCGTTGCCGTTGGTGTTGGTGAGGTAAGGCGGATGCAGACACTGATAGAATGCTTGCCTCAACAGCTCTTCGTCGAAGTCGAGGGTGTTCCAGCCAAGAAAGATCGCTGGCGACCAGCGCTCGAAAAGGCTGACGATCTTACACATCATCTCGTAGTGCGAGGGCAGAGAGGGATCGAGGAGCTGCTCCAGAGTGACCCGCGTTACGGCAAGGGCGCCGGGAGCAGGCACGATGTGCGGCAGCAGCCGACACCGCATCTCTACTCGCTCGAGTTCGTTCAGATCATCATCGGTATAGATCGCTGCAAATTGCAGAACCTGGTCGAAGTGACGATGTGTGCCAGTAGTTTCGAGATCGTAGAAGACAAACGACATGGCGACACTCCGGAGAACGACGCATTATACAGATAACAGGTAGTTAACTCAACCAAGCGTTGGAGGAATCACGAAGAGGGGATCTTAGTGCCCCCGACCTCCGGGACGGAATCCAGCTTAAACAACCACATTTGCGTGGCAAGCTCAGCGCCACTGTTGCCAGTGACCGCTTCGACAACGCTGATACTCCCGCTCCGGTGCTAGGAAACGCAAACTTGTAGCGAGAAGGCTAAGTGCTAACGTTCGTCGCGTCACACTCTAGGCAATTCGTGAAAAGCTGTGGAAGGTTTAGCTCGCGTGGTTTCCCATCGCATCAATGCATGATGGTTGGGGTAGATCAGGGGATTCGTTGTGGAATGCCCTAGGTGATTTCTAAGCCTAAAGAGCAGCTTAAGCGGTGTCCATGGGAGTCCACCCTCTCCGCCAGGCCCCATGCCGCCATGAATCCGCCGCTCCGGCCCCGGCTAATGGCCCCCTGCGCGACCGGCGGTGGCCGTGATCTCCGCCAGGCTCATTCCCTTGCGCACCAGCCAGCTGCCGCCGACGCAGGCGACGCACGGCTCGGCCAGCCATTCGGGCGCGCTCTCCTCGGTGATGCCGCCGGTCGGACAGAAACGGATCCCGCCAAAGGGTCCGGCGAGCGCGCGCAGCAGGGGCAGGCCGCCGGCCGGGACCGCGGGAAAGAATTTGAAGCGGGTGAGGCCAAGGTCGAGGCCGCGCATGATGTCGCCCGCGCTGGCGACGCCGGGCAGATAGGCGATGCCGCTGGCCTCGGCCGCGCGCGTGACGGGTTCGGTCAGGCCCGGCGCAACAATGAACCGGGCGCCCGCCTTCTGCGCTTCGTCGAGCTGGCGTGGATTGAGCACCGTGCCCGCGCCGACGATCGCGCCCGGCACGCTTGCCATCGCGCGGATCGCGTCGAGCGCGCCCGGGGTGCGCAGGGTCACCTCGAGCACCGGGAGACCAGCCCCGACCAGCGCCTCGGCCAGCGCCTCGGGGTCGTGCTCGTCGCCCAGCACCAGCACCGGGATGACGGGGGCTGCGGTCATCACCTCGTCGATGTTCATGCAAAAGTCCTGGCAAAGGCTGCGGCGGCACCGAACAGGCCCGGCTGCGGGTAGGTGATGAGCTTGACCGGGAGCGCGTCCATCCGCCGCTCGAACCGGCCTTTGGCGATGAACCGGTCGCGAAAGCCCGAGCGCGGGAGATGGTCTTTCAGACGGGAGCCGAGCCCGCCGCCGATCGCCACTGCCGCCGCGCCCTGCGCCAGCGCGAGATCGCCCGCGACCGCGCCCAGGGTCAGGCAAAAGCGGTCGAGCGCGGCCGCGGCGAGGCTGTCGCTGCCGTCGAGCGCGGCGCCCCACAGCGCTTTTTCGTCGTGGATCTGGGCCGGGAGGCCCTCGATCGCGGCGAGCGCTTCGTAGAGGTTCATCAGCCCGCGGCCCGACAGGATGCGCTCGACCGAGACCCGGCGGAGGCTGCGGCGCAACTCATTGAGGATGCGGTCCTCGAGTGCATCGAGGGGCGCAAAATCGACATGGCCGCCTTCGGTCTCGACCACCTCGTAACTTTTGTCGTCCCGCACCAGCAGCCCGGCGACTCCGAGCCCGGTGCCAGGGCCCAGGATGGTGATGATCCCGCCGGTCGGCAGCGGCTCGTCGGGACCGCATAAATGGGTGTAGGCGCTGCCGTCGAACGCCGCGACGGCATGGGCCACCGCGCCGAAATCGTTGACGATGACGTGCCGCTCGACGCCGAGTTTCTCGGGGATGAGCGCGGGGCGGATGACCCACGGATTGTTGGTCAGCTTGAGCAATTCGCCGCCTACCGGCCCCGCGAAGCTGATCGCCAATGCGGGCGGCAGGGGTGCGCCGCAGCGCCGTGCGAATTCCTCCCAGGCGAGCTGAAAGCTGCCATGATCGGCGGTCTTGAGCGTGACCGGTTCGTCGAGGGCGACCACGCGCGCGCCGTCGATCGTGGCGAGGGCGAAGCGGGCGTGGGTGCCGCCGATGTCGGCGGCGACGATCCGCTGCGTCATGCGCCCTCGGCCTCCATCGCGTGGAGCATCGCCGAGGCGCCGGCCTCGGCATCGTCGGCGGTTTGGCGAAGCAGCGCGAACAGCTCGCGGCCGGTGCCGATGGGCGGGGGCGGGGCGGGGGCGGGCTCGCGGGCGGCGAGGTCGACGCCGACCGCTTCCAGCGCGCCGGTGTCGCCGCACAGCCGGACGAGGTCGCCGTCTTGCAACCGCGACAAGGGGCCGCCGCCGAGCGCCTCGGGCGAGACGTGGATCGCGGCCGGGACCTTGCCGCTCGCCCCCGACATCCGCCCGTCGGTGACCAGCGCGACGCGGTGCCCGCGGTCCTGGAGGACGCCCAGCGCCGGGGTCAATTTGTGCAGTTCGGGCATGCCGTTGGCGCGGGGGCCCTGGAAGCGGACCACGACGACGACATCGCGATCGAGTTCGCCCGCGGCGAAGGCGTCGAGGACCTGTTGCTGGTCGGAGAAGACGCGCGCTTTGGCCTCAATGGTCCAGCGATCGCGCTCGACCGCACTGGTCTTGAAGGTCGCGCGGCCAAGATTGCCGCGCACCAGCCGCATGCCGCCGTCGGGCAGGAAGGGGCGGGCGAGCGGGCGCAGCATGCTGTCGTCGCTGCTCTCGTGCACCTCGCTCCAGGCGGGGCCGTCATTGCCCTCGACCGGCTGACTGACCCAGGCCGAGAAATCGTCCGCGCCGGCGGTCAGGAAATCGGTGTGGAGCAGCCCCGCGCCGCCAAGCTCGCGGGTGATGAAGGCGATTCCCCCGGCGGCCTCAAAGTCGTTCACGTCGCCCGAGCCATTGGGATAGACCCGCGCCAGCAGCGGAACGGCGGCGCTCAATTCGTCGAAATCCTGCCAGTCGAGCTTGATCCCGGCAGCGCGGGCGATCGCCGGCAAATGGATGGCGTGGTTGGTCGAGCCCCCGGTCGCAAGCAGCCCGACCAGCGCGTTGGCGATCGCGCGCTCGTCGACGCAGGCCGACAGCGGGCGCTCCTTGGCGGCGGAGAGCCCGGCGAGGCGATGGACCGCGGCGCGGGTGAGTTGCTGGCGCAGCTTGGTGCCGGGCGGGGCGAAGGCGGCATTGGGGATGTGGAGCCCCATCAGCTCCATCATCATCTGGTTGCTATTGGCGGTGCCGTAGAAGGTGCAGGTGCCGGGCGAATGATAGCTGGCGCTTTCCGACGCGAGCAACTCTTCGCGGCCGATCTTCCCCTCGGCATAGAGCTGGCGGACCCGCTGCTTTTCCTTGTTGGGAAGGCCCGACGGCATCGGGCCGCCCGGCACCAGCAGCATCGGCAGATGGCCGAAGCGCAGCGCGCCGATCAGCAACCAGGGGACGATCTTGTCGCAGATGCCGAGCAGGGCGACCCCCTCGAACATCCCGTGGCTGAGCGCGACCGCGGTACCCCAGGCGATGACGTCGCGGCTGAACAGCGACAGGTCCATCCCGTCCTGCCCTTGCGTGACCCCGTCGCACATGGCGGGAACGCCGCCAGCAACCTGGCAAGTGGCGCCCACTTCACGGGCATAGATCTTCATCTGCTCGGGGAAGCGGGCGTAGGGCTGATGCGCCGAAAGCATGTCGTTATAGGCAGTGACGATGCCGATATTAGGTCCGGCGCGCGCCGCGATCCGCGCCTTGTCGCCCTCGGCCGCGGCAAAGCCATGCGCGAAGTTGCCGCAGCTCAATCGCCCGCGCGAAATGCCCTGCTCGGCCTGGCGCGCCATCAGATCGAGGTAGCGGCGGCGCGAGGGCCGCGAACGCTCGATGATCCGGTCGGTGACGCGGGCGAGGCGGAGGTCGAGGTCAGTCATTCCAGCTTCTCCCGTCGCGCTCGATCAGCGCGATCGCGGCATTGGGCCCCCAGCTGCCCGCGCCATAGGAGCGCGGCGCCTGGCCCGCGCCCTCCCACGCGGCGCGGACCCCGTCGACCCACTGCCATTGCGCCTCGACCTCGTCGCGGCGCACGAACAGGGTCGGGTCGCCCTCGATCAGGTCGAGCAGCAGCCGTTCATAGGCGATGCGTCGGCGAACGTCGGCGAAGGCTTCCGAATTGCCGATCGCCAAGCTGACCTTGCGCAACCGGATGCCGCCGCGGTCGAGGCCGGGCTGCTTGGCCATCAATTCGAGCGTGATATTCTCGTCGGGCTGAATGGCGATGATCAGGCGGTTGGGCGCGGCGCTGGCGCCCCGGCTCGCGAACATCGAATGCGGCAGGTCGTTGAACTGGATGACGATCTCGGTCCGTCGCTGCGGCAGCCGCTTGCCGGTGCGCAGATAGAAGGGGACCCCGGCCCAGCGCCAATTGTCGACATGCGCCTTCAGCGCGACGAAGGTCTCGGT
>JANPKL010000160.1:0-5572 GCA_031425975.1 Sphingomonas sp.
CGATGCGCGAAAGCGCGCGCGCTGCTTCGCTCTCGGCCGACGGGGGAAGCGCGTGGAACATGGTGAGGTGGGCCGAAAGCTGATTGCGCTCGGGCGGAAACCAGCGTTTGCGCTGGCCGTCGAGCCACGCGAAATCGGCCGCGCCAAGTCCCGCGGTGACGATCAGCGCGCCGCTCATTGACCCGGCCAATTGTCCTTGGCGAGGCGCGGCAGTCGCCCGAAGGCAGCGGAATCGAGATTGGTGGTCACTGCCCCTTCATGCACGCGCGCTTCGCGCCATTCCACCCGGCGGAAGGTCTCGCCGACGCCGGCCACTCCGCCCTCGGCGACGACCAGATAGGACAGCCTGCCCGACCGGCAGCCGATCATCGCATCGACGCAGGCCCCGAGCGGTGCGCCGTCGCGCCCGAGCAGCTTGGCCGCGGCGAGACTGGAGGCCGGGAACAGGGTCTCGCCCTCGCCTTCCCGACTCTTCTCCGCCGCCTTCTCCGCGCCCTGTTCCAGCCTGGCCTGTCGCCCCAGCCAGCGCCACACGCCGAACAGGTTAAGGGCGGTCATCACGGCATTGGTCCAGATCAGGGCCGGCTGGTCGGTTAGCCAGCCCAGGGTGAACCACGCTATCGAGCCGATGGTGAAGATGATGAAGCCGATGCCTGTGATCCGGCTGCCGAGGTTCGAGGCAGTGAAGCAGGCGGCGATGATCGTCGCGGCGGTCGCGATCCACGAGACGGTTTGATCCATGGAGACCTGAAGTCTTTGACAGCCAAGAAGGTTGCGTCGTCCCTGCGAAGGCAGGGACCTCAGGAGATCTGACCTGTCGCCCGAGGTCCCGCCTTCGCGGGGAAGACGGTGGCGCCTAAATCTCGACCTGGCTGCCGAGCTCAACCACCCGGTTGGGTGGAAGCTTGAAGAATTCCATCGCGCTTTCCGAATTGCGCAGCATCCAGGCGAACAATCGCTCGCGCCAGACCGCCATGCCCGGACGCGAGGAGGCCAGCAGCGTCTGGCGCGACAGGAAGAAACTGGTGTCCATCATCCTGAAGTCGGACCCGCAGCTGGTCACCCGCTGTAGCGCGGCAGGAACGTCCAGTTCCTGCATGAAGCCATATTCGACGATGAGGCGATGGAAGCCCTGGCCGAGATCCTCGAGCCGATGCTGCGCATCCTCGTCGACGAACGGAACGTCGCGGATTCGTACCGTCAGTAGCAATACGCGCTCGTGCAAGACGCGGTTGTGCTTGAGATTGTGGAGTAGCGCCGGGGGCACGCCCTCGGCGCTCGAGGTCATGAACACCGCGGTGCCGGGAACCCGCGCGGCCGAGCTGGCGGCGGATTTGATGAACACCTTGATCGGCATCATCCCTTCCTTCAATCGCGCGATCATCAGCTCGCGGCCCTTGGCCCAAGTCGTCAGGAGGGTGAAGGCGATGACCGCCACGACCAGCGGGAACCAGCCGCCCTGCGGGACCTTGATGATGTTGGCCGCCAGGAAGGCGCCGTCGATGGTGAAGAACAGCCCGGCGAGAAGTGCCACGCGCCAGGCCGGCCATTGCCAGACCTTGATCATCAGAACGGTGATCAGGCAGGTAGTGATGAACATCGTGCCGATCACCGCAAGCCCGTAGGCGGCGAGCAGATTGGTCGATTCGCGGAAGGTCAGGACGACCAGGATGACCAGCGCGAGCAGCATCCAGTTGACCGCCGGGACATAGATCTGGCCGAGCGCCTTTTCGCTGGTGTTGATGATCCGAAGCCTCGGCATCAGCCCCAGCTGGACCGCCTGCTGGACCACCGAGAAGGCGCCGGTGATCAGCGCCTGGCTGGCGATGATGGTCGCCAGCGTGGCGAGGATCACGAGCGGCAGGCGGAGATATTCCGGAGCCATCAGGAAGAACGGATTCGCGATCGTGCTGGGATCGCGCAGGATCATCGCGCATTGACCGAGATAATTGAGAATCAACGAGGGAAAAACGACGCAGGCCCATGCCAGAGCGATCGGCTTGCGACCGAAGTGTCCCATGTCGGCATACAGCGCTTCCGCCCCGGTGATCGCCAGCACCACCGCTCCAAGCGACAGGAAGGCAAGCACGGGATCGCGCAAGAAAAACTGAACCGCATGATGGGGCGAAAGGGCGGCCAAAATGCTGGGATCGGGCGCGATGTGGACGATTCCCATGATGGCCAGCACCAGGAAATAGAAGAGCACGATCGGTCCGAAAAACTTGCTGACCGCACCTGTCCCCCGCGACTGGATCAGAAACAGCCCGATCAGGATCGCCACGGCCAGCGGCAGGACCAGCGGCCTGAACCCCTCATTGACCACTATCAGTCCTTCGACCGCCGAAAGGACCGAGATCGAAGGGGTGATGATCGCATCGCCGAAGAACAGGGAAGTGGCCAGCACCGCCAGCATGGTCAGCAGCCAGCCGCGCTTGCCCGGTGTCTTGCGGCTGATCAGCGCCAGCAACGCCAGGCTGCCGCCCTCGCCCTTGTTGTCCGCCGCCATGACGATCAGCACATATTTTAGCGTCACGATCAGGAGGAACGACCAGAACACCAGGCTGAGCACGCCAAATACATGCAGCATGTCGATCGGAAGCGGATGGTGACCGACAAAGGTCTCCTTCAGCGCATAAAGCGGCGAAGTCCCGATATCGCCGAACACCACGCCGACGGCGCCGATCGCCAGGCCGAGCGTGCCGCCTTGAATTGCGTGCGAGCCTTGGCCCGTATCGTCGCCCGGAGCATCGGTCGAAGCAGAAGTCGCGTTCATAACAGGGGCTTAGCCCAACCTCTCGAAGTAGCTGGCAATGACGGCCCCAAGCGGCGCGCCGTTAGCATTGCGGTGCACAGCGTGCAATGACTGGCAGGCCTCGCGCACAGCGCCTATAGTCTTGCAAGAGAGAGGCCATCCCCGCTCAATTCTCACAGGAAGGCGACTGTTCCCATGCGTGTCGGCGTGCCCAAGGAAATCAAGAATCACGAATATCGTGTCGGCCTGACTCCGGCCTCGGTCAAGGAACTGGTCGCTGCCGGGCACGAGCTGTTCGTCGAGACCGGCGCGGGCAGCGGCATCGACTGCCCCGACAACGCCTATGCCAGGGCCGGCGCGACCATCCTGGCCGACGCCGCCGCGGTGTTCGAGGCGGCCGAGATGATCGTCAAGGTGAAGGAGCCGCAGCCGCAGGAAATCGCGCTCTTGAAGCCGCGTCATGTCCTGTTTACCTACCTCCACCTTGCCGCCGACAAGGCGCAGGCCGAGGGGCTGATGGCCTCGGGCGCCACCTGCATCGCCTATGAGACGGTGACGTCGCGGACCGGCGCGCTGCCGTTGCTCAAGCCGATGAGCGAGGTCGCGGGCCGTCTCAGCATCCAGGTCGGCGCCCATTATCTGGAGAAGGCACAGGGTGGACGCGGCGTGCTGCTCGGCGGCGTCCCCGGCGTCGCCCCGGCCAAGGTCGCGATCCTCGGCGGCGGCGTGTCGGGCGTCAACGCGGCGCAGATGGCGGTCGGGGCGCGGGCCGACGTCACCATCTACGACATCTCCAACGAACGCATGGCCGAACTCGACATGTTCTTCGGCTCGCAGATCAAGACCGCCTATGCCAGCCGCGACGCGATCGCCCGGGCAGTCAGCGAGGCCGAACTGGTGATCGGTGCGGTGCTGGTCCCTGGCGCCGCTGCCCCCAAGCTGGTCACGCGCGAGATGCTCAAGACGATGAAGCGTGGCAGCGTGCTGGTCGACATCGCGATCGACCAGGGCGGATGTTTCGAAACCAGTCATCCGACCACCCATGCCGATCCGGTGTTCGTGGTCGACGGGGTGATCCATTATTGCGTCGCCAACATGCCGGGCGCGGTCGCGCGCACCAGCGCCTTCGCACTCAATAACGCCACGTTGCCCTTCGCCCTCAAGCTTGCCGGACTGGGGGCTGAAGCCGCGATGAAGGCCGATCCGCACCTGGCGATGGGGCTGAACGTCTCCGGCGGCAAGATCCGGCATCAGGCAGTTGCCGAAGCGCTCGATCTGGAGTTCGTCGCGGCCTGACGATTGGGAACACAACAAGAACATCGTCGTTGTCATGCCGACTCAACTTTCTGAGAAGGAACGACAATGACCGACAGGCCCGAACCCGATCCCAAGACCCACCCGACCGGCAATGCGATCAAGGATCCCGATCACTGGACCACCGGCGACGAGCCGATGACGGGTGCGCAGGCCTCCTATCTGCAGACTTTGAGCGAGGAGGCAGGCGAGACCTTTGAGCCGGATTTGACCAAGGCCGAGGCGAGCAAGAAGATCGATGCCCTACAGGAGGAAACGGGGCGAGGCTCCTAGACGTCTAAGACGTCAACCCGGCGCAGGCCGCGACCGATTTGGACCATCGCGTCATTGGCCTTCGCCGGCCCGAGGCTGCGGATCAGCAGGGCGGCCCTGTGGAGCTTGGCTCAGCGTCTGGACGGCCTGCTCGATCATCGGGCGGTAGCTGGTCCCGGGCGGGGTCAGGGCGAGGCTGCGGCGGAACAGCGCGAGCCCTTCCTCCGTCTCGCCGCTGCGGGCCAGCGCCAGTCCTTCGAAAAACAAGGGTGCCGGATGGCGTGGTGCCAGCGATCGCGCCTGCTCGAAGGCCAGTTGCGCTGCCTGGCTCATCGTACCCGAATGGTCGACCAGCGCATTGGCGAGGCCGATCCGCAGCGAAAGGTCGCGCGGGTATCGCCTGATCCCTGCCCGCACCGCGCCGAGCGCCTCGCCGCTGTTGCCGCGCCGCGCATAGCTGTCGGCGATCGTCAGGAAGCGCTCGCCTGCGGTGAAGCTGCCGAGCATCGCCCGGCGCGGCTCGGTCAGCGGGAGCATGGGCCGGCCGGCCACCTTGGCCCGCGGCTGGCCGGCAAGGTCGGGGCGACCCTGGAGCGCATAGCCGGCACCCCCGATCATCAGCGCGGCGAGCATGACCTGCAGCGCGGGCCCGCGCAGTCGTCCGGCCCACCACAGCCCCGCGCCAGTGACGACGATCAGGGCGAAGAGGATGACGAGACCCATCAGCGCCGTCGCTTGAACCGGCGCAGCGCCATTGCGCCGCCGCCTAGCAACAGGAGCAGGGGCACGAGCCATAGGACAAGCGTGCTTCCGCCCAGCGTGGGTTGGTAACTGACCCAATTCCCGTAGCGCGCGACCAGCCAGTCCCGCACCTGTTCCGGGCTTTCCCCCGCCGCGATCCGGCTGCGGACGAGATGGCGCATGTCGCCGGCCATGTCGGCATCGCTGTCGGCAATCGACTGGCCCTGGCAGACGAGGCACCGCAGCGTCTGCATCAGCGTCGTCGCCTGCGCTTCCTGTCGCGCATCTGGCAATTGGGAATAGGCATAAGGCGCGGGCGGGCGACCGCTTTGGGCGGTGGAGGGGGACGTCAACGCCAAACCCAACGCCGCTAGTCCCGATCGAAGTCGAGGGAGGGACCAAGTGCCTCGACTTCGCTCGGCACGAGCGGGAATGGTGGCGGTCACCCCAATTTCTCCCACTCGGCCAGAATCCCGGGCAGGTCCTGCGGCATGATCGGGCCGATATGCTGGT
>JANPKL010000161.1:0-32205 GCA_031425975.1 Sphingomonas sp.
CCGGGCTTGGGGGGGCCCCGGGGGGTTGGGGGCATCTTACGCCCCGGCCCCGGGCCGGCGGGGGCCCGACGCTCCAGTTCCGCTGCAAATCATTCACAACCCATTCAAACCCTTATGCTACAAGCCTCCCATAGATAGACATGCGTATCACCACACTCCTCCTTGGCGCCGTTGCCGCCACCCTCGCTGTCCCGGCGGACGCCCAGCGTCCGCGCGACCAGGATCGTGCGTTCGAAGCTTTCCGCGAAGGCCGCTCGATGCCGCTCCCGATGATCGAGCGCCGGGTCATCCCGCGCATGAACGGCGCCGATTATCTCGGACCTGAATTCAACGGCACCACCTACCGCCTCAAGTTCATGCGCTCCGGCCGCGTGATCTGGATCGACGTCGACGCCGCAACCGGCAAGATCGTGGGCAAGAGCGGGGAGTAACCTCTCGCTCTTCCCCCGGGGCACCTGGGGAGGTGCTCCGAAGGGGCGGATGGGGCCTCCGGTGACGCGGGAAGAGCCCCCTCAGTCAGCTGCGCTGACAGCTCCCCAGGTGCCCGGGGAAGCGGCGATTAAGTTCCCACTTCATTTCACTTCTGCAACCGTTCATCTTCTCCCGTGTTAGTGCGACACCAAGGGAGATCACATGCGCGTCCTGATCGTTGAAGACGAACCCTCGCTGGGCCGCCAGCTCCGCTCCACGCTCGAGGGCGCGGGCTATGCCGTCGACCTCGCCACCGATGGCGAGGACGGCCATTACCTTGGCCAGACCGAAAATTACGATGCGGTCGTGCTTGATCTCGGCCTGCCCGAAATCGACGGCCTGACCGTGCTCGACCGCTGGCGCAAGGAAGGCCGTCGGATGCCCGTCCTCGTCCTGACCGCGCGCGACAGCTGGTCGGACAAGGTCGCGGGCCTGGATGCCGGCGCCGACGATTATCTCGCCAAGCCGTTCCAGACCGAGGAACTGATCGCCCGCCTGCGCGCGCTGATCCGCCGCGCCTCGGGCAATGCCTCGTCCGAACTCATCGCCGGCGACATCCGCCTCGACACCCGCTCGGGCAAGGTCACCAAGGCCGGCGAGCCGGTCAAGCTCACCGCACAGGAATATAAACTCCTCAGCTATCTGATGCATCACAAGGGCAAGGTGGTGAGCCGGACCGAGCTGATCGAGCATATCTACGACCAGGATTTCGACCGCGATTCCAACACTATCGAAGTGTTCGTCACGCGCATCCGCAAGAAGCTCGGCCCCGACGTCATCACCACCATCCGCGGCCTCGGCTACAGCCTGGAGGAACCCGCCGCGTGAAACACGTCGTCCCGGCGGAGGCCGGGACCTCAGGCAACGAAGCGCCAAAACCCCGCGGCACCGGCTCGCTCACCCGCCGGATGATCGGGGTCGCCGCGGTGTGGATCTCGATCCTGCTGTTCGCCGGCGGTTTCGCGCTCGACCGGGTCCTCACGCAGGGCCTCGTCCGCAATTTCGACGACAGCCTCGAACTCGTCCTGCGCTCGATGATCGGCGCGTCGGAAGTCGGCACAACGGGCGAAATCCGCTTCTCGCGCCCGCCCGCCGACCAGCGCTTCATCGAAAGCTATTCGGGCAGCTATTTCCAGATCACGCCACTCCCCGGCGGCAACGGGCGCACGCCCGAAGTTGCCGATTTCCCCTCCCGCTCCTTGTGGGATCGCCGTCTCGCGGTCGATGCCGCCATTCCCCGGCTCGAGACCGCCACCTACGACAGCTATCAGTTCACCGGCGAACCGCTGCGGATCGTCGAGCGCGACGTGATCATCCCCGGAAGCCAGGTCAAATGGCGCTTCCAGGTCGCCCAGAGCCGTGAGAATCTCGACGCCCAGCTGGCCGAGCTTCGCAATACCCTGATCTGGTCTTTCGCCCTGCTCGGCCTTGGCCTGATCATCCTCGCCGCCCTCCAGACCGTCTACGGCCTGTGGCCGCTGCGCCGCGTGCGCTCCGAAGTGGTCGCGATCCGCTCGGGCGCCAAGACCCGCATCTCCGACGATTTCCCGGACGAGATCCGGCCCCTGAGCCAGGAGATCAACCAGCTGCTCGCCCATAACGAGGAACAGGCCGAGGAAGCCCGCCGCCACGCCGGCAATCTTGCCCATGCGCTCAAGACCCCGCTGACGGTCATCACCAACGCCGCCACCGCCCGCGATCCCGAACTCGCCGACACAGTCTGCCGCGAGGCGACCACAATGCGCCGCCAGGTCGACCACCACCTCGCAAGAGCGCGGGCAATTGGGAGAAGAGCCTCCGCCCAGGCCCGCGCGCCGGTCTGGGACAGCCTCGAAGCGGTCCAGCGCGCCGTCAGCCGGATGCACGAGGGGTCCACCGTCGACATCGCCGGCGACAAGGACAGCCAGGTCCGCGTCGAGCGCCAGGACCTCGACGAAATGCTCGGCAACCTGGTCGAAAATGCTGCCAAATATGGCTCGGGCCGGGTGTTCGTCACGGTCGAGAAGTCCGCGCCCTTCGTCGACATCATGATCGAAGACGACGGCCCCGGCATTCCTGCCACCCTGCGCGCGGAGCTGTTCACCCGCGGCAAGCGCCTCGACACCACCGGCAAGCCCGGCACCGGCCTCGGCCTCGCCATCGTCCGCGATGTCGCCGAAATCTATGGCGGCAAGGTCAGTCTCGAGGAGAGCGAGGACCTCGGCGGGCTGCTCGCCCGGCTCAGCCTGCCGTCGGGCTGATCGCCTCGCGCACGGCTTTGCGCAGCCGGTCGGGGGTGAAGGGCTTGGCCAGCATCGGCGTTCCCGGTGCCTTCGCCGCCACCGCATCGGTGTCGGCAAAGCCCGTCACCATCAGGAAGCGCGGCCCCGGCCCGTCCTTCAGCACCTCGGCGATCAGCTCGGCTCCGGTCATGCCGGGCATCAGGTAATCGACCAATACTAGGTCGACCGGTGCTTCGGCGAGCGCCGCCAGCGCGGCCCGCCCGCTCGCCACCGCCTCGACGTGATGGCCGTCATCCATCAGCATTCCCGCAATCGCCGCCCGCACCGCCGGATCGTCGTCGACCACCAGCAGCTTGAGCGCGCGCTCCGGCTCTTGTTCCCGGGCGCGCTCTGTCACCGGCATTGCCTCCTCGGCGCAGGCGGGCAGGCGCATGACGACGCTGGTCCCCGCGCCCGGCGCGCTTTCGATCTCGATCGTGCCCCCCGATTGCTCGACCAGCCCGAACACCTGCGCCAGGCCGAGGCCCGTGCCCTTGCCCGTCTCCTTGGTGGTGAAAAAGGGCTCGAGCGCACGCCGCTTCGTCTCCTCGTCCATCCCCGTGCCATCGTCGCGGATGGTGAAGCGCACCCAGTCCTCGAGCTCCTGGCGGATGTCGAGCGTGACCGGGCCCGCTTCGGGCGAAGAGTCGCGCGCATTGTGCGCAAGGTTCAGCAGCGCGACCTCGAGCTGGGTTACGTCGCTCATCACGCAGCGGACTTTGGGGTCGAGCGTGACTGTGAACGGGTTGCGGCTGCCGAGTGATCGCTCGATCATTTCCCTCACCTCGTCCGCTAGCGGCCGCACGTCGACCGGCACCAGCGCCAGTTTCTGCCGCCGCGAGAAAGCCAGCAATTGCCCGGTCAGCTTGGCCGCCCGCTCGGCCGAGGCAAGCGCCCCGCGCGCCAGCTTGCGCCCGCGCTCGTCGAGGCTTTCGCGCTTGGCCAATAGGTCGAGCGTCCCGATCACCGGCGTCAGCAGATTGTTGAAGTCATGCGCCAGGCCGCCGGTCAGCTGTCCCAGCGCCTCCATCTTCTGCGTCTGCTGCATCCGCTCGGCGAACGCCTTGGCTTCGCGTATCTGGCGGATGGCGAAGGCGATCAGCAAGCCCGCCAGCAGCAGCGACAGCAACGCTGCCATCCCCAACGAGGTCAGGAACCGCCGGGCGGGCTTGTCGATGTAGGCGGACTCCAGCGCCACATGCACGCTCCAGCCGGTGCTGGCCGAGCGTGTAAATGCCGAATAATTCTCGACTCCCTCAAGCGTGGTCCCGCGATACAGTCCGCCGGCCTTGCCCGAGCGTATTGCGCTTTGGACGAAGGTCGAACCAAGCTGGCCGAAGCGCTCTTGGTGGTTGAGCGAGCGGGCGATGAAGCGGGCCTTGGGGCCAAGCAGTGCGGCGACGGTGAACTGACCATCGGACGGTGGCATGAGGCGAAGAAACGATCGCGAGTCGGTTTGAAGCACGAGCACCACCGAGGCTCCGGTGGCTGTCTTCGACGGCCGTTCGAACAACAGGCACAGGCAATCACCCGATCGCGCGAAGCCGACGAATAAAGGGCGCGCGGCGCCTCGCCCGTCGATCGTCCTGGTGATGGAGCCCTGCGGCAGGCCGAACGATGCGAGTTCGGTGCCTGCGGCATCACCAACGCTCAGGCCGCGCAGGTCCGGGTGGATCGTGCGGAACTCGTCAAACCGCCGCTCGAGCTCGCCGATCCCGCCGTCGCGCAAGACGCTCGCGGTCGCCAGCGCATCTAGGATCGTGGTGATCCGCATGGTCTCGCCATCCGCGGCGACCATTACCCGCTCGGCAGTGCTTGCTGCCTGCGCTTCCAGCGTTCGGCGCTGCTCGCGTGCGGCAAAGCCGATCTGGAAGGTGACGAACAGCAGCAGCGGCACCAGCGTCGCCGCCGTTATCAGCCAGATAGACCGCCGCCCTCCCATTATCGTTGCGCCCCCGTCATCGTTCCCGAATCAAGCTCCTGCCGCACCGAAGGTTCCGACCCTGAGGTCCGTATTGCTTGCTCTCGACCGCGAGCACTCCTAATCCGCGCCACCGTGACCGCAACCCTTCACTCGCTCACCCCCGCGCCCAGCCTCGACCCGCTGATCGCCCTCACCGCGCCTGACATGAACGCGGTCAACCAGGTCGTGCTGTCGCGCATGCAGAGCGAGGTTCCGCTGATCCCGCTGCTCGCCGGCCACCTCATCGCCGGCGGCGGCAAACGGATGCGCCCGATGCTGACCTGCGCCAGTGCGGCGCTGTGCGGCTACACCGGCAGCCGCCACCACAAGCTCTCCGCGTCGGTCGAGTTCATCCATACCGCCACCCTCCTCCACGACGACGTCGTCGACGGTTCTGGCACTCGCCGGGGCAAGCGCACCGCAAACCTCATCTGGGGCAATCCAGCCTCCGTGCTGGTCGGCGATTTCCTCTTCTCACGCGCCTTCGAACTGATGGTCGAGGACGGCAGCCTCAAGGTCTTGAAGATTCTCAGCCGCGCATCGGCGGTCATCGCCGAAGGCGAGGTCGCGCAACTGACCGCCCAGCGCCAGATCGGCACCAGCGAGGACACGTACCTCCAGATCATCGAAGCCAAGACGGCCGCGCTCTTCTCCGCAGCCTGTCAGATCGCCCCGGTCGTTGCCGAAGCCGGCGAGGAGGCCGAGGCCGCCTTGCAAAGCTTCGGCCGCAACCTCGGCATCGCCTTCCAGCTGGTCGACGACGCGATCGACTACACCAGCGAAAGCGCGACCAGCGGCAAGGACCTCGGCGACGATTTCCGCGAGGGCAAGATGACCCTCCCCATCATCCTGGCTTACGCCCGCGGTTCGGACGAGGACCGCCGCTTCTGGCAGGAAGCCGTCGGCGGCGAGCGGACGACCGACGAAGACCTTGCCCAGGCCGTCGCGCTATTGAAGGCCTCGGGCGCCATCACCGAAACGCTCGAGCGCGCCCGAACCTACGCCCGCCGAGCCCTCGACACCCTCGCCCCCTTCCCCGCCGGCAAGGCCAAGGCCGCCCTCACCCAGGCCGTCGAATTCGCGGTCGCGCGGGCCTACTGACCCTTCCGGCGGAGAAGGGGACAGTTTTCGCCCCGCACTCCCGCTGACTTGCCGCTATCAAAGCTGTCCCCTTTTCTCTCCGGCGCAACCCGTAAATCCCGCCCCCGTCATCCCCGCGAAGGCGGATATCCCGCTTCTTCCTCCGTCATGCTGAACTCGCTCCAGCATCCACCACGCAACCCGCACCGCCGCACGCGCAAAGCGGTGGGAAGGTGAGTGAGCGACCGCTTGCCAACCCCTTCCCACTATGAGACGTTACAACATCGTCCCTCGGCAGGAGTCGCCCCCATGGCCGCACTCACTTACACCCCCGCCCCCGACGCCGCCCCCATGGCGGACCTCAACACCACCCCGCTGATCGACGTCATGCTGGTCCTGCTGATCATGTTCATCATCACCATTCCCATGCAGACCCATTCGGTCGCGCTCGACCTCCCCACCGGTCCGCCGCACCCGACCCTGCCCGACACCGCGAAGAATAAGATCGTCGTCACCGACACGGGCGCATTGCTGTTTAACGGCACCGCCGTCACCGCCCCCCAGCTCCGCGCCCTGCTCGAGGCTACAGCCCAGCTCCCGAGCGAGCCCGAACTCCAGCTTCAGCCCACCCCGCTAGCCCCTTACGGCACGGTCGACGAAGTGCTGGTCATGACCCGCCAGGCCGACCTCACCCGCTTCGGCTTCGTCGGCAACGAAGCGCACGCCAGCGCCTTCTGATCTGCGTCGTCGTCAACCCGTCGACAGGAACGCGGCAGATCACGACCAGCACGACCAGGATGGCGCGGCCGATGACGAGGTAGATCGACGGATCCACCGCGAACGACGCCTTGGCCGGTTCGCTCAGCCGCCCGAGCAATTGCGGCCAGATGTAACTGACAAAATTGCCTTGGCCACCCAGGCCGTCGAGTTCGCGGTGGCCCGGAAGTATGAACTAGGTCGGCCGACCGAGGCTACGAGAGCGCCAGTGCAGATAGATCGCCACCGTCGCAATCACGGGCAGGATGAACCACGCTCGCAAGTCCGCCTCGCTGACGCCAAGCCACTCGCCGGCGAGCGGAAACGCTTCCGCCAGCAACGAGAAGGCGTAGTAGCTGACCGCAATCACCGACAACCGCTCGACCAACTTCTGCAGCTCGAGCTGCCGCGCGGCATTCGTGTCCATCGATCGCAGCAAAGTCGCGTTTGAAGCCTGCATCGCAAGCTCGACCCGCGTGCGGAGCAACGATCCGCAGCGTTCGATCCGCACCGATAGCCCTTCCAGCCGCTGGACGAAGGAAGCGCAGGTCCGCACAGCCGGCAGCATCCGTCGATCGGTGAAGTCTGCCAGGGACTGAAAGCCCTCAATTGGCCGACTTGCCAGCGACTCGAGCCGATCATGCGCGATCTGCGCATAGGCTTGCGTTGCGCTCATCCGGAAACTGGTCCTCGCGCCGATCGCTGCAGCCTGCGCGGAAAGTTCACATAACTCGTCGAGCAGCGCCGCCTCAGCACCGGGCGACGCCCCAGGAATTCGCTGCGTGATGTGGCCCAGCTGCGCTTCGAGCTCGCCCAGGAGGACCCCCTCTTCCTGCGACAGGGGAAGCCCGAGCAGCGCCAGATTGCGGTAATTGCCAAGCTCCTGAAGCCGCTGCACCGTTCGTCCAAGATCCGCTGGAAGGATATCACCGGAAGCGACCAGCAGGCGCCCGTAGCCGTCGGCGCCCAATCGGAAGTCGGACCAGATCCGGGTCTCGCCGATCCAGCAACTGACGAGATTTTCCTGCGAGAAGCCGAAGCCGGGAAGCAACCGTTCGGCCGAAGCGACGGTGGCGACGATGGCGATGCGCGTGGCGCGAAGAACTGCGCCAGGTGCCGCTTCAAGCCATTCGAGCGCGGCTTGGTCTTGGGTCGCGAACGGATCTTCCTCGCGCGATGGGGCGATGACGGTCGCCGTGCTGGCCTCGCTATGCCGTTCCCACAACAGCTCTAGACCGTCCGGCGCCCGGCTGTTGCTGTCGCGCGACCCTTGCTTGAGCGGTCCGGACCGGACTCCCGGCATGGCCGCGACATGATCGAATTCGGCCACGCGGCTGCCCGCCTCGACCAGCCGCACCGTCTGGGTCATGCAAAGCGGCGGCGCCAAGGGCGGCATCCGGCGAAGATGGATTTCGTCATTGAGCCGCGCGCGAAGCGGATGGTTCTCGAACATGATCCGCTCCTGTTCAGGCTATCGCACCCCCGCGGCCATGCCGCGAAGCGGGTGACCGAGCGCCTTTCGAATTAGCCCGTCGAAAGGATCGCGGCGATGACGATCAGCACGAACAGGATCGCCCCGCCGATAACGAGGTAGATCGACGGGCTGACCTCGAACGATGCCTTGGCCTGCTCGGTCAGTCGCCCGAGCAATTGCGGCCAGGTGTAGCTGACGAAATCGCCTTGGCTCATGATGTTGATGATCTTGCCGTCCTCGCCGACGATCGGGACGTGGCGGAAGCGGTCGTTGGACATTTGACGCAGCCAGTCGAGCAGATCGTCCTCGGCTTTGGCAATCTTGAGGTCGCTGGTCATGATCTGCTCAAGCCGGGTAGTATTCGGGTCCAGACCCTTGGCCAGCAATCGTCGCATGAAATCGCGCTCGGTGACGATCCCCATCGGCATGTTGTCGGGAGAGACGATGACCACCGCGCCATAGTTGCGCTCGCTCATCACCGCCACCGCGTCGGCCACGCTGTCGCCTGGCGCCATGGTCAGGATTTCACCTTTGCGATTGAACTCGGGCCGGTCCTTGATCTTCATGCGATATCCTTTCCGGAGGCGCTGGCGAAGGGCATGTTCGGAAGCGCCCAGGACTGCGCGTGGAAAGCAGAGCGTCGGCCGCAACCTGGCGCCGCGCCATACGGACCTTGAGTACCGCGACCGTCCGATCGGCCCTTATCCCGCCAAAACGGGCACATGACCGGCGCCGGCCGCCAGCGCAATGGCGCAAGCCCGAGAGCAAATGCTTGCAATGTAGGAATTCAGATGTTTGCCTGTTTGGGCGGTTCTTTCTCAACGCCAACGAACCTTCACCGACGCGGGAGGCCTGCCATGTCGCCAAAACGGTGCTGAGCGGAACTTTTGGAACCTTCGCCCCAATCGCCTAACGCGCGCCCCATGACCCCGGCACTGCCGATCCACGAGGTCCTGCCCGACCTCCTCGCCGCGCTCGACGAGGGGCCGCGCGCGCTGCTGATCGCCCCGCCCGGCGCGGGCAAGACGACGCAGGTCCCGCCCGCCCTGCTCGCCCGCCCTTGGTGCACCGGCGCGGTCCTGCTGCTCGTCCCCCGCCGCCTCGCCGCCCGCGCCGCCGCCGAATATATCGCCCGCCAGCGGGGCGAGGAGCCCGGCGCGACCATCGGCTACCAGACCCGTCTCGACAGCAAGGTCGGTCGCGCCACCCGCCTCATCGCCATGACCCACGGCGTCTATCTCTCCCGCCTTCAGGCCGACCCCGAACTGACCGGCGTGTCGGCGGTCCTGTTCGACGAGGTCCATGAGCGCAGCCTCGACAGCGACCTCGCCCTCGCCCTCACCCTCGACGCCGCTTCCGCGCTCCGCCCCGACCTCAGGCTGCTCGCCATGTCCGCGACCCTTGACGGCGCCCGTTTCGCCCGCCTGCTCGGCGACCCGCCGACCCTGCGCTCGGAGGGGAAGGCCTATCCGCTGACCCTCCGCCATCTTGGGCGCGACCCCGTCGCCCGGATCGAGCCGCAGGTCGCAGCCGCCTGCCGCCTGGCGCTCGCCGAGCAATCGGGCTCGGTCCTCGCCTTCCTTCCCGGCGTCGCGGAGATCGAGCGCACCGCGACCGCGCTCGGCACCCTCCCGCCGGGCGTCGTTCTCCACCGCCTCCACGGCCAGGTCGACCCCCGCGACCAGCGCGCCGCCCTCGCCCCGCCCGCGCCCGGCACCCGCAAGCTGGTCCTCGCTACTTCGATCGCCGAGACCAGCGTCACCCTCGCCGACGTCGCCGCAGTGGTCGATTGCGGCCTCGCCCGCCGCCCCCGCTACGACCGCGACGCAGGCCTTACCCGGCTGGTTACCGAGCGCGCCAGCCAGGCCGCCGTCACCCAGCGCGCCGGTCGCGCCGCCCGTCAGCGCCCCGGCACCGCCTACCGCTTGTGGGAGGAGGCCGCGACCGGCGCGCTCCCCGCCCACGACCCGCCGGAGATCCTCGAGGCCGACCTCTCGAGCCTGCTCCTCACCTGCCTCCTGTGGGGCGAAAGCGACCCCGCCCGCCTCCCCTTCCTCGACCCGCCGCCCGCCGCCGCGCTCACCGAAGCCCGCCGCCGCCTCGCCGCGCTCGGGGCGATTGACGAAGGGGGCCGAGTCACCGATCACGGCCGCATCATCGCTCGCCTGCCCGTCGAACCCCGCCTCGCGCACATGCTGATCGAGGGCGCCGCGCGCGGCTTTGGCCAAGCCGCCGTCGACGCCGCGGTCTTGCTGACCGAGCGCGGGCTGGGCGGCACCGACCCCGACCTCGACCTCCGCCACCGCCGCTGGCGCACCGACCGCAGCCCCCGCGCCGAAGCCGCGCGAGGACTGGCAAGGCGGTGGCTCAACCTTCTCTCCTCTCCCCCTGCGGGAAAGGGTCGACTCGCCGCAGGCGATCGGGGAGAGGGGGCAGGCCTCGCTCTCGCCCTCGCCCTCGCCTTCCCCGATCGCCTCGCCCGCCGCCGCGATCCTTCGGGCGAGCAGTGGCAGTCGGTCGGCGGCCGCGGCTTCCGGCTCGATCCCGCCTCCAGCCTCGCCTCGGCCCAGTGGCTGGCGGTCGCGCACGTCGCCGGAAGCGCTGCCGGGGCCCGCATCCTCGCCGCCGCTGCGATCGAGGAGGCCGACGTCCTCACCCTGTTCGCGAACCGGATCGAAATCCGCCACGACGGCGCCTTCGATCCCGCGACGGGCAGCGTGACCCCGACCCGCAGCCGCCGTCTCGGCGCGATCCGCCTTTCCTCGGGCCCCGACCCCGACCCCGCCGCCATCGCCGCCGCCCTGGTCGAGGGCGTCCGCGCCCACGGCCTCGCGCAGCTGCCGTGGAGTGATGAGGCCGAGGCCCTCCGCGCCCGCGCCGCGTTCGCGCGTTCCGTGGACCCCGCCATCCCCGACCTTTCCGACGCGGCCCTGCTGACCGACCTCAACAATTGGCTGCCCCCCTTGTGCGAGAGGCGCCGTCGCCTGTTCGATATCCCCGCCGCCGCGCTCCACCAGGCCCTGCACGACCGGCTCGGCTGGGACGGCAAGCAGCGCCTCGACACGCTCGCCCCCAGCCACTTCCGCAGCCCCGCCGGCGCCGGGCACCCCATCGACTACGAAGCCCCAGGCGGTCCCATTGTCGAGGTCCGCGCCCAGGCGCTTTACGGCCTCACCGCCCATCCTTGCATCGCCGGCGGCCACGTCCCCCTTACCCTCGCCATCACCTCGCCCGCCGGACGCCCGATCCAGACCAGCCGCGACCTTCCCGGCTTCTGGGCCGGAAGTTGGCGCGAGGTCGCGCGCGAAATGCGCGGCCGCTACCCCCGCCACCCCTGGCCCGACGACCCGGCCAATGCCCCGCCGACGCTGCGCACCAAGCCGCGCACTTGAGCGCGGCGCCCCAAGCGACGCCGAGAGGCACTTGATTTTGCGCAGCCCCTCGGCCAACTCGCTCGCCATGCCGATTGCCCGCATCGTCGAGACCGACCGCAAGACCACCAGCTCCGGCCGGGGCAAGACGGGCCAGTGGATCCTCGAATATGAGCGCGAGGACCGCCAGCGGCACGACCCGCTGACCGGCTGGGTCGGCTCGGCCGACACCCGCACGCAGGTTCGCCTCGCCTTTGCCGACCGCGACAGCGCCATCGCTTACGCCACGCGCCACGGGCTCGACACCTCCATCGTCGCCGCCGCACCGGTGAAGCTCAAGCTCCAGGCCTACGCCGACAACTTCCGCTAGGGAGCCGCTTGTCCGCGCGCCCCAAAGAGTGTAGTCGTTTCGGTGCCGGATCGCTTGACCCCCTGGGGAAGCGACTTTGCAGCAATCCCATTTTCTGATGGTTCTCGGCACCCGCCCCGAAGCGATCAAGCTCGCGCCTCTGGTCCATGCGCTGAGCGCGCGCGGCCATCGCGTCGAGATCGCTCTGACCGGCCAGCATCCCCAGCTCGAACCGGTCGCATTCGGCCTCAATAACACACCCTTCATCCGCTTGCGCTGCCCGGCGGGACGCGATCCCCGACTCCATACCGAGCTTGTCGCGAACGCCCTTGTCGCGGCCCTGCCTGCCGCCGATCGTCCCGATCTCATCATTGTCCAGGGCGACACGTCGAGCGCGCTTGGCGGAGCGCTGGGCGCGGTCGCCGCCGGTATCCCCCTCGCTCATGTCGAGGCGGGCCTGCGGAGCCACGACCTCGCTTTGCCCTGGCCCGAGGAGGGCAATCGCCGCCAGATCGACAGCCGCGCCGACCTCCTCTTCGCAGCGACCCAAGGCAATGCCGCCAATCTCGAGGCAGAGAGAGTCGGCGGAGAGATTTACGTTACTGGCAATACCGCGATCGACGCGCTGTTCTCGCTACTCGAGACGATGCCCCCGCGGCGGATGGATGCTGGGGGCCTGCCGCGCCTGCTCGTGACCTGCCACCGGCGCGAGAATTGGGGCGCCGCATTCACCCCGATCGGCCTGGCGCTGATAGAGCTGGCCGGTTCGCCCTTTCTGCGGATCGAGCTGGTGATGCATTCCAACCCGGCGATGGCCGAGACCGCACGGCTGATGCTCGGCGGACATCCGCGGCTTCGGCTGCTGCCCGCAATGGATCACCGGGCAATGGTCGCGGCGATGCGCTCGGCGACGCTGCTGCTCAGCGATTCGGGAGGTATCCAGGAAGAAGCGCCGGCGCTCGGCATTCCGCTTCTCGTCCTGCGCGGCGTGACCGAGCGGCCCGAGGGAATTGCCAGCGGCAATAGCCGCCTGATCGGCAACGACCGCCCGGCGATCGTCGCTGCGGTCAGGCATTTGCTCGACGACCGCGCGGCCTATCGCGCCATGGCGGTTCCGGCGCTGCCCTTCGGCGACGGCCGCGCCGCCGCCCGCATCGCCGAATTGAGCGAGGACTGGCTGGTCCGTCACTCCAGCCGCAGGCGCCAGATCGCCTGATTGACGAACCCGGCCCCAGCCGTCATATGCCCACCGCGTACAGTTGCTTCCAGCTGGCCCCTTCGTCTAGCGGTTAGGACGTCGCCCTCTCACGGCGAAAACACGAGTTCGATTCTCGTAGGGGTCACCAGCGACTAAGTCTCTGCAAGATATAGGTTTTTTGCGCGGTACGTGCGCCCTTGATTGGCGGAAAATGTGCCACTATTCGGTGGGGTCTTCAGGCCGCTTTTCGACAGAGACTTTGTTGAAGAAGACTCAGCCCTTGAGAGCCGACGTTTTCTCTCGGGCATAAAAAGCATGTCTCGGATTTCTGCGGCCGCTGGTCTAGCAAGGCAGCAGTGCTTCCTGCTGCTGCCAGCACAGAGGAAGCCCATCGAGATGCTGCAAAGTCTTGCTGTTCAGCTGTGACGGCTGACTACCCTTGAGGATCACGGTAACGATCTTGGGCGAGAGATAGCTCAAGCGAACCAGCCGCTTGAAGCGCTCGGGCGACCTACCGACCTTGGCGGCAAGATCGACCAGCGTGAGCTTCGGCTTGGCTAGAGCCAGAGCCTAGGCTCGGGCGGCATCCTGAAGAAGGACGATCAGCTGCTGATTGCCAACGGGGCCAACTGGAGCAGTCAGGTCTCCTACGATCAGCGTGGCATCGTTGCCGTGGCGAACACGCTCGAGTGAGCGCCGAAGTTTTGTGCCGTCGGCCAACTCCACCGTCAGCTCTGCATCGCCAACGATGATCTTGCGGACATGCTCGCGAATGAGTGTGCGACGCTGTGCTGGTCCCTCGTCCCGCAATGCGGTATTTGCGTCGGGTGCATCTATCGACCTGACTTCAGAGGCCAGATGCTCGACCAGCAGCGTAGTGCAGCCTCGCTCGATCGGCTCGGCAGAGATTCGGCAAGCCGCAGGCGATCCTTCCGTCACGCTCTTTGGGTTCGTCACCTAATAGCGAAATCGCTGTCCGTTTCTGCGGGCATGCGTCGGCCCCATCCCGCGGCCGTGCCGATCGAAGATGATTCCTGAAGCAGGCTTGCCGAGACCACCTTCGGCTGGCGCATTTCGGCTGTGCTACGGGTGGCAAGGAGAGCTTGCACACGATCAAACAATGCACGGTCGATGATCGGCGCATGCTGACCCGGGTAGGCATTGTCCTTGTGTACAACCTCTCCGACGTAGGTACGATTGCTAAGCAGGCAGCGGAATCTTGTAGATGGCCACGACGTCGACCTTGCCTGCCTGGATGTCGGCGAGCAGCCGCCTGAGCCCAGGCCGCTTCATACTCCCGCCGGAGAAGTCGCTGTCGTCATAGCGCTCGCGGGTGACCGACCAGCCCTCATGCTTCTGGCTTAGGATGTACGCCTTGCAGGACTCATGTTGGGCGTCGAGGCTGTTGAACTAGTGCTCGAGCCCCACATTGCTCGACTTGCGGGTGTAGATGGCGCAGCGGACCTTGCTCATTTGGGCAGCCCAAAGAAGCGGGGGCCCGACCAGCGAGTACCCGTGATCATTGTCGCGATCTCGCTGAGGGACGCGTATATCGCCTCTTCGTACAGGAAGCCATTCTCGCCCACGTCGACCACGTAAGTCCTTCCGCGCCACCTACGACCAGCCGGTTGCCCTTCCGTAGCTTCGGCTTGGCAGGCGCCCTCCCCTGCCCTGTCGATTGCAGCTGACGGGCCATGGCTGGCTTCAGTCGCCCTACCGCTTTCTCTTGCAAGCGGTGCGCAATGCCACGCGCAAGCAGGTCCGGCGTGAAGGCTGCTGGTGGAGCCGCCTTGAAGACCTCGCGCCACCGCTGCTGCAGCCTGCCCTCCCAAGCTTCGGCAAAGCGGCGACCTCACCATCAACGCTGCTCATTGCGGCGCCACCGCTAGGTAAGTGCGCACGCCCCCCACCTTGTCGCTGTCGATGACAAATCCCTTCTTGCGCAGGCCCGTTATCGCGGCACGGGTGGTGTGCGGGAGCCATCCTGTCGCAGCGATCATCTTCTCTAGTGTGGCGCCTTCATCCCGCAGTAGCAGCGCTGCGAGAGCCTCCTGCTTGGAGAGGGACTTCGCGGGTGCGGGAGCGGCATGCTGGCGCTTGCTGTCGTCGTCCACTGCTTGGCGGGCCTGGCGGGTAGTTGCAGTCTTCGCTTTTGTCATGTGAGTGCCTCTCGGTCTGAGGTGGACAAACGCCGCTCCCACCACTCACAGCCCTGCCGGTCAGCCGGTCAGGGCAGCGGCGCCAACCCAGCACCGCGACTCACGAGAACACCAATGCTCTGTTCCGAACGACAGTCGAGTGACTATTCGGCACGTCCGCTTAGCGGCCAAACCAGCAATCTATGCCTGCAGGCCGAAGAATCCGTAAGCGGACCCTCATCCAGCCTAATTCTATGTCCGCTAATGGTGGGAAGCGGAATGGCTACTTTGGAGTCGGCAGGATCGGATAGCAGACGCTCTTTCGTGCGGAGCAGATGTCGGCTTGGCGCGCCTTTCAAACCTTCTTCAGTGCACGGGTTGCGCGCGCTAGCACACATCTGGTTGGCCGATCCTCTGCTGGGGGTGGCTGGCCACCTCCAGCAGGGGGAAGCATCGTTCAAGCCTTCGCGAGAGACGCATACCAGTGATAGCTGGCCTTCGGAGTGCGCCGGAGCGTCTGGTAATCCACGTGGATGATTCCGAAGCGTTTGGCGTAGCCGTGGGCCCACTCGAAATTGTCTAGCAGCGACCAGACCATGTAACCGCGGACGTCGACGCCGTCCCGGCACGCCCGTGCGATCTCGCCGATATAGCCCTGCAGGAGTGCGATCCGGTCCTGGTCGTCGACCGTTCCATCGGGCCCCTGAGCATCGGCGAAGGCCCCTCCGTTCTCGGTCACGTAAATCGGCGCGCTGGTATAGTCGCGACGAAGCCGGAAAAGGGCCTCGTAAATGCCTTCGGGACGGATCTCCCAGCCCATCGCGGTCACGCTCGTTCCGAGCGACGGCGAAGCCATTCCCAAGCCCCCGCCAGCGGTGGCGCCATTGCCCCCAGCCACCGCGGAGGCGGCGGAGATGCGGGCACGCGTATAATGGTTCAGGCCGACAAAATCGGGTTCTTCCCGAATTCGCAGCAGATCACCGCCTGCAATGAACGGCGCGACCATGGCATCGATTTCGCGGGGATAGCGGCCGTGGAATAGCGGTTCGAGGAACGACCGGTTCATGATCGCGTCCGCGCGCAAGGCGGCCACCTGGTCGGCCGCGCTCGGGGTCGCAGGTTCAACCCCATTGACGGCGAACACCGTCCCGACCCTGGCCTCGGGCGTGAGGCGACGAACCAGCCGCATTCCTTCCGCGGTCGCAAGGCTGACGTGGTGGACCGCGGCGCCATAGGCCGATGGGTCGACCACGCCGGGCGCATGGACACCGAGCAAATAGCCTAGCGACGTGAAGATGCTCGGCTCGTTGAACATGATCCAGTTGCTCACCCGTTGGTCGAGGCGACGAACCACCGCTTCGACATAGCCGAGATACCAGTCGATGCTGTCGCGCGAGGACCAGCCGCCGCGGTCCTGCAGCGCCTGGGGCAAGTCCCAGTGGTAGAAGCACGGCCATGGAGCAATGCCGCGCGCGAGACAGCCGTCGACCAGCCGATCGTAGAAGGCCAGCCCGGCCTCATTTATTGCCCCGGTACCGGTGGGGAAAATGCGCGGCCAGGAGATGGAGAAACGATAGGCCGTGAGGCCGGCCGCCGCCATAAGGTCGAGATCCTCCTCGAAGCGGTGATAGTGGTCGCAGGCGACATCACCGGTGTCGCCCCCCGCGACCTTGCCGGGGAAGTGGCAGAAACGATCCCAGATACTTGCGCCCTTGCCATCGGCCGAGGCACCGCCCTCGATCTGGAAGGCTGCGGTCGAGGCACCGAACAGGAAGCCGGGCGGAAGCTCGATCATGGCACGCTTTCGACGACCGATTGTTCGGCAGGAAGGGGGTCGATTGGCAGGGTCAGCCACGATGATTGGCCTGCCGCCAGACTGACGGTGGTCACCGGCGCCCCGCGCAGGTTCACGCGCAGTTCGCAATTTGCTTCGGCCCGGAGCAGGACTGCGGACCGTTCGGGGCCGAACGTGAGGTCGACGGTCACACCGCCGCACGCGCGAAGGCCGCTGAACGAAAGACGGGACCAGGATGCCGGGATCGCCGGCAGGAGATGAAGCTCGCCCTCGTCGCTTTGCAACAGCATGTCCTGCACCGCCGCCATCGCCGCGCAATTGCCCTCTAGCGTGAAGGCCTCGAAGGGCCAGCGGGTCAGCTTCTCGTCGCCGATCTCACCATTGGTGTGAAATCCGTTCGACGGAATACGAAAGCCGCGCTTGAACTTCACCAGCATCCGCAGCGCATCATCGCCCCGGCCCGCTGCTGCGTAGACACCTGCCATCCAGGCAAAGGTGTAGCCCATCCAATTGTCCGTCCCGAGCGCTTCGAGCCGTGCAATCGAGGCAGCCGCGCATTTATCGGTCGCCGGGATCCGCCGCAGCGGGTGAATCGCCAGCAGGTGTGAGAAATGGCGGTGGGATTGTCCCGGCTCGTGCCCCGGAGCGACGGCCAGGCCGCCATCCTGGCAGCGCGCCAGGAGCGGCAGCTCCTCCAGAATCGCAGCCCATGCCGCTGCCTCTCCGTCCTGGCCGAGCGCGGCCGCCAGTTCAGCCGCAGAAGTCATGAGCTCGCGCGTCAAAACAAGGTCGTAATTGGTCCAGTCGGCGAACCAGGCCTCACGGCGGTTGTCGCCAATCTCCGGCGAAGAGGAGAGCCGGAGGCGGCGTTTGCCATCGACGACGCCGGAGCGGGTCAGCTGTTCCAGGAAGAGGGCGGCGTCGCGAACATAGGGATAAGCTCGGTCGGCGAGAAACTGCCGATCACCGCTCATCCGCCAATGCATCACGAAATGGTGGGCAAGCCAGGCTCCGCTGGTCGCCGAATGCGTATAGGGAGCCCAACCACCGATCTGCCGATTGTAAGGGTCGGCGGTCATCGGCACGGCGAGGCCGTCGAGGTCATAAAAGTCCCGGGTCCAGCGGCGGCACTCGTCCGCAGTCTCCCACAGCCAGTCGAGGAAGCCGGCATGCGCGTCGAGCCGATTGCCGGTTAGCGCCGGCCAATAGGTCATCTGGGTATTGAGATCATGATGATAATCGCCCTTCCAGGGCGGCAGCCGGCCATTGTCGAGCGTCCAGGGCCCCTGCAGTGCCACCGGCGGGGCATTGCGGCGGGCCGCCGCCAGGAACTTGTAGCTTTCCTCGACCCATAAGCGCTCCAGCGCGGCGTCCGGCAAGGCAAGGTTGACCATCCCCCAAGCCTTCGCCCACCATTCCCGGTGGCGGGATTGCAGTTCTGCTAGAGCGCGGCGTCCTCGCTCGGCGACGATAGAGCGGGCAGAGGCTTCTGCCTCACCTGGACCGCTCCCATGCGCCAGCGTCCAGCTGGCGCGCCACCCATCGACCTGACAGGACCAGTTGACCAGTGCGCAGAAGGCCGTGCCGTCGGGACGTTGCTGGACGTATCCGCTGCAATCTTCCTCCGTGATCAGCCGCGGCGGCGGATAGTCGAGATCCTCGGGACCGAAGGGCGACAGGAAGTCGGCGGCCCGGTCCGCTGCGGGAGCCTGGCCAAAGCGCGGCGCCTCAAGCACGATTTCGGGCAAGGGGCCGGCACCCCACAAAAGACCCGCTTCCGCCTCGGCCTCGACCACCGCGTGGACGGCGTCCTGACCCTCGCCAGCATTGGCCTCGGCGGTGAAATAGGCAAGCTCGGCCTGGCTCTGCGCGCGGCCACGCAAACGAAGGCGCCCAGCCGGAAGCTTGGTCGGTGCTGGCCGATAATATGGCGCCTCGAAGCGGCGGGCGATCTCGTCCATTGCGCCGCGCTCGACCAGCGCGGCCAAATGGTCGTGCGTATAATCGGGGCCGGAATATTCCGGCAATTCGCGAAGGTCCCAGAGGTCGGTCCGGTCGATCGACACGATCAGGTCGTCGCCCTCGTTCCACAGCATAGCGCCAAGCAAGCCATTGGCGAGCGGAAGGCCGGCTGCCGCGCGAGTTGGCGCCGGGCCCGCACTTGCGCGATGACGGTTGGCGGCGTGATCGGTCACGCCGTGGCGGCCCGCGCCTCGATCTCGCGCCGAAGCGCCTGCTGCTCCGTTCGGCCCAGCGGATAGCGCCACAATATCCAGGCCGCGGGAATGGCCAGGATCGGCGTGACGAAGGCGTAGACCGACTTGAGCACCAGCAAAGATCGGGGGTCGTGCAGGGCATCGGAGGGCTGGAAGCCCGCCAGCCCGGGAATGGCCGTGCCCAGCAGCACCCCGAAGACCACCGCGAATTTGGTGGCGATGGCGATGGCCGCGATGAAGGTTCCGGTTCGCTCCTCACCTGTCGCCAGCAAGTCGCGGTCGACGATGTCGGCAATCATCGCCTGGATCAGCGCAAAACCCCCACCCATGGCCGCGCCGATCCCGACGACGACCGCGGCGAGATACCAGCCATCGCCGGGGCCGGCGAAGAACGACAAGGCGCTGAACGCCCCGATTGCGAGGACTGCGATCGCCACTGCGCGATGCTTGCCGAGCCTGACAGCGACCCTCAGCCACAAGGGAATAAAGAGGATCGCCACGACATTCTGCACGAATACGGCGGGCGCAAAGAAGGCGGCCTGGCCGACGACATGCTTGAACACGATCATGTTGAGGGTCGCCCCGATCGCCATGCCGCTGACCAGCAGGATCAGCGCTGCCGCAAGGTGGAGAAGCGGACGATTGGTGAGCAGCAGCCGCCAACGCTTGATCAGCGTCTGATGGGGAACCGGAAGTCGCTCCTCGCGCGGCTCCGGCACCTTCCACAGCGCGAGCGCGAAGCAGGTCGGCTGAAGGATCAGGAAGCAGATCGCCATGACCATCATGATCTGCTCGATGTCCGTATAGCCCAAGGCCTGCATCACCACCGGCACCGACAAAGTGACGACCGAGCCGAAGCTGTTGGCCGCGCCCTTCCACGCCTGAATGCGCGATCGTTCGTCATAGTCGTTCGACAGTTCGGCGCCCCAGGCGGAATAGGGAATGTCGACGAGGTCGAAGCCGATGTACATCACGAACAGAGCAAAGAAGAGGTAAGTTGCCCCGACCGGGCCTGGAGGCACGAACACGAACCAGGTCGCTGCCATCAGGATCGGCAGCCCGGCGACGATGAACGGCTTGCGCCGACCCCATCGGGTGCGGGCATTGTCGGTCCAGGCGCCGATCAGCGGATCGGTGACGATGTCGGTCAGCCGGGTCAGCACCAGCACGATCCCGACCATCGTCAGTGCCATGCCGAGGTGATCCGAATAGAAACCCGGAACGTAATTCACCACGGGTAGCAGGGCGAAGCCATGCGGCACCTGGGGTAGCGCGAACCAGGCGAGCCGACTGGAGGAGAGACGGGTCGGCTCGCCCGGGGTCATCATCAGAAGCCCACGTCGACGGTCAGCCCGAGCACCCGGAAAGCGCTCTGGTTAAAGCTCTGATTGTAATTGCCCGTGGGCGACAAGGGATCGCGAAAGATCAGTGTCGGCGCACGTTTGTCGAACAGGTTGCGGGCAAACAGGGCGATGCTCCACTTGTCGTCGACGGCGCGGATCCCGACCCGACCGTCGACCAGGCTATAGCCGCCGATTACGAGATTGGGATCGGGCGTCGCCGAAGTCGGAGCCTTGCTGCGATAGGCCAGGCTGGCATCGACGAAAGCCTTGAGCACGTTCGATACCGGGGCCTCGTAGCCGCCTCCCACGGTCAGCTTCCAGCGCGGCGCATTGGCCAGCTGCCGCCCTTGGGCATTGATCTGGCTGCCCGCCGCCCCGGTTACGCATCCGTCGAGATACGGGGCATTGCAGGCCACGATGAAATCGCCGTATCGCGCTCGATTGTAAAGGAGGCCGGCGTTGAGGTTCAGGCCGTCGACCGGCCGAGCATATAGGTTGACCTGAGCCCCGCGGAATTTGAGCTCGTCGGCGTTGGTGAAGACAAATTGCGACACAGTGCCGCCGGTCGCCACCGTTTGTGCCTGAAAGTCCTTCACGTCCGTCCGGAACAGCGACAGGTCGAGATTGACCCGGCGGTCCAGCAAGGCGGTCTTGAGCCCGATCTCGTAATTGGTCGGAATTTCAGGCCGGACGATGCGCGGGGCCACCGTGGTGCCGATCAGCGCATTGGCGGCCGGCCCCTTGTAGCCGCGCGAAACGGTGGCGAAGAAGGTGAGGTCACGGCTCGGCTTATATTGTCCACCCAGGCGCCAAGAGAAATTCTCTGTGCTAACCGAGGTTGATCCGCTGGTGTCGGGCGGCGTGAACAGACTGAAGCGTATGCCGAGTGTCGGATCGACGAAGGACTGATAGCCGGCGCGCAATTTGTCCCAGGTGTAGCGTCCGCCGACGATCAGGGTGATCTGCTCGGTCAAGTTGACGCTGGCCTGGCCGAAGATCGCCTTACTCTTCTGTTCGATCTGTTCGTTCTGCGAGCGCGTCGTGACGAAAGGGAGGAGACCAAGCGTTCCGCTCTGGTCGGTGCGACTGCGATAGTCATAATCGTAGAGGAAGATGCCGGCGACATAGTCGATAAACTGGCGGCCGTCGGATGCGACGCGAAGTTCCTGGGTCCATTGGCCGATGTCGTCGAAGGCCGCGTTGTTGTTAAGGACATTGACTGGACGCGTATCGCTGTCGGTGTCGGAGTCGCGTTCATATTTGCGATAGCCCGTAATGCTGGTCAGTGTCGCCGGGCCCAGATCATAATCGATCTGGCCAGAGCCGCCGCGACTGACGATGCGGCGGGAAGACGGGCCGTCGATGCAGATATCGACATTGTCGGGACCCGGAGTGACGCCGCATGTCGCGAGCCGACCCGCGATGCTGGTGGCGCTTCCCGGCGCGGCGCTGCGCGACGACCAGACGTTGTTGCCGCCCTTCTCGACTTCGCTGTCCGCGATCAGATTGATGCGCAATGCATCGGTCGGGGCGAACAGCAGGCGGCCACGCACTCCGCCCGTCCGCCGATCGCCGACGCGCTGATTATTGAAGCGATTGAACAGCCAGCCGTCGCGGCGGTCGTGAATCGCGGTGACCCGCAAGGCGAGGGTCGAGCCCAGCGGCACGTTGACGAGGCCGTTGAGGGTGGTCGTCCCATCTTCGCCGAGCGTCACCCGGCCCTTGCTTTGCGTGAGGTTGAGGCGCGGCGCTGCGGTGACGATATTGACCACGCCGGCCGATGCGTTCTTGCCGAACAGCATTCCCTGCGGCCCGCTCAACACCTCGACCCGCTCGAGATCGAACAGGCTGGTCGTTGGCGGGGTCAGCTGCCCCTGGACGACCCCGTCCACCACCACCAGCACATTGTTCTCCGAACTGCGCGTGAAGGTCTGGGTGCCGCTGCCGCGGATCGAATAGCCGGCCGAGGGCTGGCCGGTGTAATTGAGTTCGGGGGCTGCCTGCTGGAGGTCGGTGAGGTTGGTGATCGTCTGCCGTTCAAGCGCTCGCGGCGTCACCACGGTGATCGTCAGCGGCACGTCCTGCAAGCGCTCGACCCGTTTTTGCGCGGTGACCACGATGTCCTGCCCAGGCTGCTCGCCGGTATCGGCCGGGTCGGCGGGCGCGGCTGCGACGGCCTCGCTCGGCGCGGTCGTCTGGGCCGCGGCCGGCACAGCAAGGCCAAGGCCCGCAAGGCTCGCCCCGACCATCAATGTCCCCCGGTAAGTCATCGTTCTTCCTCCTCCACGGTGCGTTATCAGGCTGCCCGGTCGCGCCATACAATGCCGTCCGGAAACTGATGTTCGGTGATGCTTCCGACCTTGAGTTCCGCACTGAAGCCGGGCCGGGTCGGAGCGCGGTAGCGGCCCTGCTCGATCCGGATGGGATCGACGAAATGTTCGTGCAATTGCCCGGCATGTTCGGTCATGCGGCCCTCGCTCGAACCGCTGACACACAGATAATCGATCATCGAGAGATGCTGCGCATATTCGCAAAGACCGACGCCGCCGGCATGCGGGCAGACGGGCTTGCCGAATTTGGCGGCCAGCAGCATAACGGCCAGCGCCTCGTTGAGCCCGCCGAGGCGGCAATTGTCGAACTGCACGACGTCGATCGCATCGGCCTGCAGCATCTGCTTGAACATCACCCGGTTGTGCGCGTGCTCGCCGGTCGCGACCCGGATCGGGCGCACGCCCTGCGCGACGGTGCGGTGGCCCAATATGTCGTCGGGGCTGACCGGTTCCTCGATCCAGTAAGGATCGCAGTCGGCCAGCGCGTTCACCCACTCGACCGCCTCGTCGACTTCCCACACCTGATTGGCGTCGATCATCAGCAGGCGGTCGGGGCCGATCTCCTCGCGGACGATGCGGCAGCGACGGCGGTCGTCCGCAAGGTCGCGACCGACCTTGATCTTGATCGCCCCCCAGCCGTCGGCGACCGCCTGGCGACACAGCGCGCGGATTCTGTCGTCGGAATATCCGAGCCAGCCGGCGGAGGTGGTGTAGGCCGGGTAACCATCCGCAAGGAGGGCCGCCTCGCGTGCGTCTCGCCCCGCAACCGCCGCCTGCCGGATCGCCAGCGCCTGGGCCGGGTCGAGCACATCCCTGATGTGGCGAAAGTCGATCAGGCTGACGAACTGTTCCGGGGAAAGGTCGGTCACCAGCCGCCACACCGGCTTGCCCTCGGTCTTGCCCCACAAATCCCAGATCGCGTTGACGATGGCGGCAAGGCCGAGATGGATGACACCCTTTTCGGGGCCGGTCCACCGCAATTGGCTGTCACCCGCGAGACGGCGCCAGAAGCCGCCGAAGTCGGCGGTGATCGAGTCGAGCCTGGTGCCGACGACGAGGGGCGCAAGCGCTCGGATCGCTGCAACGCAAAGCTCGTTGCCGCGGCCGATGGTGAAGGTGAAGCCGTGCCCCTCCTGGTCACCGTCGGTCCGCAGCACGGCGTAGGCAGCCGAATAATCCGGATCGGGGTTCATCGCATCGGATCCCGCCAACCCCCGCGAGGTGGGAAAGCGAAGGTCGTGCACATCGACGGAGACGATAGTTGGCGAGGGTATCGGTCTGCTCCATAAAACAACGTTCCATATACGAACATGTTTCATGCTGCATGGCAAGTGGCTATGGGATCACACGGCAATGCAGGGGCGGGTCATGACGGACGACAAGGGCACCAGGCGCGCCTATGAAGCGCCGGCACTCGACAAGGGGCTGGAGATCGTCGAGCTGCTCGCGGGCAGGAGCGAGGCACTGGGCATGGCCGAAATCGCCACCGCGCTCGGCCGGTCGCGCAACGAAATCTATCGGATGCTGATGGTGCTCGAACGGCGCGGCTACCTTCAGCGCCGCAACGACGACCGGTTCGAACTCTCCAATCGCCTGTTCTCGCTGGCAATGTCGGCGCCGCCCCTGCGCAACCTGCACGACGCCGCGTTGCCGGTCATGCACCGGCTCGCCGACACCCTGTTTCAGTCATGCCACTTAGCGGTCCGCAGCGGCCACGAGATCGTCATCGTCGCGCGGGTGGAGAGCCCCGATCTTTTGGGGTTTGCAGTCCGCGTCGGATATCGTCGTCCGGCGATGCTCTCGACCTCTGGCCGCGTGCTGTTCGCGTCGCTTGACCGCGAGCAGCAGGACGATTGGCTGGCAGAGATGGTCGCGGAGGGAAGCTGGAGTCAGGAAGAGACCGATGGCTTCCTTGCCGACTGTCGCCGCATCGGTGCCAAGGGCTATCATATGGGCCCCAGCGTATTCGTCGACGCGATCACCGACCTTGGCGTCGCAATCGTCGACGGGGCTTCCGAAGGAGCGGTGGCGGCGCTGACATTGCCATTCGTTTCGGGCCGCTCCGCTCGCTCCACCATGGACGATGCGCTTGCCGCGGTGCGCAAGGGCGGGGACGCGATCAGCGACACTCTGCGCCATGGCTGACTTGCCTCGTTCGGCAAACAATGTTTTACCAGTGAATGATGCAAATAGAGGGTGACCTTTGCCGAGACGTGCCGCTGTGCTTCGGCGCTGCACCGATCGGCAATCTCTTCACGGCTTTGTCCGATGGCGCGGCAGCGGATGCCCTCGATCATGCCTGGAATCTCGGGATCCGGCGGATCGACACTGCTCCTCTCTATGGTCACGGACTGAGCGAGAAGCGGATCGGCGATTTTCATCGCGCTTACGGCAATCGCCGGTTCACGATGTCGACTAAGGTCGGACGCCGCCTCCGACCCGGCCCGGGCGGAGAGCCGACCGGTTTCGTCGATACCCCGCCTTGCCATCCGGTGTTCGACTATAGCCGCGACGGGGTCTTTCGCGGTTTCGAGGCGAGCCTCGAACGGCTTGGGGTCGAGCGGGTCGAGACCCTGCTGCTCCACGATATCGGGTCGGTCGTCCACGGTCGCGGCAGCCATCCGGCAATCCTGGGGCAGGCACTCGACGCGGCGCTTCCCGCCATGCGCGAGCTGCAGGCGCAGGGCCTGGCCGAACGGATCGGGCTCGGCGTCAACGAATGGCAGGTCTGTGCCGAGGTGCTGGCGCGCACCGATCTCGACGTCATCCTGCTGGCCGGGCGCTTTACATTGCTCGACCAGAGCGGCGGCGAATTCCTCGATCAGGCGCACGGCCGAGGGGTGGCGATCATGGCGGCGGGCATCTTCAATTCCGGGCTACTCGCCGGTGGCACCACCTTCAACTACGCCCCCGCGAGCCTACCGATGGTCGAGCGCCGCGATGCCATCGCTGCCGTCTGCGCCCGGCATGGCGTGCCCCTGCCTGCCGCCGCAATGCACTTTGCCGTCAGGCACCCCGCCGTCACTGAAATCGTGGTTGGACTGCGCAACGCCGGGCAGATCGCGGCGGCCGTGCAGTGGCAACGACTGTTCTGCCCCGCGGCGCTGTGGAAAGAATTGCGCGCGAAGCAGCTGATCGCATGACCCGATGCTGATCGATGCCCATCAGCATTTCTGGAGACCCGACCGGGCCGATTACAGGTGGCTGACGCCCGCGATCGCGAATCTCCATCGCGACTTCCTGCCGGCCGATCTTGAGCCGTTGCTTGCGGCGCATGGCATTGCTCGCACGATTCTCGTGCAGGCCGCACCGACCGTGGCCGAAACTTACTTTCTGCTCGGCCTGGCCCGCGCCAGCGGCTTTGTCGCCGGGGTCGTCGGCTGGATACCGCTCGGCGATCCGCGGGCCGTCACGATGCTGACCGAGATGGCAAGGGATCCGCTACTCGTCGGCATCCGCCCAATGCTTCAGGACGTTGCCGACGATCAGTGGATCGCGCACCCTGGGAATGCCGCGGCGCTGGCCCGCTGCGCCGATCTCAGCCTCTCGTTCGATGCGCTCGTGCGCCCCGCGCAACTGCCAGCACTCGCGGCAATGGCGCGAGCGCAACCGACGCTCAGTATCGTCGTTAATCATGCCGGTAAGCCATCGATCGGCCATGATCTCGCCGCCTGGCGCGGGCACATGGCGGCATTAGCCGCGCTTCCGAATATCTGGTGCAAGCTGTCGGGCCTCGCCACCGAGATCGAGGGTCCGATCTCGCTCGATTCCGTCTGGCCGGTGGTCGATAGCCTGCTCGATCTGTTTGGCCCAGATCGTTTGATCTGGGGTTCGGACTGGCCCTTCGCGACCCTTGCCATCAGCTATCATGACTGGCGCGAGTGGACCGATTGCTTGCTCGCGCCCTTATCGGCCCGCGAACGCGCCGCAATCCTGGGTGGCAATGCCCGCATCTTCTACCGATTGGGTGACGAATGAGGCTTTCCCACAAGACGTGCATCATCACCGCTGCGGGGGCGGGCATTGGTCGCGCCTGCGCGCTCGCCTTTGCCGCCGAGGGTGCCAGAGTGATCGCGACCGACATCGACGAGGCGGCATTGCAATCGCTCTCCGACATCTCGCCAGGGATAGAGGTCGTCCCGCTTGACGTGCGCGACCCGACCGCCGTCGCCCGCCTCGTGACGCATGACGCCGACGTGCTGTTGAATGTCGCCGGAATGGTACCCTCGGGCACCATTCTCGATTTCTCCGAAGCGCAATGGGCAGCGGCGGTCGATCTCAATGTCTCGGCCATGCTCCGAACCATCCGTGCCGTCCTCCCCGGGATGATTGCAAGGGGTCGCGGGAGCATCGTCAACATGGCGTCAGTCGCCTCCTCGATCAGCGGCGTGCCCAATCGCGCTCTCTACGGCACGACCAAGGCTGCGGTGATCGGCCTGACCAAGTCGGTCGCCGCCGACTTCGTGGCGCAGGGCATTCGCTGCAATGCCATCGCGCCCGGCACCATCGACACGCCCTCGCTGCAGCAACGCCTCCACGACAGCGGCGACTATGACGGGGCCCGCGCAAGTTTTCTCGCGCGCCAGCCAATGGGCCGTTTCGGCCGCGCGGAAGAAGTGGCGGCCCTTTCCGTCTACCTCGCGGGCGAAGAATCCGCCTTCACCACCGGTCAGGCGCATGTGCTCGACGGCGGATGGACGATGTGAGGGATCGATGAAGCTGCTCCGATATGGTCCGCGCGGCCACGAACGTCCGGGATTGCTCGACGCGGAGGGCATAATTCGCGACCTGTCCGCGCATGTCGACGACATCGCCGGCACCTGGCTCACGCCCGAGGGTCTCGGGGTGCTTCGATCGCTTGATGCCGCAAGCCTTCCCCCGGTGACACCCGAACGTGTCGGGCCCTGCGTCGGCCGTGTCGGAAAATTCATCTGCGTCGGCCTTAACTTCGCCGATCATGCCGCCGAGACCGGGGTTAGCGCCCCTATCGAGCCGATCCTGTTCATGAAGGCGACCAGCGCAATCGCCGGGCCGGACGATGATGTGATCATCCCCAAGGGGTCGACCAAGACCGACTGGGAGGTCGAACTGGGAGTCGTGATCGGGCGGGAAGGTCGCTATGTCGAGGTCGGAAACGCGCGCGATCATATCGCTGGCTTTTGCGTCATCAATGACCTGTCCGAGCGCGCCTTCCAGCTCGAGGGGACCGGCCAGTGGGTCAAGGGCAAGAGCGCCGACGGCTTCGGCCCCATCGGCCCGTGGCTGGTCACCACGGACGACGTTAACGACCCGCAGGCACTCGCGATGGAGCTGTCGGTCAACGGCGATATCATGCAGCGCGGATCGACCACGACCATGATTTTCGGGGTCGACTATCTCGTGTCCTACGTGTCGCAATTCATGAGCCTTCAGCCTGGCGATATCATTTCGACTGGGACGCCGCCCGGCGTCGGCCTCGGCATGAAGCCGCCGCGCTTTCTCGCCCCCGGCGACGTGGTCGAACTCGAAATTGGAGGCCTCGGACGGCAGCGGCAGCAGGTGGTTGCTTGGCAGCCATGAGCCGGCGGCTTGGCTCGATGTGTAGCCGACGCGTCGGCCTTTCAGCAATGCTGCATTCACCTGTCGTGCGCTCGAATGTTGTGACGTCGCGAGCACGTGTTTCATGGGGTGTCGCGCAGCAGGGAGGAAACACATCCGAGCATCGCTGGTAACGTGTCTGGCGGTCGGATTGACCGGATGCACGATCGAGCGGGTCGGACCGCCCAGTGTGGTAATGACCCAACCCATTCGGGTAGATGCGCGCGATGTGCAGGTTTTTGAGACCGCGGACTTAGTGAAAGGCCGTTTTTCCGTCGTCGATGAACTGTTCGTCAAGGATGACGGAGGCGATCTTCCTAGAGTGCTGGAAAGCCGACTTCGCGTTATGGCTGGCGCTCGAGGGGCGAACGCGATCATCTTGGACCCGCTCAACCGCCGACTGAACGGCACGCGCGTCGTTGTCGGCCTCTCGCTCGATAAACCGTTCAGATATTTCAATGCGACGGCAATCTGGGTCGGTGACGGTCCCCGACCCGAGAAGTATCTGGGCACCTTATGAGACGGCAGATGCTACGCATGGCACTCCCAGCCGCCCCTGCCCTCGTGCTGGCGGGCTGTACTGTAGTGCCAGCAACACAGCGGAGCCTCGCGCTTGTTCGACCCGCGGTGCCGCAGCCCGGAGAAATTCTGGCATATGTTTTATTGTCAGACGTTCTAGGTCCAATGGAAGTAATTGGCGAAATCGAGATTGCAAACGAAGAAAAGAAGCGTTCGCAGATCGAGCAAAGGCTAACAGACCTGGCGGCTCAGCCCTGTGCCAATGCGATCGTGCTCCACCAGAACAATCGCTGAAAACTTGGCGCAGCCACTACCAGTGACCCCGAGCACAGCTTCAATACCTTTCGATACAGTCGTGCGACCGCCATCAGAGTATAGGTGGGTACCAGTCAAGCGGTTGGTACTGCTCGACCATAACCGAAGGATGTCCCCCATTGATGCCGACAGGACGATCATACTTGAACATTCGTCCGGTCGTGGGAAGCGACAAAGCGGCCCTTAATGTCTGCTTGTGAGTCTTTCCAGACGGAGAACCAGCCGAGGGAAGTCTGAACGCACAGGCGACTAGGCGTCGCTCCACGAAGGATTGGAAAAGGTCCGGGGCGGAGCCTTGCGTCCGGAAAGACCCAAAACCGGCCGCTTGAGGCCGCTCGCAAGCGTCCCCAAAGCGGTCGTCGGTTCAGGTGAAGTCCTATAGCCGGACCTGGGCCGATAGCGGATTGTCTGCTTTTCGCTACCGAAGAACGAAAGCAGACGTTTGTGTCTGTAAGCCGTACATGCCTTTGACGACACTTGAGGCGCAGCCTTCGCTTGTGCGAGCAGGAAGGCACCCCTGCCACGCTGAGTTCTACGGACGGCGAGGGACTGCGCATGTTCGAGCGAAAGGCCGAAGTTGTCTCCTCTTTCGTTTGGCGTGTTAGTGCTATACAACACCGCGACAGCACGCGTGCGAGAACTGGAGCTGATTATAATTAAAGGGAAGAGACGTCGGATCACCCCTGCGTTGACGGTACCCTTGCTCGCACTGATGCCGGGGACGGCCACTGCTCGATCGCAGCCGACGCCGACCGAGTTAGCGGTCAGGCAGGCTGACGCAGCTTTCTGGACGGCTTTTAATCGCTGCGATCAGGGAGCAATGGCTGCACTTTTTACAAGCGACGCCGAGTTCTATCACGACAAGACCGGTCTGAAAGCTGGGCGCTTGGCAGTCGCCTCGTCCATGATGCGAGGTCCTTGCGCTACCCGTCAGAAGCGCATTCGCCGCGAGGCGATTGAGGAAAGCATACGCTTTGACCCTCTTGCTGGAGGATTCGCTCTGTTTTCCGGTGAGCATCGGTTCCTTGAAACCAAGGCGGGTGAGCCTGAGCGCCCCAGCGGCATGGCTCGCTTCACTTCAGTCTGGCAGCAAGTTGGCGCGAGGTGGCAAATGCGTCGTGTAGCGAGCTATGATCATGGCCCCGAACGCGTAAAGCTCGTTCCCGTCGTAGCCCCCAGCCAAGCACTGCGGCATGGGTCGGAGACTATGCAATGGAAGGCGGCCCCAGCGCGAAGGTTCGCCGTGTTGATAGAGCTCTCACGCTTTTATCGAACGGAACTATGTTTAACCTGATACCCACCGGAACGGGCCGGTTTGGAGTTAGCGATCGGCCTGTTCAGTTTTCTTTCTCTGCCGACACCCTAGAGGTGAAGGAAGGCGGCAAAATAGTTACACAAATGCGGCACGTTCCTGCGGCGAAATAGGGTTCGAATACCCAAGCACTATCTGGCTCGAAAAGACTCAATCGTGATGTTCGCACTTATAGGTCGAACGGCACAGCATGTTGGCATTCGAAGTGACTGACCTGAGTGGATACGGGCGTTAGTAGCTCCTTCTCCGGTGCAGATTTAGTTTCTTTGAACCTCGAAGAGGATCAAGTCGGAGGATTCCTCGATCAGCCGGGGCACCACCACAGCTCCGTCGGCGGGGCGTAGCGCCAGGGCGGGTCGGGCGAACGACTGAAGGCTTCCAATCACGCGGGACTGCCTGTTCCAGCTTGTGAAACGGATCGCCCAAGGTCCCTCGAAACCGTTCTCAACCCAGTAGATGCCGTCCCGAGTTGGAATCCAAGCCTCGGCGACAGGCGCCGAAAGCCCGGTGGCGCTTTGGACAATGTTGCCATTTTTGTAGCGAAGCCGAAGCAAGTCCGGCTTGGCTCCCCGTCCGAAGAGCGCGCCGTCGGGCGAGCGCCGGACGACGATCAGGCCTTGGCTGCCGGGTACGGGCCGCCGGCCGCCGCCGTCCACCCGCATCAACCTCCAGCCGTCTACCCCCTCCTCGGTATAGACGAGCTGGGAGGGACCAACCCAGGCCACCGTCCCCTTGTTCACGCCATCGGTGGTCGACCGCCTCAGCCGAGACCCGTCCGCGTTGATCGTATAGACATCGCTCCGCCCTTGGCCGGCTCCTATGAAGGCAATCCTTCGCCCGTCAGGAGACCAGCGAGGAGAATAGATGTAGCTTCCCCGGAGCCGCGTCAGCCGCACCGGATCTTCGCCCGGTCGTTTGATCCACAATTCGTTCGATCCGCTAACATCGGAGCCGAAGGCGGTGATCCCGTCAGGCGAGATGTCCGGGTCCCAATCGTTTCCATCGGCGGTTGTGACCGGCTCAGGGTCAGCACCTGCCTTGAGGGCGAACAGGTTGGCACGGGAACGAATCGTCTCGACGGCAAGGTTGCCGCTCCGGTCCGCCGAGATCTGGCCGAGCGCGATAATGCCCTGGCTGACCCGCTGCGGCAGGCCTTTGCTGTTGGTATCGATGCTCCACAGGCCGAAGTCGCCGCCACGATTGGACGTCATGAAGAGGGTGCGCGAGTCCGGTGCCCAAGCCATTCCGATGCCCTTCCATCCTCCCACTCCAAGCGGGCGAACCGCGCCGCTGGAGAGGTTGAGAAGCAGGATATCGTCATTGCCGTGCGTCACCGTCCGGCGAAACGCGATGTGGCGGCTGTCCGGTGACACGGTGGGCGCGCTGTCGCCCAGCATGCGAGGTCCGGGCGAGGTCAGTGGCCCCGATGTCCCGCTGTCGATGTCGAGCGCGAACAGGCGCCACGGGCCCGCGCCTGGCCCATCGGAATAAAGGATGGTTCGCGCACCCAGCCAGTCGATCTTCGTCGCGCGCGCCTGCCGACAGCGCCCTGCACTTCGCTCCGCACGATCCGGCAGCGTCATGATCACGATTTCACAAGGGCGACCGCCGTCCCCGATCCTGACAAAGGCCAGCCGGGCGCCGTCGGGAGACCATGCCGGCGACATTTCGGAAGAAATTGTCTCGGTAAGTCGCTGTGGGCGTGTTTCGCCGAGCGTAGTACCGCGCAGGTAGATG
>JANPKL010000162.1:0-19092 GCA_031425975.1 Sphingomonas sp.
CCCGCCGTCAGCCGGGCACCGAAATGCGCCGGATAGCGGGCGGTGAAGTCGGGGTCCTCAGTCACCTGAACCCTGTCACGCAAGGACGCCAAGGCGGCAATTGTGGGCGCCTCGAAATGTTCGGGCCGAGGCTCGCCATGCGTCAGGACGATCGCCACGCTATGCTGGATCGAGAAGCGGGCCTCGGCCGGGGTTTCGGGATGCGGGCGATCGCAGAAAGTCAGTGCGTCGCGATAGGTCTCGACCAGGATCGGCCCTACCGGACTCCCAACCTCAAGCGCCGCGTCGATCGCGGGATGTGCATGTCGACAGGCGGCCCAGCCCTTGAAGCTGACCTCATGGATCCGCCATCGTGGGCCAAGGATCATCGGGCCGGGATCGTCGCACATCGCTTCGTGCAGCCCCTGCGGCCCGGTGAGCGAGCCCGGCGCCCCGGTCAGCCCCGCCGCCGCCGCCTGGGCACAGCGCAGCCCTGCTTCCGCGGCGTGAAGGACATGGACCTGCTTGGTCATGTTGGCGCCGTAGCGCATGTGCCACAGCCCACCCGCCAGGCTGGTGGCATGGCCGAGTGCATCGGCCATCGGCTCGTCGCCCAATCCGAGCAAGCGCCCCGCCGCCGCCGCCGCGCCCACGATTCCGGCAGTGCTGGTCGGGTGCCAATGCGCATAATGACGATCGTCGAGCGTTTCCCCCACCGCGATCATCGCTTCATAGCCCGCGATCGCGGCGTCGAGCATCTGCTCGCGCGTTGCCGCCATCTTCAGCACGGCGGGCCACACCACCGGACCCGGATGCAAACGGGCAAGGCGGTGGACGTCGTCCATCTCCATCACATTGCCGATGAGTGCGGCGGTCGCCAACGGGTCGCCGAGCCTGCGTCCCGCCTCCGCAACGTCGCTCTTGCGTCCTCCCGCGACGCAGGCCAGCCAGTCGCGCAGGTGAAGCACGGCACGCGCGCAGTCGCTTTCCTGCGTCGGGCGGTTTACATGCGCCGCCAGTTGTTCGAGTGCCAGGCTCATTTCGCCGGCCTCCCTTGGAAGGAGCGTATAGACCCTTGCCCACCGCCAAGGCCAGCCCCGGGACCGCCAGCAGGACTCCACGCTATGTCGCACTGGCGGATGAGTTGCGGACCGCGATCCTGGCGCAGCGAGGCAAGCCGGGCGCCGCCTTTCCAACCGAAGCCGAGCTTTGCCGAACGCATGACGTCTCGCGCTTCACCGTGCGCGAGGCGTTGCGCAGACTCGAGCTTGAAGGGCTGATCGCGCGCCGCCGCGGGTCGGGCACGGTGCTCCAGCCTGCGGCCGCACGCGGCGGTGCCCTGCACCAGCCAATCTCCAATATCGGTGAGATCCTGCAATATGCCCGCGGCTCGCACATCAGCTACGAGCGGCTGCCCAACAGCCCGGTCCCGTCCCGCATCGCCGCGCACATTATCGAGGACGTGTCGGGAGATTGGCTGCGCCTGAGCGGCGTGCGGCGCGAGGCGGGCGGCGAACTCCTTGCCCACACCGATGTGTTCATCGCCCCGAGCCTCGCCTTCGTCGTCGATCACCTCGACCCCAAGCGCTTCACCCTGTTTCGCCAGCTGGCCGAGCAGGGACGATTGTCGGTCGATCGCGTCACGCAGGAAATCCAGGCCGTCCCCGTTCCCGCCGCTATCGCCCGCGCGCTCGACATGGTGCCAAGAAGTCCGGCGCTGCGCGTCATCCGTTCCTATTTTGCCGGCGACTTCCTGTTCGAGATTTCGGTCAGCCACCATCCGGGCGAGCGTTTCGCTTATTCGACCCATATCGAGATCAACGGCTGACATTCACGCCTCGATCCGGATCGGCGAGGCGAAACCGGCGTCGTTCACCAACCCGCGCGCCCGCACCGCCTCGCTTCCGAAGGCTTCGGCAAAATCGAGGACCGGGGCGAAGGCTACGTCCCGCCCCTCGAACCATGCGCTCCATTCGTCGCGAACACACGTCATGAACATCGCCTCGAGGAAAGCGACCAGCGCCTCCTGCTCGCCTGCCGGTGCCTGGCTGAGGGCAATGAGGTCGGGCCGTCCGGCCGCTTCGAGCAGCGCGCGCGCAAATTTCTCCTCGCGTCCGCCAAGTACGACGAAGCGCCCGTCCTTGCAGCGATACGGGCGATAAAAAGCGGCGCCGCCGAGGGAACGCTGCCGCGCCGACACTGGCGCCGCGCCCCCCGCCAGCGCCTCGCCCGCCAGATGCGCACACCACGGCAGCAGGCTGTCGAGCATCGCGATGTCGCAATGCGCTCCCCTGCCGCTGCGCTCGCGCTGGAACAACGCCATCAAGATCGCCGAAAGGCCCGTCAGACTTGCCGCCATGTCGGCGCTCGGCACGCCCGGCACCACCGGCACGCCGTCGCCGCCGTCGTTGACGCTGAGAAAGCCCGACAGCGCCTGCACCACCAGATCGTGCGCCGGATGCCGCGCCATCGGGCCGCTGCCGCCGAACGCGGTCAACGAAGCCGTGACCAGCCGCGGGTGCCGCCGCCGCATCTCCGCCGGATCGAGCCCGAGCCGCGCCAGTGTGCCTGGGCGAAATCCCTCGACCAGCACGTCGGCCTCGCCGACCAGGCCCAGCAATATCGCGCGCCCTTCCGCGCTCTTGAGGTCGATCCGGCGGCAGTCCTTGCCCCGGTTGACCGCCCCGAACCACCGGCTCGTGCCCGCAGCGTCGACTGGCGGCATCGCCCGCGCAGGATCGCCGCCCGGCGGCTCGACCTTCACCACCGAAGCGCCTTCGTCGGCCATCATCATGGTTAGCATCGGGCCGGGCAGGAAGAGGGTCAGATCGATCACCCGCACGCCGTCCAGCGCCCCCATGATCAAATCGCTCCGTCGCGCCGCAGGGCCGCGGTCTCGGCGTCGGAATATCCGAGCTCGGCCAGCAGCGCCTCGGTATCGGCCCCAAGGCTCGGCCCTGCGCGATTGGGCATCCGCTTGCCCCCGACGCGCACCGGATTGGCGAGCACCTTCATCGGCCCGCGCGCCGGATGCTCGACCACGTCCACCATGTCGCCCGCATGTTCCTGCGACAACGCCTCGGCCAGCCCGCGCACCTGCGCGACGGGCACCTGCCCGCCGAGCAGCCCGACCCAATGCGCGCTCGGCTTCGTGGTGAAAACGCCATCGAGCTCGGCGGTCAGTGCGTCGCGATTGGCAAGCCGCTCGGGCAGGCCGGTGAAACGCGGGTCGTCGGCGAGGTCGGGCCGCCCGATCGCCTCGACCAGCCGGGCCCAGAATTTGGGCAATTGCGCCATGACGAAGATCCAGCCATCCGCGGTCCGGAACGTTTGGCTCGGCGTCACGTAAGGATGCGCCGAGCGCGGCGCGCGGGCGGTGTCGTGGCCCTCGTTCAGATGCCAGACGGCCGGATAGCTGGTCTGGTGCAGCGCCGCGTCGAGCAGCGCCAGGTCGTGATCGCGCCCGACCCCGTTCAGCTCGGCATCGCGAATGGCGGCCAGGGTCGCGGTCGCCAGCATCGATCCGGTCATGAAGTCGACCAAGCTCAACCCGAAGCGCGTCGGCGGCGCGTCGGGCTCGCCGGTCAGGCTCATCCATCCGCCCTCGGCCTGCATCAGATAATCATAGCCCGGCCACGAAGCGCGCGGCCCGGTCCGGCCGTAAGCGCTGGCATGGACGCAGGCGATGCGCGAATTGGCGCCCTTCAATTTGTCGTAAGTGAGCCCCAGTCGCTCGGGCAGGTCACCGCGCGCATTGTTGGTCACTGCATGCGCGCTTGCCGCCAGCCGCTGCAGCACTTCCTGTCCGCCCGCGCTCTGCAGGTCGATCGTGATCGAACGCTTGTTGAGGTTGAAGGTCTGGAAGAACAGGCTGTCGTCCGGCCCGGCGAAATAGGGCCCCGTCGCGCGCGCCGAATCCCCGCCCTTGGGCGGCTCCAGCTTGATCACCTCGGCCCCCAGCTGCGCCAGGAACATCGTCCCGTAAGGCCCCGCCCCATATTGCTCGGACGACAGGATCCTGAGGCCAGAGAGCGGCAGCAGACTCACGCCGGGTTCAACTTCAGCCATTGCTTGGCGATGATCATCCGCTGTAATTCGTTGGTGCCCTCGCCGATGCACATCAGCAGGCTGTCTCGGTAATAGCGCTCGATCTCATATTCCTTGGAATAGGCATATCCGCCGAAGATGCGCATCGCCTCCTCGCTGTTGCGGACCGCCGCTTCCGAAGCGAAATATTTGGCCATCCCGGCTTCCAGGTCGCAGCGGTCGCCGCGATCATAGGCCTGCGCCGCATCGAAGGTCAGTAGCCGCGCGGCGCGGGCGCGCGTGACCATTTCGCCCAATTTGAGCTGGATCGCCTGGTGCTGCGCGATCGGCTTGCCCATCGTCTCGCGCACTTGCGCATATTCGGTCGCCAGCCGCAGCGAGCCCTCGGCGAGGCCAACCCCGCGCGCCGCGACGTTGATCCGCCCGAGCTCGAGCCCGCCGGTCGCCTGGAAAAAGCCCTGCCCCTCGACCCCGCCGATCAGATGCTCCTTGGACAGGCGATAATCGTCGAACATCAGTTCGGCGCTGTCGATCGCCTTGTAGCCAAGCTTGTCGAACTTCTTGCCGGTGGTGAAACCAGGGCCCTTGGGCGCGATGAACAGGCTCATGCCCTTGTAGCGCGGGTCGGCACTGGGGTCGGTCTTGACCAGCAGCGCAAAGCAGCTGCCGTTGATCGCGTTGGAGATCCAGGTCTTGGTCCCGCTGATGACGTAATCGTCGCCGTCGCGGCGCGCGACAGTGCGGATAGCCTGCAAATCGCTCCCCGCATTGGGCTCGGTCAGCGCCAGCCCGCCGCGCACCTCGCCGGTCGCGAAGCGGGGCAGCCACTCCTGCTTCTGCCCCTCGGTCCCGAAGCGCTCGACCGCCGCGGCCATGATCAGGTGCGAATTGAAGATGCCGGTGATCGCCATCCAGTAGGAGGCGATGCGCGCGACGATATTGGCATAAGTCGTCGCGGGCAGCCCGAGCCCGCCATATTGCTGGCCGATGGTCGCTCCGAACAGCCCCATCTCGGCCATCTGCCCGACCAGTTCCTCGGGCCAGATGTCGCCATGGTCATGCTTCATCACGACCGGCCGGACCTCTCGCTCAATCCACCGGTCGATGGTCTCGAACAGCGCCTCTTCCTCGTCACGCGACAGAGTGTTGGTGGAGGAAATCGCATCCATCAATCGTCTCCCGGGCCAAAGCCCCGCTTCCACACCAAAACGTGACGGACGAAGGTGCAGATCACGTCGCCCTTCTGGTTGCGCCCGAGGCTCTTGACCGTGACGATGCCCTGCTCTGGCCGCGACTTGCTCTCGCGTTTGGCCAGCACCTCGCTCTCGGCATAAAGCGTGTCGCCGGGGAACAGAGGATGGGTCAGCTTGATATCGTCCCAGCCAAGGTTCGCGACGGCTTTCTGGCTGACGTCGGAAACGCTCATCCCGACGATCAGCGCGACGGTGAAGGGCGAACAGACCAAAGGCTTTCCGAACTCGGTCTTGCTGGCATATTCATAGTCGAAATGGGCCGGATGCGTGTTCATCGTCAGCAGCGTGAACCACACGTTGTCGGTGTCGGTGATCGTCCGTCCGGGGCGATGCTCATAGATGTGCCCGACCTCGAAATCCTCGAAATAGCGACCGAAAGTTTCGCGGAAGCGCCCCGGTGCCACTTCGATCGCCCCATTACGCATTCGTCTCTCCTGCAATCCGGGCAAGCCGCGCCATCAGCGGCGCCTCCAGCATTCGTCCCTGCCAACGCACCGCGGCACCGCCGCCGTCACGAAACGCCGCCAGCGCCTGTCGGGCCTCATCCTTCTCCGCGTCACTCGGCCGGAAGGCGGCATGGATCGCGTCCAGCTGCGCCGGATGGATCGCCGCCTTGCCGGTGAAGCCTAGCGCCCTGGCGCGTCGGCACTCCTCGGCCAGGCCATCCGCATCTTCGAGCTTGACGAACGGCACATCGATCGCCGCCACACCGGCCCCCGCTGCCGCCATCACCATGTGGCTTCGCGCGGTCATGAGTGGCTCCCATTCCAGTGCGACGCCGAGTTGCGCCGACAGATCGCCCCCGCCGAACATGAGCGCCACGACGCCCGGCGCGGCGGCGATATCGCCCGCTGCCCTCAGCCCCGCGACTGTCTCGACCAGCGGGATCAGCGCAACACCTTCTCCGACAACCGACCGGACGATCGCCAGCTCCGCCGCGCTTTCGCACATCGGTGCCAGCAGGATCGCGGGTGGCCGGTCGGCCAGCGCGAGCAGGTCGGCAAGCCCCGCGCGGCTCGCCACCCGGTTGATTCGAATCGCAAGTCCAGGATCGCCCTCGCCGGCCAGCTCGACCGCAAGCGCCCGGCCCGCGTCCTTGCCGTCCGCCGGGACCGCATCCTCCAGATCGACGCAGACCAGATCCGCCCCGCCCGCCCGGGCCTTTGCCACGCGATCGGGCCGGTCACCGGGGACGAACAACAATGAGGATAGAGAAACTGACAATCGGACCCCGGTCGACAAAGCTTGCCCTTGCTTAATTTGTCCGGACAACTTTAAAGTCAAGCCGACCATCGACCACCCTGGGGGACAATCATGAAAGCCTTGCTCGCCGCACTCGCACTCACCGCCAGCAGCGCAGCCCTCGCGCAGGGCAAGCCGCTCGATCCCGCACTGCCCAATGATGCGGTGGAGATCATGCGCAAGCTCCAGTGCGGGCCCGGCGACGGCATTCCCGCCATCTACCGCTGGGCTGGCCACGTCTATTCGCGTGTCGAGGGCGAGCGAGACCGGCACCTGTTCGACATCGAGGGGATGAACATCCGCCAGTGCGTCGCCCTCAGCGATCCCAAGCGCGGGCGCGGCTATCGCATGGTCAGCCGCGAGCTGATGCTCTACCTCGATCCCGCCACCGGCGCGGTGGTGCGCCAGTGGAAGAACCCTTGGACGCAGGAGACGGTTGACCTGTTCCACGTCGCCAACGATCCCGTCAACAGCCGCCCGACTTTCGCCTTTGCCGAAGACGGCAAGCCCTATTCGGTCCCGATGAAGCGCATGGGCGACTGGTTGCTGATGCCGGTCGAGGTGCCACTGTTCTACAAGAACCCGCTCGCCGGCGACTATCAGGACCATGTCGGCAACCATTATCACGCGATGGAGATCTTCGACTTCGCCATGCCGGTCCGCGCAGCGCTCGACCCGCGCACGAAAGACATCAACGGGACGGTCAGTTGGGTCCGCTTGAGCGATTGGCTGCCGTGGATGAAGATGGGCGGTCGCGCCGGCGGAATGGTCCACAATGCCGTCGGCACCAAGGTCGCCCGCTTCGAGGACCTGCCCGCCGTCCTCAAGGACGAGATCGCGCGCAGCTACCCGACCTACAACGCCCCGCCGCCGCTCGACGACCAGCGCCCCAATGCCACCAGCTGGACCGAATTCCGCAAGAAGATCGACGCGCAGAAGAAATAGGGTCGTCGTCCGGGCCTGGCCAGGAGGAGGCCGGGCGGCTTGCCCTCTCTGTACCACACAGGCAAAGTCCGCCCTTCATGATCCTCGCCTTCGACACCGCCACACCGGCCTGCACCGCGGCCCTGTTTGCCGCCGACGGCTCGCTTGTCGATCGCCGCGACGAAACGATGGCGCGGGGCCATGCCGAGCGGCTGGTGCCGATCCTCGAGGCGCTGCTCGGCCGTCACCGTCCGAGCGCGATCCTGGTCGGTTGCGGGCCTGGCAGCTTCACCGGGCTGCGAGTCGGGATCGCAGCGGCGCATGGTCTCGCGCTCGGCTGGGGCGTGCCCCTGACCGGCTTCGCCACCTTCGCATTGCTGGCGGCGGGCGTGTCAGGCGAAGGCCCGCTCGGCATCGCCCTTCCCGGCGGCCACGGCGAGCTGTTCGTCCAGCAGTTTGACCGCGCCCCGCTCGCCCCGACCGGCGAACTCGTCAGCCTGCCCGTCGCCGAAGCCGCGCGGTTCATCACCGCTGATCAGGTCGCCGGCCCCGCCGCCGCCGCCCTCGTCACCGCGCGCGGCTTTGGCGAGGCGATCGACCGGCTGCCCGCCGCGGCCGACGCCATGGGCCTCCCCGAGCCGCTGCGCATGGCCCCGCCGCGCCCGGTCTACGGCCGGGCACCCGATGCCCGCCCGCGCGCCGCATGATCGGACCCTCGCCCCGCAACCTGACCGTCGCCCGCGCCGGCGGGGACGCCCTCGACGAGGTCATGCAGGTCATGGAGGAGAGCTTCGACCCGCGCTTCGGCGAGGCCTGGACCCGCAGCCAGTGCGCCGGCATCCTGCCGATGAGCGGAGTGACCCTGATGCTCGCACGCGACGGTTCGATCCCGGTCGGCTTCAGCCTCGGACGCCATGTCGCCGATGAGGCCGAACTCCTCCTCATCGCCGTCGCTCCCTCCGCCCGCGGCAAAGGCGTCGCGCTCGCCCTCATGCAGCGGTTCGTGTCCGATGCGCTGGTCGACGGCGCCCGCCACCTCCACCTCGAAGTGCGCGACGGCAATCCGGCGGTGTCGCTATATCGCCAGCAAAAATTCGTCATCGTCGGCCGCCGCGCCAAATATTATCGTGGCACCGACGGTGAGCTGTTCGATGCCTTGACCATGGCCCGCAACGTCTGATCTTCGGTCTTTGGCCAGCGGCCCGCGCGCCACTTGCGTTTCTCTGCTGCGATTCGGTAAAGGGACGTGCGCGCATCCGTCAGCGACAGTCTCCTCAAATGACGAGCCCCGGGGGTCCCGATGAACGATAATGAAATGAACGCCGACACGCTGATCACGCTGACCGCCGACATCGTCGCTGCCCATGTCAGCAACAACAGCGTATCGGTCAATGACTTGGCCGTTCTCATCCAGAACGTGCACGGTGCGCTTTCCGGACTTGGTGGCGCTGCCGCCGCGCCCGAAGCCCGTCCCGAGCCCAAGGTCCCGATCCGCTCCTCGGTCAAGCCCGACTTCATCGTCTGCCTCGAAGACGGCAAGAAGCTGAAGATGCTCAAGCGGCATCTCATGACCCACTATAACATGACCCCCGACCAGTATCGCACCCGCTGGGGTCTTGCCGCCGACTATCCGATGGTCGCCCCCAATTATGCCGAGCAGCGCCGCATGCTCGCCAAGTCGATCGGTCTCGGCACCAAGCGCAAGCGCGGTCCGGCGAAAGCGAAGTAGCATTTACTGGGGGCTTCGACTTCGCTCAGCACGAACGAATTCTGGTAGATTGGCCAGGCCTCGTTCGTCCTGAGCGAAGTCGAAGGGCGTCGCCCCTAGACGATCGCCGCCCCCTCCCCTAATCCCGATCCCATGCAACGCGTGATCGACATCGAGGCTCTCTGCGCCCAGAAAGGCCTGCGGATCACCGAGCAGCGCCGGACCATCGCGCGCATCATCTCGGAATCCGAGGATCATCCCGACGTCGAGACGCTTCACGAGCGAGCCTCGGCGATCGATCCCAACATCTCGATCGCGACCGTCTATCGCACCGTCCGGCTGTTCGAAGAGGCCGGAATCCTCGAGCGGCACGAATTCGGCAATGGCCGCTCGCGCTACGAGGCGGTGACCGACGAGCATCACGACCATCTGATCGACGTCGAGACCGGCAAGGTGCTCGAATTCCACGACCTAGAGCTCGAGCAGTTGAAGGCCCGAGTCGCCGAGCGCCTTGGCTTCCGCCTGGTCGACCACCGCCTTGAACTCTACGGCGTCCCCCTGGAACGTGACCGCTGACACGCGATCAGAAAACGTCATCCCGGGCCTGACCCGGGATCCGCCTGCCTCCGTTTCGGAAGCACCGACGACCGGAAGGCAGGCCCCGGATCAAGTCCGGGGTGACGGCAAGAAAATGACCCCCCGCGCCTTTCTCCGCCTGCTCGCCATGGCGCTATGGCTGGCCGTCTGCGTGCCCCCGCACCTCGTCCATCGCGTCTTCGGCCCCAGCCCCTGGCCCCGCCGCCTGCTGCGCGGGATCGGCTGGATCGCGTGCGCGAGGATTACGACCACCGGCCCGAAACCCACCCCGCAGACCCTGATCGTCGCCAATCATGTCAGTTGGCTCGACATCCCGATTCTCGCCGGCGCCACCGACTGCGCCTTCGTCGCCAAGGACGGATTGAAGGGCCACCCCGTCATGCGCTGGCTGTGCGAGCAGAACGGCACCGTCTTCGTCGATCGCGACCGCCGCGCCGGCATCGCCGAGCAGCTCGCCGAGATGGAAGCGGCGCTGCGCAGCCACAAACCCCTGTGCCTGTTCCCCGAAGGGACGGTCGGCGACGGCCGCAACATGCTCCCCTTCCGCCCCGCCCTCCTCAAGATCGCCGAAAACCCGCCGGTGCCGCTCGGCGTGCAGCCGGTCGCGATCGACTATGGCGCGCGCGGTCCAGATTTCGGCTGGCCCGATGGAGAGACTGGCCAAGCGAATTTCCTCCGCCTGCTGGGCCATCGCGGCACGGTTGCGATCGCCCTGCACTTCCTCCCGCCCTTGGCCGCGAGCCACAATCGCAAGGCCCTCTCATTCCAGGCCCAAGCGCTGATCGCGACCGCACTGCCGGACCCGGGTGGCGAAGCGCCAAGACCGGCCCTATAGCGCCGCCACCATGACGCCCCCGAAAACCTTCGCGATCAAGTCGTTCGGCTGCCAGATGAACGTCTATGACGGCGAGCGCATGGCCGAAGTGCTCGGGGCCGATGGCATGGTCGCGGCCGCACCCGGCACGGACGCCGATCTGGTCGTCCTCAACCCCTGCCACATCCGCGAAAAGGCTGCCGAAAAGGCCTATTCCGAGGTCGGACGCCTGCGCCGCGACGACGGCTCGCGCCCGATCATCGCACTCGCCGGCTGCGTCGCGCAGGCCGAGGGCGCGGAGGCCAAGCGCCGCTCCAGGGCCATCGACCTCGTCGTCGGCCCGCAGGCCTATCACCGCCTGCCCCAATTGCTCCGCGAGGCCGCGACCGGCGCCAGGCCCGTCGACACTGACCTGCCCACGCTCGCCAAATTCGCGGCGCTTCCCCGCCGTGCCAAGCGCAGCGCGGTCTCCGCCTTCCTTTCGGTCCAGGAAGGTTGCGACAAGTTCTGCACCTATTGCGTCGTCCCCTACACCCGCGGGGCCGAAGTCAGCCGCCCATTGGGGGACCTGCTCGAGGAAGCCACGCAGCTCATCGACGGCGGCACGCGCGAACTCACCCTGCTCGGCCAGAACGTCAACGCCTGGGAAGATGGCGGCGAAACGCTCGCCACCCTCATCCACCGCCTCGCGGAAATGCCGGGGCTGGAGCGCATCCGCTACACCACCAGCCATCCCATCAACATGGCCGACGACCTGATCGCCGCTCATGCGACCTGCACCAAGCTGATGCCCTACCTCCATTTGCCCGTGCAGTCCGGCAGCGACCGGATCCTCAAGGCCATGAACCGCCACCACAGCGCGGCCGACTATCTCGCCGTGCTCGCCAAGGTTCGCGCCGCCCGCCCCGACATCGCCATTTCGGGCGATTTTATCGTCGGTTTTCCGGGCGAGACCGAGGAGGATTTCGCCGCCACGCTGACTATCGTTCGCGAAGTCGGTTACGCCGCCGCCTACAGCTTCAAGTATAGCGCGCGCCCCGGCACCCCCGCAGCGACCATGGACGGGCAGGTCCCCGAGCCGGTCAAAGACGAGCGCCTCCAGCGCCTCCAAGCCCTGCTCGCCGAGGAGGGCCGCAGGTTCAATGCGTCGAAGGTCGGCGCGACCACCCGCATCCTGATCGACCGAATCGGCCGCAAGCCGGGGCAGATGATCGGGAAGTCCCCCTGGCTCCAGTCGGTGTTCGTCGAGACCGACGCCAGGATCGGCGACATGCTCGACGTCCGCCTCCTCGCCGCCCTTCCAAACAGCCTCGCGGGTGAGGTCATCGAACCGCAACAACAGTCCGCGTGACTCTTCCCCAAACCGCATTACATTGGCCCGTGATGAACAGACACACCGGCCCGGCCACCTAATGGCCAAGCGTCCCGACCTCCGCGCGGTCGACGATCCGAACCGCGCCCGGCTCGAGATCGAATTCGAGCAGCCCTATCTCCTCGGCCCACTGTTCGGCGACTATGACCGCCATCTGGTAGCGATCGAGGACCGGCTCGGCGTCAACATTTCCGCGCGGGGAAATCGCGTTCAGATCGAAGGCGAGCCAGACAGCGCCGCCCGCGCCAAGGAGGTGCTGGTCGCACTTTATGCCCGGCTCGATTCGGGCCAGGACGTCGACCTCGCCGTGGTCGAAAGCCAGATCGGCATGGGCGCGCAGCGCAAGCTGGACGGCATCCTTCCCGACGCCGCCGAGCCCGAAGGCGGACCCAATAATCGGGTCATGATCCGCACCCGCAAGAAGACCATCGTCCCGCGCTCGACGGTGCAAACCGCCTATATGGAGGCGCTGGCCCGCGACGACATGATCTTCGCGCTTGGACCGGCGGGTACCGGCAAGACCTATCTCGCCGTCGCGCAGGCGGTGCAGATGCTGATCTCGGGCCAGGTAGACCGCCTGATCCTGTCGCGCCCGGCGGTCGAGGCCGGCGAGCGCCTCGGCTTCCTCCCCGGCGACATGAAGGAGAAGGTCGATCCCTATCTCCGCCCCCTCTACGACGCGCTTTACGACATGCTGCCGACCGAGCAGGTCGAGCGGCGCATCGCGTCCGGCGAGATCGAGATCGCGCCCATCGCCTTCATGCGCGGGCGCACGCTGTCGGACGCCTTCATCATCCTCGACGAGGCGCAGAACACCACGCCGCAGCAGATGAAGATGTTCCTCACCCGCTTCGGCATGCGCAGCCGGATGGTGATCTGCGGCGATCCTAACCAGACCGATCTGCCGCGCGGGCAGGAATCGGGCCTGAACGATGCGGTCCAGAAGCTCGAGGGTATTGCCCGCCTGGCGATGATCCGCTTCTCCGCCGCCGATGTCGTGAGGCATCCCTTGGTAGGCCGGATCGTCGAAGCCTATGAAGGGCCGGGGGCGTGACGTCGCACACCTGTTCCGTTCGTGCTGAGCGAAGTCGAAGCACGCTCGCGCTTATGCCCTCCGACTTCTCCCAGGGCGAACGATCAATCTTCCGGGGTCATCCATGACTCTCGACATCGCCCTCGATGCCGACGACGATTGGGACAGTAGCACCGACTGGGTGGGCCTCGCCGAGGCCGCAGCCCGGGCCGCCATCGCCGAAAGCGCTTTCCCGCAACTCGCAGACGCCGCGCGCCCGGTCGAACTGTCGATCGTCCTGACCGACGACCAGCAGGTCCGCGCGCTCAATGCCGAGTGGCGCGGCAAGGACAGGCCGACCAACGTCCTCTCCTTTCCGCAGGCCGAGCCGCACGACCTCGACGACGCTGCTTCCCCCGGCCCGGAACTGATGCTCGGCGACATCGTACTGGCGCTCGAAACCTGCATCCGAGAAGCCGAGGAAAAGGCCATCCCACTCACCGCCCACGCCGCCCACCTGCTGGTCCACGGCACCCTCCACCTGCTCGGCTACGACCATGCCGAGGACGACAGCGCGACCGACATGGAAGCCCGCGAAACCCGCGCGCTGGCCCGCCTCGGACTTGCCAATCCCTATGCTTGCGCGGGAGAGGCCGCCTAATGGCTTCACACCCCGACAATGGCTCCCGCCTCTGGCGCGGGATGCGCACTTTGCTGTTCGGCGAGGACAGCGCGCGCACATTGCGCGACACGATCGAGGAGAAGATCGAGGAAGCAGACGGCTCGCGCGAGAAACAGGGCGACCTTTCCCCGCTCGAACGGCAGATGTTACGCAATCTGCTGCACTTCGGCGACCGGACCGCGGGCGACATCTGCGTCACTCGCGGGGAGATCATGACGGTGTCGCGCAACGACAGCCTCGAAGAACTCGCCAAGGCCTTTGCCGAGGCCGGGCACAGCCGCCTTCCCGTCACCGGCGACAGCCTCGACGAGATCATCGGCATGGTCCACATCAAGGACGTCTTCAACGCCTATTTCGACGCGACCGAGCGCAAGAGCGTCACCGAAATCATCCGTACGCCCTTGTTCGTGCCCGAAAGCATGGGGGTTCTCGACCTGCTCGTCCGGATGCGCGCCGAACGCGTCCACCTCGCGATCGTGATCGACGAATTCGGGGGGACCGAGGGCCTCGTCACAATCGAGGACGTAGTCGAGGAGATCGTCGGCGACATCGACGACGAGCATGACGAGGAGCAGGTGCCCCTACTCTCGCGCCTCGACGACGGCCTGTGGGAAGCCGACGCACGGCTCGAACTCGACGACCTCTGCGCCAGCGTCGACCCCCGCCTCACCGCCGCCGACGACGAAGTCGACACATTGGGCGGCCTTGCCTTTCTGCTCGCCGGGCGCATCCTCGGTCCGGGCGAAAGCGTCGCCCATTCGAGCGGCTGGCGGCTCGAAAGCATCGAAGCCGACGAACGCAAGATGCTCCGGCTGAGGCTCCACGCTCCGGAGGGTGCGGAAATCGAGGGTTAGTTTTCTACCGTCACCCCCGCGAACGCGGGGGTCGCGGTTCTACCATTCCTCACATTCGACGAAAATCCTGTCCTACACCCCACCATTTCTGTCATGAGCGGCCCCCATATGAGCGCTGCTTACTCGTCCCTAGCCACCGCAGTCCCGGAAGCGAACGAAGCGAACAAAGCGAACGAAGCGAATTCGGGCAGGTTGTTCGCCTCAATGAGCGCCCTTGCTCTCGGCCTCATCTCCGCCCTCGCTTTCCAGCCGCTCGGTTGGTGGCCGCTAATGCCCGCCGCCTTCGCCGGCCTCGCCTTTTTCCTCGCCCGCACCCCGACCCTGCCGCGTGCACTGCTGACCGGCTGGCTGTTCGGTATTGGTCAGTTCGTGCTTGGATTGAACTGGATCGCGACCGCTTTCACTTATCAGGCCGCCATGCCCGCCTGGCTCGGCTGGGTTGCGGTGGTGTTGCTGAGTCTGTTTCTCGCCCTCTTCCCGGCCCTCGCCGCCGGCCTTGCCTGGCGCTTCGGGCGGCGCTCGCCGGGTGCCATGGTGCTGGCGCTGGCAGGCGGCTGGGCGCTGACCGAATGGCTGCGCGCGACGATGTTCACCGGCTTTGCGTGGAATTCGGTCGGGGTCATCTGGACCGAGACGTTCCTGCTCCGCGCTTCGCCATGGATTGGCACCTACGGCCTTTCCCTGCTGACGGTCGCGCTCGGCGCCGGTCTGTGGTGGTTTTTCCTCCACCTTCTCCACGAACTGAGGGCAAAGCCGCTCACCTGGCAGCGCGGCCTGTTCATCCTGGCTTTTTTCATTGCCCCCGAAGCGTTGCTGATCGCGCTTGCACCAATCCTGTTCGTCGATGGCGAACAAATTGTCGCGCGCGGGCCGTCGATCCGCGTGGTTCAGCCCAATATCGGCCAGGAGGACAAGTGGCGCGAGGGGCTCGACCGCGAAGCGCTTGCCCGCCTGTCGAGCCTGTCGCTCGACGGTCCGTCCCCGCGCCTTTTGTTCTGGCCCGAAGTCGCAGTCCCCGTCCCCTTCCAGCTGACCGGTCCCGGCGCCCCGCACCCGGGCATCGCACTGCCCCCCGCCGCACAGGCCGCCGCGGTGCTCCGTCCCGGCGACCTGCTCGTCACCGGCGCGTTCGCTCTGTCGGTCGACGCCCAAGGGAATGTGCTTGGCAACACCAACAGCGTCATGCCGATCGCGCCCGGCGGCCGGATCCTTTCGCGCTACGACAAGGCGCATCTGGTGCCCTATGGCGAATATCTCCCGATGCGCCCGCTGCTTGAGGCGATCGGCCTCAGCCGGCTCGCCCCCGGCGTCGGCGACACGTTGGCCGGGCCCGGCCCGCGCAACCTTGTCCTGCCCGGCTGGGGCGTGATGGGCCTCCAGATCTGCTACGAAATCATCTTCTCGGGCCAGGTCACCGATCGCGCCAACCGTCCCGATTTCATCTTCAATCCCTCGAATGACGCCTGGTTCGGCGCCTGGGGCCCGCCCCAGCATCTGGCTATGGCCCGCCTCCGCGCCGCCGAGGAAGGACTGCCGGTGATCCGCTCGACCCCGACCGGGATCAGTGCGGTGATCGATGCCGACGGTCGGATCGTCCGATCGCTTCCATGGCGCACCGCCGGGGTGATCGACACCAATCTGCCACTCGCCCGTCCCTCGACCTTCTTCGGCCGCCACGGGAATGCAATTCCGCTTACCCTCGCTTTCATTCTCCTCATTCTCGCCATTGGCATCGACGCGCGGGCTCGCTACAGGCGCGAGATATAAAGCTATCTTTATATCCTTATATCCGCTTGCAGCCGTGCCGGAGTCCCATGCGAAATTCCTATCTCTTCACCTCTGAATCCGTGTCCGAAGGCCACCCCGACAAGGTCGCCGACCAGATCAGCGACGCGATCGTCGACCTGTTCCTGAGCATCGACGACCAAGCCCGGATCGCCTGCGAGACCCTCTGCACCACTCAATTGGTGGTCCTGGCCGGCGAAATCCGCGGCCATGGCATCTACGAGGACGGCCAGTGGGCGCCCGGCATCCCGGAGCGGGTCGAGCAGGTCGTGCGCGAGACGGTCAAGCGCATCGGCTACGAGCAGGACGGCTTCCACTGGGAGCAGTTCGAGCTTGTGAACAAGCTCCACGGCCAGTCCTCGCAGATCGCGCAGGGCGTCGATTCGACCGGCAACAAAGACGAGGGCGCGGGCGACCAGGGCATCATGTTCGGCTATGCCACCGACGAGACCCCCGAACTGCTCCCCGCCACGCTCTACTACAGTCACAAATTGCTCGAGCGCATGGCCGCCGACCGCCATTCTGGCGCCGCGCCCTTCCTCGAGCCCGACGCCAAGAGCCAGGTGACCCTGCGCTACGAGGACAGTCGTCCCGTCGCCGCCACCGCCATCGTCGTCTCGACCCAACATGCCACAGGCTATGACGCCGGCGAACAGGAAGCCGAGCTCCACGCCTATGTCCGCAAGACGGTGGCCGACATCATCCCGGCGCACCTGCTGTCGGACGAGACCGTCTACCACATCAATCCGACCGGCAGCTTCGAGATCGGCGGACCCGACGGCGACAGCGGCCTGACCGGGCGCAAGATCATCGTCGACACCTACGGTGGCGCGGCCCCGCACGGCGGCGGCGCGTTTAGCGGCAAGGATCCGACCAAGGTCGACCGTTCGGCTGCTTATGCCGCGCGCTATCTCGCCAAGAACATTGTCGCGGCGGGCCTCGCCACCCGCGTCACCATCCAGTTGAGCTACGCCATCGGCGTCTCGGCCCCGCTATCGCTTTACGTCGACAGCCACGGTACCGGGACGGTGGGCGACGACCGGCTGGAAGCGGCGATCGCGGGCCTTGGCCAGCTCGGCGGACTGACCCCGCGCGGCATCCGCACGCACCTTGGCCTCAACAAGCCGATCTATGCGCCGACCGCCGCTTATGGCCACTTCGGCCGCAAGCCCGAGGGCGACCTCTTCCCGTGGGAGCGGACCGACCTGGTCGAGGAACTGAAGCGGCTCGCGGCGGCCTAGGAAGCGGCGGTGAGCGGGGTGACTTTCCCGCTCGCCGCCTGCGCCCGCCGGCCCATCGACCAATTGGCCTGCATCCGCACCTGCGGATTGGGCACGCACCAAATATCGCCCCCCTCGTCCATCGCGACCACCCACAGCAGGTCGAATTCGGGGCCATAGTCGATCACCGCGACGGCCTGGCCCTTGCCGCGATCGAGAATGTGGAGGGGCAGCGGCGGCTGCAATTGCGTGAAGCTCATGCCGTTGGAACGCGCGGCGCCCGCCACGGGCCCAGGCACGGACCAAAGACGGTGCGCTTAGCGCCGGTCGCGGCTGAGCTTGTCGTCGCCGGTCACTTCGTCCTCGGGTCCGCGCACGCCGACCCGATGGCGATAGACCAGTTCGCCGCCGAGCCATCCCGAATAGGCCAGGCTGGCGACGCTCGCGAGGCTCAGCCACACGCCGAGCATTGCGATCGGCTCCGTCCCGCCGGCCAGCCGAACGATCAAATTGACCACTTCCAGTGTCACGACGATCACGTTGGCGATCATGTGCCGGGTCGCCGCCCCGATCCGGCGCACGCGGTCGTCGCCAAGATAATCGGCCATGCCTGCCGCCGCCGCGAGCAATGCGGTGGAGAGCCCGATGCCAAGCAGCCAGTTGCTCGCCGTCGCCCAGCCGCTCTCGCTGGTGGTCAGGAACATCACGTCCGTGACCAGCGCCCCGATGAAGCTGACGATTGGAAACGGCACCAGCATTGGGTGCAGCGGATGCCCGCCGATGGTCGCGCTGCTGCGCGGATTGGGCTCGGCAGAGGGAGGCGTGCTCTGCTCCATTGCTCAACTCTCCCGGCAGCGGACCCAGCGCCGCGTGCCGCCGTACCAGACATGGCCGTCGAAAGTCGCCTCGTTGCGCCGGACCTTGAGGCGCAGCAATCGCTCGGTGGCCTGAGCGCTCCGGGCGAGGTCGACCCACAGCAGACCCTGATCGCTCCAGCTTTGCTGCATCGCCACCGGGACCGAGCGGCCCCCGATCGCCAACCGCGGGGACAGGATTGCGGGCGGCGCGCCGAGCACCAGGTCGAGCACGAGGGGGCTGCCGCTGGCGGTGCGGCAGGTCAGCCCCTGCGTCGCCGAGGCCGGTTCGGCCATCAACAAGACGGTGGCCGACAGGAAAAACAAACGCTTGTACATCCTCGCACCATGCACTTGCCTTGTGGAATGGCAAGCATCGGCGCTAGGGCCCGCGACCCATGACCGCGATTTCGCCCGGCGATCCCGACCCCCTCACCATCAACCGGCTCTATGGCCGGTCCAGCTCGCATAAGTTGCGGCAGGGGCAGCAGGGGTTGATCGACGAATTGCTTCCGCAAATTTCCGTGCCTGCCGAGGGCCCGATCGCCGCCTCCACTTTGTTCGGCGAAGATCGCCCCCTGCATTTCGAAATCGGATTTGGTTCGGGCGAACATCTCGCCCACCGCGCCGACCTGCTGCCCGATCACGGCTTTATCGGCTGCGAGCCCTTCCTTAACGGGGTCGCCGCCGCGCTCGTCCACGTCCGCGACGGGCCACTCGCCAACGTGCGGCTGCACATGGGCGATGCC
>JANPKL010000163.1:0-3486 GCA_031425975.1 Sphingomonas sp.
CCGGCCTCGCTGGCCTGCTCCTTGCGACCGGCCGCGAACAGGAAGCCGCCGCTGATCAGGAACACCGCCCCGCGCGCCGCATAACCGCCTTGCCCGGTCCATTTGGCCCAGGGCTGATGCGCCACCGAGGGTTCGAGGTTCTTGAGAAAGCCGGCCTTGTAGGCCTTGATGAGCTGGAAGACGCCAACCCCCAGCAGGACCAGTCCGGCGACCACTAGCGCGGCCTGCCCGCCGGGCAGGGTCAGCGCGGTCTGCGCGCCTTCCTGGCTGCCGCTCCCGCCGCTCGACCCGCCGCTGCCGCGCACCAGCCGGATCGCCTGCCACGCCAGCAGCAGATGGACGATCCCGCTCGCGCCCGCGCCGACACGCTCGCGCAGGCCCTTGCTGCCCTGCTCGTGACGCTCGACGTTGAACGCGGCGTCCGCCAGCCGCCACAGGCCATAACCCAGCAGCCCCGCGATGAGAATGATCAGCATCGCCTTGCCCCCACCTTCGGCCAGCACTTCGAGCGCCCCGGCAGGATCCTCGGAGCGGCCGGTGCGGATCACCAGGAACCCGATCACGAGATAGAGAAATCCGCGCGCAGCAAAGCCGAGGCGGGTGAGAAGGGTCAAGGTGCGGCTGGCATCGGTGGTCATGCGGGGGGTCTCCTGTCGACCCTGCCAATGCTTGTGCGCCGCATAACGTTCCGATGGCGGAATGGCCCGTCGACTGCCGTCAACCGGTCAGGTCACTCCGGCGGCGTATCGCCTGCTTCCTGTTCGGCGCGCTCGGCCAGGCTCTGCTGGATGTCCTTGAGCGCGCAACCGTCGGTTCCGCCTGGCCCGACGCCCGAGCAGGTGCCCGGTCCGGTCGATCCGACCGTCGCCAGCCCCTTGCTCCGCGCCGCCCAGCTTTGGCTGAGCTGGGGCGGGCCGGTTGGGCGCAGCGCCTCGGGCAGGCGATAGCGCTCCTTCTCGGGCCGGCGGGCGCAGACAACCACCGCATCGTCGGTTGCGCGCGGGCAGGGGTCGGTGCCGAACACCACGATCTCGCGGGTCCGCTGGGGCGCGGTCTGCGCATCGGCCGGCAGGGCAAGGGCCGCTCCAGCGCTGGTGGCGGCAAGGGCGAGCAACAGGCGGGCGTTCATGGTGACAATCCTTTCAAGCGCTTGAAGCGCATAAACCCTCGCGGGCGTTCCCTGTCAGATGCGTTTGGATGCCGCGATGGCGACCTTGCAGACGGTGCGGATGGCGGCGCTCATCAGCGTATAGCCCGGCGCTTCCAGCGCGCCATGCGCCCGCGCGGTGTCGCGATGCTCCAGCTCGTCGGCCTGGAACTGGCGGATATCCGCCGACAGCTCGGGATCGCTTGCGCCCAGCTCCTGCAGCTGCTCCTCATAATGGCGATCGATCTCGGTCTCGACCGCCTCGGTACAGGCCATCGCCGCTTTCTCGGAAATGAGCGCGGTCATCGCGCCAAGCGCAAACCCGCCGACATGCCACAACGGCTGGAGCAGGGTCGGGCGGACCCGCCGCTCGGCCAGCAACTGATTGAAGCGCGCCAGGTGCCGCTCCTCTTGCGCCGCCATGTGCGCGACCAGATGCGCTGCCAACGACGATCCGCGCAACACCGCCAATTGCCCGGCATAGATGCGCGTCGCACCATATTCGCCAGCATGGTCGACGCGGATCATCGACGGGAGGTCGGGGCTCCGGTCACCCGGTTTGCGACCTGGGTTCAGCGCTTGCGTGACAGCCATGCGATTGCTCCAGCGGCGGAAAGGGAGATGATGGCATTCCAGGCCGCCATCGACAGGCCCAGGAAAGACCATTGGACCTGGTCGCAGCGGATCAGCGGGGTCGCCAGGATCGACTTCAATAATGCGTCGCCGGTCGCACCGCTGTTGCTCGTGGCGCAGGTCGTCAGCCCTTCCCACCAGCCCGCCTCGACCCCCGCGTGGAACACGCCGATCGCCCCCGAAACGGCGATCGCCAATGCCGCCAGCACGACCAGAAGGCGCACCTGGCGCGGCAGGAAAAAGCTCAGCCCGCCAAGCGCCAGCGCGACCCAATGCGGATAGCGCTGCCAGAAGCACATCTCGCACGGGTTCAGGCCGCCCAGATATTGCGACCCTAGCGCCCCCGCGAGCAGCCCGCCCGACACCAGCACCGCAAGCCACTGTGCCAGCCGCGCCGGGCCCGTGCGGACCCCCCCGAGCGATCCCGTGCGTGCGTCCATCAGCGAGCTCGTGACGCCGTTCTCGGCAGGCCCGTCGGCCCTGCAGCCATGCGCTTCAATGCCTTGACCGCATAATCGAGCTGGAAGTCCTTGACGCCTTTTTTCTCGAGTTCGGCGGCGCTGGCCATGAAGCGCGGATCGACCGCGACGTCCTTCTCAAGCAATTTGTCCTCGACCTTATCCTGCGCGATCAGGTGGCGGCGCAGATCGGCCTCGCGCACGGTCGGCCGGTCTTTATAATCGGGATCGCTGAGCTGCGGCACGAGGATGTCGGGCTCGATCCCGCCGGCCTGCACCGATCGCCCGCTCGGCGTATAATAACGCGCGGTGGTCAGCCGCAGCGCGCTCGCCTGGTCAAGCTGGATCACCGTCTGGACCGACCCCTTGCCGAAGCTGCGCTCGCCCATCACCACCGCCCGGCGATGGTCCTGCAGCGCGCCCGCGACGATTTCCGCGGCGCTGGCCGAGCCGGCATCGACCAGCACGATGATCGGCTTGCCGCCGGTCAGGTCACCCGGCCGCGCGTAGAAGCGCTCGATGTCGCCATTCGCTCGGCCGCGCTCGGACACGATCTCGCCCCGCTCGAGGAAGGCGTCGCTGACCGATACCGCCTGGTCGAGCAACCCGCCCGGATTGGAGCGCAAGTCGATCACATAGCCGGCCGGCTTGGCTCCCGCGGCCTTGTCCATCGCGGTCAATGCCGCTGCGACCTGGTCGCCGACATTGGCCGAAAACTGATTGATGTTGAGGACGCCGATGCCGTCCTTCAGCTCCCACTTGACCGGGCGAAGTTCGATCCGCTCGCGCCGAATGGTCACGTCGAACGGCTTGTCGCGGCCCGGACGCACGATGGTCAGCTTGATTGGCGTGCCGGGGGGGCCGCGCATCTTGTCGACCGCCTCGTCGAGGTCGAGCCCGTAAAGCAGCTCCGAATCGAGGTGGGTGATATAGTCGCCGGACTTGATTCCGGCGCGGTCGGCCGGCGTATCCTCGGTCGGCGCGATCACCTTGACCGTCCCGTCCTCCAGCGTGACCGACAAGCCGAGCCCGCCGTAGTTGCCGTCGGTGGTGGTCTTGAGCTGGCTGAAGTCCGACGCTTCAAGGTAACTCGAATGCGGGTCGAGACTGGCCAGCATCCCGTCGATCGCGCCCTTGATCAACTTGTGGTCGTCGACCTTGTCCACGTAATTGGCGCGGACCCGCTCGAACACCCCCATGAAGGTCTCGAGCTCCTTGTAGGTGTCGGCATCGGCCGCGGCCAAAGTG
>JANPKL010000164.1:0-3530 GCA_031425975.1 Sphingomonas sp.
TATCTGATGGACGCCGACGGCGGGAATGTCCGGCAGGTGGCGAGCGGCCTCGACCGCGACATTTCGGCGATCCGCTGGGGCGGCAACACGCTTTATGCCAGCTACGAGGAGCGCGGCTCCTACAAGGTCGCGCGGATTACCCCTTCCGGCCAGGCATCGCCGCTCGCCGTCAGCCTGGTCGCCCCGGCGCTTGGCCGCCCTTACGCCGGAGGCGCGTGGAGCGTCGCGCGGGACGGCACGCTCGCCTTCACCAGCGGCTCGGCCGCGCGCCCGGCCGACCTCTCGGTGCTGCGCGGCGGCAGCGCCCGGCAACTGACCCGGCTCAACGACAATTTTCTGTCCGGAAAATCGCTCGCCACCGTCCGTCCGCTCGACGCGAACGCGCCCGACGGCACTGCCGTCCCCGGCTGGATCATGCTCCCGCCCGGCTATCGCGAAGGCACCCGCGTCCCGACGATCCTGGAAATTCACGGCGGCCCCTACACCAGCTACGGCCCCGATTTCTCGACCGATTACCAGCTTTACGCCGCCGCCGGTTATGCGGTGCTATTCCCCAATATGCGCGGCTCGACCGGCTATGGCGAGGCGTTCAGCGACAGCATCGAGAAGACCTATCCGGCGCCCAATGAAACCGATCTCAACGCATCGGTCGACGCGGCCATCGCCGCCGGCTTCGCCGATCCCGACAATCTGTTCGTCACCGGCGGATCGGGAGGCGGGCTGCTGACCGCGTGGATGGTCGGCAAAACCGACCGCTTCAAGGCCGCGGTCAGCCAGAAGCCGGTGATCAACTGGACCACCTTCGCGCTGACCGCCGACAATATCAGCTATTTCGGCCGCTACTGGCTGGGCAAGCAGCCGTGGCAGGACAATGCCGGCAATTGGGCGCGATCGCCCCTGAGCCTGGTCGACCGGGTCAAGACCCCGACGATGGTGCTGGTCGGCGGCGAGGATTACCGCACCCCGGTCAGCGAGAGCGAGCAATATTACAGCGCGCTGCGCCTTGCCGGCGTGCCCACCGCCTTGGTCAAGGTGCCAGGCGCCCCCCACGGCCTCGACGGCCGCCCGAGCCAGGCCGCTGCCCGGGTCAGCGCGATCCTTGCCTGGTTCGATCGCTACCGGAAGAAGTGAGCGGGGGCGTCAGCGCCGCTTCCAGCAATTCGGTGCCGACCAGGCGCGGCTCGCCCCACAAATGGCCGCGCCAGCCGGACAGGCCGAGCCGCTCGACCGCCAGCACCAGCGCCAGCCCCTGCGCCTGGCTCCACCAGCGCGGGCCGGCGCCGAAGCGGGCCATCGCCACCTCGCGCGACACGCCGCCGCCCTGGGGATCGATCAGCCAGCTGTAGCCGACATATTGCCCCGCCCCCTCCATCGACAGGAACAGATCTTCCGCGGTGGCGAGTGCGCGGTCACCGCCGCGCATCCAGCGCGCCCGGCGGGCCTTGATCGCATCGCCCGCCTGCCGTGCCAAGGCATGCGCCGTTCCATCGTCGCGGGCCTCGGCGGCGGCGAACAGCAACCGCGTCTCCTCGCGCACCGAAGCGGCGAAGTCGGCATTCTTCTCGAACCGTCGCTGGATGCTGTCGTCGTTGAAGTCCTCGCCGAACCCCTTCTGGCGGACGAGCGCGCCGACCCTTGTCATCAGCCGGCCCTGCGCGACGTGGCTCGCCTCGTGGAGCAACACGGCGGTGGTCAGCCGGTCCAGATCGAGCGGCGCGCTCTTCACCGCGGCCAATGCCCAGATGCTCGGCAGCGCCATGACGAAGCTCGATCCGCGCTTTCCCTCCCCGGCAAAGCTCGTCACGCCGACCGGGATCGCGCTTCCGTCGGCAAGCCGGATCGATCCGCCATGGGCCGCACCGGCCCACCGTGCCGTGACCCGGTCGTCCAGCGCATCCGCGCTGCTGAGGCGGCAACGCCGATCGAACAGGATCACCTCGACCTTAGGCGGTGCCCGCAATTCGGGTATCGCATCGAGCCTGCTCCGCCACGCCGCCCGCGAACGATCAATCCACCGCCGGTCGCCGTCCGTGGGGGAACAAGCAGCGGCGCCCAAGGCGGCAAGACTGAGCAACATCCGCTCTTCCTAGCGAATCTGTATTAGTATTCCAACACACGCTGGAAGAGAACGACCCCGCCGCGCCCGTCAAGCGGCCAGGCGAATTGCAGGTTCGAGCCAGTTGGGGGTCGCTGCGGTCCACAACTTGCCCATCAGCAAGTCGAGCCGGGGTGGCTCGATGCGTTCGAGCCCGCTGCCGGGATAGAAAGTGAGCTCCCCAAATCGGACTGCGCCGTCGATCAGATAGAAATCGGCACGCACGAAACAGAAGCCTTCGGCGATCCGTTCGGCGGAAGACAGCAAACCTCCCAGCCCCTCGGGGCGAGCGGGATCAGGGTCGTCGCTCGCGCTCGAAACGCGCTTCCAGTCGCGATCGAAGACGATCCAGCGATGGTCTTTCCCCCGCCCGAGATGGACCTGGACGAACCGCGCCTGACCACCGAAGACGAAGACTTTGTAGTCGATTGGCAGCTCGTCTCCGTCGCCGATGAAGGGTTCGACCAGCAAGCCGCGCTCGATCTCTCCATACAGCCATTCGTCGAGCCAGGTCCCGTAGGTCTTTTGCACCCAGCGGCGCGAATGGCGCAATGCCTCAACGTGGTCGGCGGCGTTGCGCACCACTACCATCTGCCCGCATCCGTGACGTGCCTTGACCACATAAGGAAAGGGCCAGGCCGGGTCGGGCGGCAACCGCTTCCCGCGCCACAGGGTCGGCGTGATTGCCTTCGGTCCCAGGATCGCGCCGACCCAGTCCTTCGCCCGCACCTTGTCGGCGAGCAGCGGAAGTCGCGGATCGCGATCGTTGAGCTTGCGGTGCTGGACCCATTCGGTGAACAGCCGGGGCGCGGCAAGACGCGCCAGTCGCCGATGCCGCCACCAATAAGTCAGGCCCACCCGGAACCCGCTCGTTCCAACGGGCGTGGGCGGGGCGGGAAATGCGAACTGCATCGACCTCAAGCGCGTGCGGGAAGGCAACGGTTCCCGCTCCAGCCCAAAGGACAGGTTCGCACACCATTCGTAAACCGATTGGTGGAGCGCATTGGCACTTCCCTCGCGCCCGCGTGCGGCGCATGATCCATTCGTCTGTTCCCACCGGAGTGTGCCCGTGATCCGAATCCCCCTGTTGCTCGCCGCCACCGCCCTCGCCGCCGCCCCGGCCGCGGCCCAGACCTTCTCGATCCCGCGCCTTGCCGGCCATATCCAGACGCTCGGCAGCGACGCCTATGAGGGCCGCGGCCCGGCCACGGCGGGCGAGACCAGGACCGTCGCCTATCTCATCAAAGAATTGCAGGCCGCGGGCGTGCAGCCGGGCGGCGCGCTGGTCGACGGCAAGCGCCAGTGGACGCAGGCCGTGCCCCTGCTCCAGTCGGACTGGACCGGCGATCCCGTGTTCACCTTGTCCGGCGGAACCGCCGCAGGCCGCCTCACGCAAGGCACCGACATCGCCGTCCGCGCCCCGCTGACCGGCGCC
>JANPKL010000165.1:0-5541 GCA_031425975.1 Sphingomonas sp.
CAGCAGGCGTTTCATCAGAAGGCGCTGGAGGCGACGTAGCCGACGAGGCCGGCGGCATACCCCCAGGCCCAGCCGCGGCTGTTGTCGAGGATACGGACTTCGGTGCCCGCGTCGAGATTGGCGAGCGACTCGGCGGCGCTATCGGGACTCGCCAGTAAAGTCGTGGGTGAACGCAGGCGGCAGGCCAGTGGCTCGGCGTAATGGGACGCGATCACGGTTCCAGCGAGCGCTACGTCGGCCAGATCCTGACGAAAAGCGTGGGTTCGGGGATCGGGATGGGCAGACGGCCCCGCGAGCGAAAACCCGCCCGCGCCCTTAGCGGTGGGCGTGAGCGAGCTGTCCGAGGGCGGGGCGGCGTTCGGAGTCGCGGTCGTTCCCGCGATCGGCGCTGCCCCGGATGTTGCGTTTGAAACCTTCAAGAAAATCTGCCCCGCTGGTAGTGCGGACGACGAACACATTGCGGCGATCGTCCTGGTCACGCTCGCGGCGGAGATAGCCCAGCGCGCCCAGCGTATTCAAGGCGCGGGTCACGACGGGCTTGGAAACCCCCAGCACGCGGGCAAGGCCGCGCACGGTATGGGGTCCGGGGGTGAGGTATACGACCATCAGCAGGGCCATCTGGCGGTTGGTGAGATCGGGTTCTCCCGACCGCACGTAACCGACCAGTGCGCGCATCCAACCGCCTAGCGATGCTTCGCTCATTGGAATGGAATCTCCTCGCCTGCCTCGCGTGATCGGTTAACGGGGCAGGACGGGAATCGTTGCGCTAATGTCGGAAAGTTGACGAAATAGTGCGTTAAACGCGCCCGAAGCGCTTCCTCAGCGCGGCATGGACCGCACGCAGGCCGAGCGTTTCGCCGCCTCTCGGCCGTCCGGGTCGAGGCGCCGGACGCCAGGCGAAGGTGTCGAGATGCGCCCATGTGACGCCGTCGGGAACGAAGCGGCGCAGGAACAGCGCTGCGGTGACCGAGCCCGCGAAGGGCGAATCCGCGCCATTGGCGAGATCGGCGAGGTCGCTCTTTAGCATCTCGTCATAGCCGTCCCACAAGGGCAGGCGCCAGAGGGGGTCACCCACCTCACTGCCCGCGATCATGAGGTCGACCGCAAATTGCTCGTCATTGACGAAGGTCGCAGGAAGGTCGGGACCGAGCGCGACCCGGGCGGCGCCGGTCAGGGTCGCGAAGTCGACGATCGTTTCCGCCCCGTCTTCGCCCGCGCGGGTCAAGGCGTCGGCCAGCACCAGCCGACCCTCGGCGTCGGTATTGTCGATCTCGACGGTCAGGCCGTTGCGACTGACGAGGATGTCTCCGGGGCGGAAGGCCGCGCCGGAGACGGCATTCTCGACCGCGGGAATGAGCAGGTGGAGGCGGACCGGCCAGCGCTCGGTGACGATCAGCCGGGCGAGCGCGAGGGCGTGGGCGGCGCCGCCCATGTCCTTCTTCATCAGGCGCATGCCGCTGGCGGGCTTGAGATCGAGCCCGCCGCTGTCGAATACGACGCCCTTGCCGATGACTGCGAGGCGGGGGTGCGACGGGTCGCCCCAGCGCGCCTCGATCAGGCGCGGCGCGCGGGCCGGGATAGCGGCGGCACCGACGGAATGGATCATCGGATAGCCGATCTCGAGCGCGTTGCCTTTGGTGACCTCGATCTCGACGCCGGTTGGACCGGCCCAGTCGCGGACGGCGCGTTCGAGCTCGGCCGGGCCGAGATCGCCGGCGGGGATGTCGACCAAATCGCGGACCAAGGCGGTGGCCTCGGCGAGGCGGACCATCTCGTCGATCCGCGCGGGTTCGCCGCTGAGCAGGATGCGCGGGCCGACCTCGGGCTCAGGCTTGCTCTTGAAGCGGGTCAGGCGGTGCTGGGCCATCAGCCAGCCTAGCGCGGCGTGACCGGGCGCGATGCCTCCGGCAAGGCGGTAGCTGCCGGCGGGCAGCTTTTCGGCGGCCGGTGCAAGACACCAGGGCATGAGTTCGGAGATTCTTGCGACTCCGACCATGACGTCGAACGCGGCCTCGGCACCGATACCGGGCAGGATGAGCATCTGCCCGGCCTTGCCCTCGAAGCGGCCGGCCTCGACGAGGGCGCGGCGGGCGGGGGAGGAGAGCCCGGGCCAGGCGGCGAGGCCATCCTTGTCGAGGAGGTGGAGAGTGCGGGCGGGCTCGCCCTTGTCGGGGCGAAGCATGGCAGCGAAATCGGTCATCGCCCGCCACCTAGCCAGTGCTGGCGGCGGGCGACAATCTCTTAGTTGTTGCGCGTTGGCCTACTTGCCTAACTGACCGCGGACTGCGCCTCCGGGGAAGGGCGCATTATGCACGTTGACGTAGTAACCCGACGGATCCTTGACGATCTCGAGGGCCTGCTCACGCGAGACCGTGGCGCAGCCCGCGCTGGTCCCGGTGCTCGGTGCCGTCAGCGTCACGACGACCGGACCCGCCGTTCCCTTGTCGCCGTCATGGATGTGCGCGGCCCGCGCCGGTTCGATGCCGCTGACTTTCAGGCTGTAGCAAATCTCGCCTTTACCTGGGTTGACGGTAATCCGGGCCTCGCCGCTGCCGTCCGTATCGCCCGGGCCAGGAACTTCCTCGGCGCCGGACAGGGTAGCGGTCAATGGACGGCCGCCCGACTGGGCAATGGCACCGGTGGCGGCGAGGCCGAGGGCGGCGGTCGTCGCGATAAGCAAGATACGCATGGTCATTCCTTCAAAGGGGGATGCCTCGCGCAAGTTAACAATCGAATCAGGAAGTTGGTTGCTACCGACCTCAACCCGGGCTGGCGGCCGAGCCCGCGAGCAAGCCCCCATCGATGTCATATTCGGAACCGGTAACATAGCCGCTCTCATCGGCCGCAAGGAACGCAACCAGGGCGGCGACTTCCTGCGGGGTGCCGAAGCGCTTCAAGGGCGAGTCGGCGGTAAATGCGGCCATGCGCGCCGCGCGATCGGGGCCGTCGCCGATCATCGCCTCCCACATGGGGGTGAGGATGGCGGCGGGGTGGACGCTGTTACAGCGGATCTGCCACCCCTGCTGCGCGCAATAAAGCGCGACCGACTTCGAATGGTTGCGGATCGCGGCCTTTGACGAGGCATAAGCCGCGGCGCCGGGGATGCCGACGAGGCCCGAGCGCGAAGAGATGTTGACGATCGAGCCGGTGCCCTTGGCCTTCATCGCGCGGATGGCATAGCGACAGCCGAGGAAGGTGCCGTCGAGATTGACGCGGTGGACGCGGTGCCATTCCTCGAGCGTGGCATGTTCGGGATCGTGGGCACCTTCACCGGCCTCGAAGCCGGTGATGCCGGCATTGTTGACGAGGATGTCGCAGGCCGGGTGCGCCTCGGCGAGGGCGGCCCAGTCGGCTTCCGCGGCGACGTCGAGCATGACGAAGTCAGTGCCGAGCGCGGCGGCAACGGCCGTGGCCTCGGTGCTGTCGATGTCGGTGATCAGGACGCGGGCGCCTTCGTCGACGAAACGCTGCGCGATGGCTTTGCCGATACCTCGGGCGGCACCGGTGACGACGGCGAACTTGCCCTCAAGCCGCCGCACTGATCGCCTCCAGCGGCGCGCCGAACAGGTCGTGCTCGTCGCTGTCCTCGACGGTGACGGTGACGATGTCGCCCTGCGCAAGATGGCCGGCGTCGCGCAAATGGACTTCGCCGTCGATCTCGGGCGCGTCGGCCTTGCTGCGGCCGGTCGCGCCGCCCGTTTCGGGGTCGACCACATCGATGATGACATCGACGCTCTGGCCGACCTTGGCGGCAAGTTTCTCGGCCGAGATGCGGGCGGTCAGTTCCATCACGCGGGCGTAGCGCTCTTCCTTGACCGCCTCGGGCACGTGGTCGGGAAGATCGTTGGCGGGGGCGCCCTCGACCGGTTCGAAGCGGAACGCGCCGACGCGGTCGAGGCGGGCTTCGGCGAGCCACTGGAGGAGATAGTCGAAATCGGCCTCGGTCTCGCCGGGGAAGCCGACCACGAAGGACGAGCGGATGGCGATGTCGGGCACGTCGCGACGCCACTGGACGAGGCGCTCGAGCACACGGGCCTCGTTGGCGGGGCGTCGCATCCGCTTGAGCACCGACGGGCTGGCATGCTGGAAGGGAATGTCGAGATAGGGGAGGACGAGGCCCTCGGCCATCAGCGGCATGATCCGGTCGACGTGCGGATAGGGGTAGACGTAATGGAGCCGGACCCAGGGGCGCTCGCCGTCGGGGGTGCGCAGCTCGCCGAGCGCGCGCGACAGGTCGGTCATGTGCGCGCGCACAGGTTCGCCGCGCCATGGCCAGGCGGCATGCTTGAGGTCGAGGCCGTAGGCGCTGGTGTCCTGGCTGATAACCAGCAGCTCCTTGGTGCCCTGCTGCAGCAGCTTGTCGGCCTCGCGCACGATCGCGTCGGGGCGGCGGCTGACCAAATCGCCGCGAATCTGGGGGATGATGCAGAAGGCGCAGCGATGGTTGCAGCCCTCGGAAATCTTGAGATAGCTGTAGTGGCGCGGGGTCAGCTTGAGGCCGGGCATCGCCTGGGGGACCAGGTCGAGATAGGGCGAGCGCGGGGCCGGTGCGGCCTCGTGGACCGCGGCGACGACGTCCTCATAGGCGTGGGCGCCGGTGATCGCGAGCACGCCCGGGAAGCGAGCGCGGATGACCTCGGCCTCGCGGCCCATGCAGCCGGTGACGATGACGCGGCCATTTTCGGCCAGCGCCTCGCCGATCGCCTCGAGGCTCTCCGCCTTCGCGGAGTCGAGGAAGCCGCAGGTGTTGACCAGGACCACGTCGGCGCCGGCGTAATCGGCGCTCATCTGATAGCCGTCGGAGCGCAGCTGGCCGAGGATCCGCTCGCTGTCGACGAGGTTCTTCGGGCAGCCGAGCGAGACCATGCCGACACGCGGCGGGGAGGGAAGGACGGTGGCCATGGGGAGCGGGGCCGATAGGGGAAAAGTGCGGCGAAAGCTAGGCGGGGACCCGGGCTAAGGTTCCGAAGGTTCCGCCCAAGGTCATTTTGGCGACATTACGGAGCCTCTGGCTTGGTGAAGCCGTGCCAAAGACCACAGCACTCAAAATCCTACTTTGCAAGCGGACGGGTGATGGTCTCGTCGAGGGTCGCCACGCGCACGCCATATTTGTGCGCGGTGAGGCGGTTGCGGATAGTGCGACCGTCGGGCTGGAGCGCCAGCTGCTGGTAGATGCGAAGCCCTGATGGGGTGTTGTAGGATATGTACGCTCGTGGTCCGCGCAGCTCGATATCGACCATGCCCTGTGCGTCGGTCAGGGTGCTGACGTAGCCGTTCTTCACCGGGCGCATGGTCCAGGTGCGGACACGGAGCGCCTTGTCGCCCTCCTCGATGCGTTGGATGAGCTTAAGGCCGCCATGCTCGCGGAAACCGAGGCTGGAGACGGTGACGGGGACGGGCGCTGCGATCAGGGTGTCGAGAGTGCCAGTGCCGCCGGTGACGCCGGTGAAGAAGGCGATCGGGTCGAGTGGGGCGGTGCCGGCGGGGAGGTCGGTGGGGGCTTGGCTGCAGGCAGCGAGGAGGAGGGCTGCTGCTGCTGCT
>JANPKL010000166.1:0-9916 GCA_031425975.1 Sphingomonas sp.
ACCGGCGGCATGTAGCGCGCCGGCACCGGGTCCGCCGCACTGCCCCCGCGTCCGCGGAAGTCGAGCGCGAGCACCCGCCACTCGCCCGCAAAGGCCTCTGCCACCGGCTCGAAATCTCGGGCGTTGCGGGTGAGGCCGGGCAGGCACAGAATCGGTGGCTGCTCGGGATGTCCTCCGGGATAATCGCGATAGTGGAGCTTCAGTCCGTCACTGCTATTGTAATGACGATCCTCATAAGCGGCCACGGCACATTCCCCTGCTTCACGCGCTCCCCTATCCCGGCAAGATGACCCTTCCGCAACCCTATCGTCCAGACCCCCGCATTCTCGAGCTCGGCGATGGCTTCTATGATCCGGTCGAGGCCGCGGACTTCCCCGATTGCACCTTGCGCTACTGGAACAGCCGCGCCGCAGCCGAAGTCGGTCTGTCGGAGATAGACCGCGTCGCGCATTTCTGCCGCTTCCAGCCGCTCCCCGACAATCTGCGCCAACCGCTCGCCCTACGCTATCACGGCCATCAGTTTCGTAACTACAACCCCGACCTCGGCGATGGGCGCGGCTTCCTCTTCGCTCAGTTGCGCGATGGAGCAGGCCGCCTGCTCGACCTCGGTACCAAGGGCTCGGGCCAGACCCCGTGGAGCCGCTTCGGCGACGGCCGCCTGACCTTGAAAGGCGGCGTCCGCGAGGTGCTGGCGACCGAGATGCTGCAAGCGCTGGGCGTCCCCACCAGCCGCAGCTTTGCCCTGTTCGAGACCGGCGAGGCGCTCGAGCGCAACGATGAGCCGTCGCCGACCCGCTCTGCCGTGCTCACCCGTCTCAATCACGGACACATCCGCATCGGGACTTTCCAGCGCCTCGCCTTTCAAGAGGATCTCGAAGGCCTCCACAAGCTTGTCGCTTACAGCCTTGCCCATCTGTTCGACGAACCCGCGGATGCCCGTCCCCTGCGGCTCCTCGAACTGGTCACCGAGCGCACGGCCCGCCTCGCCGCCTCCTACATGGCCGCGGGCTTCGTCCACGGCGTACTCAACACCGACAACATCAACATTACCGGTGAGAGCTTCGACTATGGCCCGTGGCGGTTCGCGGCCGAATGGGATCCGGGCTTCACTGCCGCTTATTTCGACCACAACGGCCTTTACGCTTTCGGCCGCCAGCCCGAGGCGATGCAGTGGAACCTCGCCCAATTCGCCGGCTGCCTTGCGCTATTGACCGACGACCACCTGCCGCTGAGCGAAGCGCTTGGCCGCTTTCCGGACTATTTCCACGCAAGCCTCGCGGCCGCCCTGCTCCGCCGGCTGGGTATCGCGCCCGGCGAGGCCGAGGCCGACCGCACGCTCGCCCGCGCCATCATTGCCGCGCTTGCCGAGCGGACCACGACCATCGATCGCTTTTTCTTCGACTGGCGCGGCGGTCGGCGGCCCCGGTCCGACGCTTATGCGGGTCCAGTCTTCGAAAAGCTCGCCGACCTGCTCGTAAATCGGTCGAATGAGCCAGTTGATCCATATTGGACCAAACACCCCTGCTCGCTGCACATCGATGAAGTGGAGGCGATCTGGGCTCCGATCGCAGCGGCGGACGACTGGTCGGCCCTCGACACCAAGCTTGCGGCCATTCGCGCCTTCGGGGAGGCCATGGCATCGCCCCCCGGCGAGGGTTGACGGCCCCCGCCCGCTAGTCTTTGAAAGCGCAAAGGGGCTGAGGTTTTGACGAGGTTGATCTCCACCGAGCCGGCGACGGGAGCCGAACTGTGGTCGGGTGAGCATGGTGATGCGGCCGCCGAGGTGACCGCCGCGCGCGCCGCCTTTCCCGCCTGGGCCGCGCAAGCGGTGACCTACCGGGCCGAAACATTGCGCCGCTTCGCCAATGTCGTGCGGACCCGCGAGGCGGAGTTCGCCGACCTTATCGCGCGCGAGACCGGCAAGCCCCTGTGGGAGGCGAAGACCGAGGTCGCAGCGGTAATCGGCAAGGTCGACATTTCGATCAACGCCTATCTCGAGCGCACCCCGCAGCGCCGGATCGAAGCCGCGCTCGGGCAGAAGGTTGCGGTCCGGCACAAGCCGCACGGCGTGCTGGCCGTGCTCGGGCCCTATAATTTTCCTGCTCATCTTCCCAACGGCCACATCGTGCCCGCGCTGCTGGCCGGGAATACGATCGTCTTCAAACCGTCCGAGAAAACCCCGGCTACCGGCGCCATGCTGGTCGAATTGATGCACGAGGCCGGCGTCCCCGAGGGCGCCGTCCGGCTGCTCATCGGCGGGCCAGACGAAGGGCGGGCGCTAGCCAGCGAGGCCGGTATCGACGGACTTTTGTTCACCGGCTCGGCCCGTGCCGGCCAGTCGCTCCACCGCCAATTTGCCGATATGCCGCACAAGATCCTTGCGCTCGAACTGGGCGGCAACAACCCGCTGGTGGTGTGGGATGCCAAGGACGTTCCCTCGGCGGCCGTGATCGCGGTCCAGTCGGCCTTTCTGTCGGCCGGGCAGCGCTGCACCGCCGCGCGCCGCCTGATCGTGCGCGACGGACCCGAGGGCGAGGCGCTGGTCGCCGAAATCGTCAAGGTCATGGACCGGATCATCGTCGATGCGCCGCACGCCTCGCCGCAGCCCTTCATGGGCCCGGTGATCGACAATGCGGCGGCCGACCACCTCCAGTCGCAGTTCGTCGATCTGATGATGAAGGGCGGCAAGGTCGTCCGCCGGCTCGATCGCCCGCAAGACGAACGTCCCTATCTTACCCCCGCGATGATCGATGTGACCGACGTCGCCGATCGGCCCGACGCTGAATTGTTCGGGCCAGTGCTGCAGCTGATCCGAGTCGCCGACTTCGACGCCGCCATCGCCGAAGCCAACGCCACCAGCTTCGGCCTTGCCGCGAGCCTCGTCGGCGGCTCGCCAGAGCTTTACGATCGCTTCTGGGGCGAGGTCAGGGCCGGCGTGATCAACTGGAACAAGCCGACCAACGGCGCGCCCTCCAGCGCGCCGTTCGGCGGGGTCGGGGCAAGCGGCAATCACCGCCCCAGCGCTTTCTACGCCGCGGATTACTGCGCCTACCCTGTGACCAGCAGCGAGACGGAAATCGCCCGCGCGGCAATCGGCGAGGGCCTGCGAGACCCCGCCATGCTGGAGAATTAGGCGGCCAGCGCCTTGCGACTTTCGGGTTCCGGCAACGGCCGCTCTAGCGGCATCCGGCCGGCTTCTTCGGCCAGCAATTCGACATAGGCAGCGATGGTCGTCGCGAGGTCGAATTCGGCCGCCCGGGCCTGCAGGCGCAGGCTGTCACGAGGCGCTGCAATGCGCGCTTCGATGGCATCGGCCAGCGCGGCGGCGGTCGGCGCGCTCAGGGGACCGAGTTTGCCGCCTTCCAGCAGTTCCGAGGCGCCGGTCGCCGTGCGGGTGGCGACCACCGGGCAGCCATTGGCCATGGCTTCGAGCATGGCGTTGCTCATTCCCTCGTAGCGCGAGCAGCAGACGTAGGTCGCAGAATGGCGAAAAAAGGGATGGGGATTGGCGGTGAAGCCTTCGAACCGCACGTCGGCGGCGACCCCCAAGCGTTCGGCCAAGGCTTCGAGCCGATGCCGCCAGGCACTGCGCTCCTCGCCCAGGATCATCAATCGCAGCGGCTGCCGCGAGCGCAATTTCGCAAAGGCGGCGATTAGCAGTTCGAAATTCTTGAACTTGTCGATCCGCCCGACGCCAAGCACAACCGGCGGTGCGCCCGGCGCGAACCAGTCGTGATCGAACGGCTTAGCTGCCGATTTCTCGATGGCGGGCTGGTCGATGCCATTGGGAATGGTGACGATCGTCGTCGGATCCGCGCCAAGATCGCGGTGAAGCTCGCGCGCGATCTCGTGGCTGACCGCGATCAGGCGATCGGCGACGGCATGGCGATGCTGCGCCTTACCCTTCTTGTAGAGGTAGCGCGCCCAGCGATAGGGGCTGAGTTGCTGCTGCGGCAGCGGCAGGCCGGTGCTGATCCGGAGCAGCAGCCGGGTCGGGAAGATTGCCGCCCGGACCGCATCGGCGGCAAAGCTATGGAAGTGATTGCCCGCGCTCATCAATACCGCAGGTTGGCGATCGTCGAGCAGGCAGGCGAGCGCTGGAACGGTGGCGCGGCCTGCGCGGCGGCGGTCTGCACGAGTATAGTCGCAGCCGAGTGTCGCGCCGAAGGAGACGACCGGGACATCCGCTGGCACCTCGCTGCGAAGAGTCCCCTTGTCCTGAGCGACCCACAATTCGATCCGCAGGCCCGCCCGCCGCGCCGCGCCCGCGATCCGCAACGCATTTCTGACGACCCCAGTGGGGCCGAAATCGAACATCACGATCGCCACGTCGAGCGGCCGCTGATCCAGATACTGGGACATGAAAGGCGCTATACCAGCCGTAAGGTGGCAAACCTATGGCAAGTGGGCAGCAAATTGGCGGGGCAACGCCCGAACCGGTCATTCTAGCGGAAGTCAGGGGTGTGCCCCTCCTCGACCAGGTCGCTGAACTTCGTGATCCGTGCGTCGAACTTGAGCTGGATTCGCCCGGTCGAGCCGTGGCGCTGCTTGGCGACGATCAGCTCGGCCACGCCGTAGATGCGGCCCATCTCCTCCTGCCAGGCGGCAAAATCGGGATGGTCGACGGCAGGCTCCTTGGCGGCGAGGTAATAATCGCCGCGATAGATGAACCAAACCATATCGGCATCCTGCTCGATCGAGCCCGATTCTCGCAAATCCGACAATTGCGGGCGCTTGTCCTCGCGCTGCTCGACCGCGCGGCTGAGCTGGGACAGGGCGACCACCGGCACGTGCAATTCCTTGGCGAGGCTTTTCAGGCCCCGGCTGATCTCCGAAATCTCCTGCACGCGATTGCTGTCGCCACCCCGGCCGGTGCCGCTGAGCAGCTGGAGATAGTCGACGATGACGAGCCCGATGTTCTTCTGCCGTTTGAGGCGCCGCGCACGCGTGCGAAGCGCGGCGATAGTCAGGCCAGGCGTATCGTCGATATAGAGCGGCAAGCTGTTCAATTCGCCGGCCACGCGCGCGAAATCGCGGAATTCGGCAAGGCTCATGTCGCCACTGCGGATCTTCGAGCTCGAGATATTGCTCTGTTCGGCGAGCACCCTGGTGGCGAGCTGATCGGCCGACATTTCGAGGCTGAAAAAAGCCACCGCCGCCCCGGCCGAGCGGGCCGGATCGATCCCGTCGGCGAGGTCCTGAAGCATCCGGCGGGCAGCGTTGAAGGCGATGTTGGTGGCGAGCGAGGTCTTGCCCATGCCCGGACGCCCGGCGAGAATGACGAGATCAGAGCGGTGCATGCCGCCCATCCGGGCATTGATGTCGGTGAAGCCGGTGGTTATACCCGACAGCTTGCCGCCATTGTTGAGCGCCGCCTGGGCAATCTGCAAAGCTTCCTTCGAAGCATCGGCAAACGTCTTGACCTTGCCTTCCCCCCCGCCCTGCTCGGCGACCTTGTAGAGCTCGGTCTCGGCGCGCTCGATCTGCTCGAGCGGCTTGACGTCCTCGCTGGTGTCGAGCGCGCCGGTGACCAGCTCGCGCCCGACCGCGACCAGGCTGCGCAGCAAGGCGAGGTCGTAGATCTGGTTGGCAAAGTCGCGCGCCGCCAGCAGCGCCGCGCCCGAGCCCGACAATTGCGCGAGATAGGCCGGGCCGCCGACCTCCTTCATCGCCTCGTCGGCCTCGAACAGCGGGCGCAGGGTGACGGCATTGGCGATCATGTTGCGATCGGTCAGCCGCAGCACGGCCTCGTAGATGCGGCCGTGGAGCGGCTCGAAGAAATGGTCGGCTCGCAGCTTGAGCTGGACGTCCTCGACCAGCCGGTTGTCGAGCAGCAACGCGCCGAGCAGCGCGGCCTCGGCCTCGATGTTCTGGGGCAATTGCTGGATCGGAGCGGCGCCTTCGGGCGCGCCGGGGTGTCGGAGGATTTCGGCCATGGCGCTGCTCTACGCCTTCCCGCCCGAGGGCCAAGCGATCATGTGGCTGTGGATAACAAGGAAAGCGGGCAACCGGCGGAAATCCGCGCTGCCGGATTCGACGAACAGTTGGCCGCGCGGCTAAGCCGCGCTCATGTCCATCCTCTCCGACCGCTGGATCCGCGAAACTGCTCTCTCTACAGGCATGATCGAGCCATTCGTCGAAGCCCAGCGCCGCGACGGCTGCATCAGCTACGGCCTGTCGAGCTACGGCTATGACGCGCGGGTCGCCGACGAATTCAAGATCTTCACCAACGTCGATTCGGCGATCGTCGACCCCAAGGACTTCGCCGCCAACAGCTTCGTCGACCGCAAGACCGACTGCTGCATCATCCCGCCCAACAGCTTCGCTTTGGCGCGGACGGTCGAATATTTCCGGGTGCCGCGCGACGTGCTGGTGATCTGCCTTGGCAAGTCGACCTATGCCCGCTGCGGGATCATCGTCAACGTGACCCCACTCGAACCGGGCTGGGAGGGTCATGTCACGCTGGAATTCAGCAACACCACCCCGCTCCCGGCCAAGATCTACGCCAATGAAGGCGCCTGCCAGTTCCTGTTCCTCAAGGGCAACGAGCCATGCGAGGTCAGCTATGCCGACCGCGCGGGCAAATATCAGGGCCAGCAGGGGGTCACTTTACCCCGGCTTTGAGCTCCGTGCGAAGGTTCCGAAAGCTCCGCCCAAGCCCATTTTTGGCGATACTCCCGCCCCCTTCGGGAAAGGTCAAAAACGAACCTTCTTGGTAACAACCTCGAATATCCTACAAGGCAGGCCGCGCCGGTCCTGGGCTTGGTCTTCTGAAGGCACGCAGCGATCAGGTCAGCCTCTCCAGCCACGCCACATACTGGTCGGCAAAGCCGTCAAGCAGCTTGGCGAGGCCGTCGTCGGTGACCTTGCCGTCCGCGCCGAATTTGTTCGCCGAAAGATTACCGACATACATTTCGGGCTGACCGAGCACGATGGCGTCGAGGTGGACGAGGCACTGGCGCAACGCGTGATTGCAGCCAAAGCCGCCGGTTCCGCCGCTCGACTGGCTGACCACGGCAGTGGGCTTTTGCGCGAAGACGCCCTTGCCATAGGGGCGCGAGCCGATGTCGATGGCATTCTTGAGGCCGCCGGGAATCGAGCGATTCCATTCCGGCGTGACGAACAGGAGACCGTCAGCGGCGCGTACGGACTCGCGGAACTCGCCCCAGGCCGCCGGTGCCCCCTCCCCGTCAATGTCCGGATTGTAGAAGGGCAGCCCGTGGACTGGCATGTCGAGAAAAGCGAGCCGGTCGCCAGCGGCGTGGGCGATGGCCCGGCTGAGCTTTTCGGTCAGGCTGTCCGCGCGGGGCGAACCGCGCAGCACGGCGATGGTCTTGGGCATGCTCAGTTCCTTGTCAGCGTTTGCGGCCTTGATGCCGGATGTTTGCCGGGCGGCCGCGGCGGCCGCCAGCTGGCCCTCGGACGCGGTCACGCCGATGTGCCTGGCCGCGCCCGTAGCTCCCCTCAGGCAGTTCGAAGCGCAACGCACCACTTACCGGATTGGCCTCGGTCAGCCGCAGTTTAAGCCGCTGTCCGACGCGGTAAGATTCGCCGGTCTCGTCGCCGACCAGCGCCCGCGCGGCCTCGTCGTAGCGGAAATATTCCTGGCCGAGCTCGCCGGCAGGGATCAGCCCGTCGCCGCCCAAGCCTTCGACCGTGGCGAAGAAACCGAATGGCTGCACGCCCGAGATGCGGCAATCGAGCAAGGTCCCGACATGATCGGAAAGATAGGCCGCGACATAGCGGTCGATGGTTTCGCGCTCGGCCTCCATCGCGCGGCGCTCGAGCATCGAAATCTGCTCGCCGATCTCGGTAAGGCGAGCGGCGTCGTCAGCCGGGAGCCCGCCCTCGCCCAGCCGATGATGGCTGACCAGGGCGCGATGGACCAGCAGATCGGCATAGCGACGGATCGGCGAGGTGAAATGCGCGTAGCTCGGCAGTGCCAGCCCGAAATGGCCGAGCGCGTCGGGCGAATAGCGTGCCTGCGACTGGGTCCTGAGCACCTGTTCAGTGATCTGCGGCAGCAAATTCTCGTCCTCGACCCGCGCGATGACGCGGTTGAAGGTCGCCGGCTTGACCACCTGCCCGAGCGCGAATTCCATGTCGAAGGTCTTGAGATAGTCCTTTAGCGCGGTCAGTTTCTCGCGGCTGGGCGTCTCGTGCACACGGTACATGACCGGGGCTTTCTTCGCCTCGAGCGCCTTCGCCGCCGCGACATTGGCGGCGATCATGTAATCCTCGACCAGTTTATGCGCATCGAGCCGTTCGCGCGGGGCGACCGACATGATGCGGCCCTTCTCATCGAGCACGACTTGGCGCTCGGGCAAGTCGAGCTCGAGCGGCTCGCGGCGGGTGCGGGCGGCAAACAGGGCTTCCCAACAGGACCAGAGGGGGGCGAGAATTTCGGTCCACAAAGCTTCGTCTCCCCCGCGAGGGGGAGATGCCTGCGTGGCAGGCAGAGGGGGATTCAGAATCTGCTCGTCGCCAAGCCCTTTCTGGCTTTTCGGGCCATCTCCCCCTTGCGGGGGAGAGAGAAAGTGGTTCGAAACGCGTTGCGCCTCCTCGTAGGCCAAATTCGCCGCCACCCGGATCACCGCGCGGCTGAACCGCCAGCTCTTCAGGGCCCCGTCGACACCGACCACCAGGTGGCAGGCGAGCGCGGCGCGGTCGACGCCTTCCTTCAGCGAGCAGATGTCCGAGCTGAGCTCATGCGGGAGCATCGGCACGACCCGGTCGGGGAAATAGACGCTGTTGCCGCGCCGCCGCGCCTCGCGGTCGAGGTCGCTGCCGGGGCGGACGTAGAAACTGACATCGGCAATGGCGACGATCGCGTCCCAGCCTCCGCCGTCGCGGGGGGCCGCCCAGATGGCATCGTCATGGTCGCGCGCGTCGATCGGATCGATCGCGACGATCGGCAGGTGGCGCAGATCCTCGCGATCCGAGCCGAGCGGCTGGAGGCTGACCTTCTTGGCTTCCTCCACCGTCTCAGGTGCGAATTCGTGGGGCAGGCCGTGCTTGTGGATTGCGATCAGGCTGAAACTGCGCGGGGCGAAGGGGTCGCCGAGCACCGCGTCGACCCGCGCCGACACCCGCGGCGGTTTGCCCGCGGGCTCGGCCAGCACCAGGTCGCCGGTCTGCGCCGCGCCCATCTCGCCGATCGGGAGCAGCCGCCGTTCGCGCTTGTCGATCGGCTTGAGCCAGATCTTGCCGTCCTCATCCTCGTGCACCACGCCCATGATGAGGTCGGCCGAGCGCTGCAATTTCTTCATCAGATGCGCGACATGGCCCTCGCCGCGCTGCTCGGTGCGGGCGAGGATGCGGTCATGAAGGCCGAGCGCCGAGCGCCGCCCCTGCTCGATCACGCGCAGCCTGGGCGGCGGGCCCTCGCCGGCCCAAGTGTCGGGCACCGCCACCGCCCCCTCCTCGACCCCGACCACGCGCAGCACAGTCACGCGGGGAATGCCGCCCGCAAGGTGGAAGGCGCGGCCTGGCGCCGCATCGATCAGTCCTTCGTCGGCCATGTCCTTGAGCAAGCTCTTGAGCATGATCTTGTCATGCCCGTGGAGCCCGAATGCCCGCGCGATCTCGCGCTTGCCCGCAGGACTGCCCGATGAAGTGACGAAATCGAGGATCTGCTGGCGCGAGGGAAGGCCGGCGGGCGGGGCTTTGCGAGGCATGATGAGGGCCGTAACCGCGACTAGCGCAACTGGCTATCCTTCGACCCGCGGCGGTTGATGGTCGAATGGCTGATCGCCTTGTCGCGCCCGGTCTGGCAGACGATGCAGGTCCGCACCCCGGACAAGGCCTCGCGGCGGCGCGCTGGGATCGGCGCGCCGCAATCGTCGCATTCCTCGGCGCTTTCTCCGGCAGGGGTCAGCGAGCGAGCGCGCAGCACCGCATCCTTGACGGTGTCGTC
>JANPKL010000167.1:0-4696 GCA_031425975.1 Sphingomonas sp.
GCGCCCGCGAAATTCGAGCAGCCGCTCCATCTCTTGGGCCCCGAACGGCAGGCCCATCCGCCGCCGCACGATCCCCGGAAACACCGTCAGAAACGTCTCGCCGACGTCCCGCGTGAAGGCCAAGTCGGCGTCGAAATCGCCGTCCAGCCGATCGTAGAAAATCCCGCCGACCCCGCGCGCGACTCCGCGGTGGGGGAGCCAGAAATATTCCTCGCACCACTTGGAAAAGCGCTCGTAATAGTCCGCGCCATGCGCGTCGCAGGCGGACCGCAATGCGGCGTGGAACTCGGCCGTGTCCTCGGCCACGGGAAGCGCCGGATTAAGATCCGCGCCACCCCCGAACCAGCGTTTGGCCGTAGTCAGGAAGCGCGTGTTCATGTGCACCGCCGGCACGTGCGGATTGGCCATGTGCGCGACCAGGCTGATTCCGGTCGCGAAGAAGCGGTTGCCATTGTCCTGCGCGCCGGGAATCGATTTGGCGAAGTCGGGGCTGAAGGTCCCGCCGACGGTCGAGACATTGACCCCGACTTTTTCGAACACGCGGCCCTTCATCTGCCCGCGGACGCCTCCGCCGCCCGGCTCCCCGCTCGGATCCTCGCGCTCCCAGGGGATATAGTCGAAGACCGCGTCTGACCCGGCCTCGCGCTCGATCGACTCGAACTCGGCGCAGATGCGGGTGCGCAGGGTCTCGAACCAGCTGCGGGCTGCGGTCTGCTGGTCGTCGAGCGGGGCAATAAGCGAGGACATGGGCGGCGCGGTTAGCGCAAGCACCCTCGTTACGCCAATGATCCCCGCCGAAAGGCCGTGCTGCAAACCGCTCGCAAGAGGGTTCTCCCCCTTGAGAAGCCGCCCCGCCCTCGCTATCAGGCCGCGAACCCCGCGCCGGCACTCCGGTGCGGTTTTATAGTATCGGCGGATACGACAGCCCCTCCGCCTGCAACGCGACCGAAGGTTTCTCGATGGCCACTGCTTCGCCCAATCAGCCGATCATGCCCGGCGAGCCGACCCCGGCAGAGGCTGGCGCGGGCGGCGTTCGCCGCCGCGACTTCATCAATATCGCCGCGATCAGCTTTGCCGGGGTCGGCGCCGCCGCCTCGGTCGCGCCGCTGCTGATCCAGGCGAGCCCCTCGGCCGACGTCCGCGCCCTGTCGTCGATCGAGGTCGATATCTCCAAGATCGCGCCCGGCCAGGGGATCAAGACCAGCTGGCGCAAGCAGCCGGTATTCATCAAGAACATGACCCCGGCCGAAGTGCAGGCCGCCAATGCGGTCTCGATGGGCGAACTTCGCGATCCGCAAAGCCTCGCAGACCGCACAAAGCCCGGGAAGGCCAATTGGCTGGTAACCTTGGGTGTGTGCACCCATTTGGGTTGCGTCCCGCTGGGCATCGGCGAGGGCGAGTCAAAGGGCGACTACAAGGGCTATTTCTGCCCCTGCCACGGCTCGCACTACGACACCGCGGGGCGGATCCGTAAGGGCCCGGCGCCGACCAACCTGGTCGTCCCCGAATATGAATTTGCGTCCGACACCGTCGTCCGGATCGGTTGAGAAAGCTGAGACCATGAGCTTTGCCTGGGCCAAGCCCTACGAACCCGCCTCGCCCTTCATGCGCTGGATCGACCAGCGCCTGCCCCTGCCGCGCCTGGTCCACGGCGCGATCGGCGGCGGCTATCCGGTGCCGCGTAACCTCAACTACTTCTGGAACTTCGGGGTCCTGGCCGGCCTCGCGCTGATGATCCAGATCATCACCGGCATCGTGCTGGCGATGCATTATTACAGCTATGTCGGCGGCGCGTTCGACAGCGTCGAGCGGATCATGCGCGACGTCTCAGCCGGCTGGGTGCTGCGCTACGTCCATCAGAATGGCGCCAGCTTCTTCTTCGTGGTGGTCTACATCCACATCTTTCGCGGGCTCTATTACGGCTCCTACAAGGCCCCGCGCGAGATGGTCTGGCTGCTCGGCCTGGTCATCTACCTGCTGATGATGGCGACCGCCTTCATGGGGTATGTCCTTCCCTGGGGGCAGATGAGCTATTGGGGCGCGCAGGTCATCACCGGCTTCTTCTCGGCGCTGCCGCTGATCGGTGAGCCGCTGCGGATCTTCATCCTGGGCGGTTATGCCCCCGATCAGGCCGCACTGACCCGCTTCTTCTCATTGCACTATCTGCTGCCGTTCGTGATCGCGGGGGTCACCATCCTCAAGATCTGGGCGCTGCACATTCCGGGGTCGAGCAACCCGACCGGGGTCGACGTGAAGGACGAGCAGGACACGCTTCCCTTCCACCCCTTCTACACTGCCAAGGATGGCTTCGGAATCGGCGTCGCGCTGATCGGCTTTGCGGCGATCGTCTTCTTCTTCCCCTACATCCTCGGCCACCCCGACAATTACATCGAGGCCAATCCGCTGGTGACCCCGGCGCACATCGTTCCCGAATGGTATTTCTGGCCGTTCTACGCGATCCTGCGCGCCTTCACGGTCGACTTCATCCTGCCAGCAAAGCTGTGGGGCGTGCTGGCGATGTTCGGCTCGATCCTGCTGCTGTTCTTCCTCACCTGGCTCGATCGCTCGCCGATCCGCTCGACCAGCTATCGCCCGGTCTACAAGATCTTCTTCTGGGTGCTGATCGTCGACATCCTGATCCTGGGCGTGTGCGGCGTGATGCCCGCCGAGCAGCCGTGGATCGCCTTGAGCCAGGTCGCGGCGGCTTATTATTTCGCCCACTTCCTGATCATCCTGCCGTTGGTCTCGAAGTTCGAGAAGCCGATCCCGCTGCCCACCTCGATCAGTGCCAGCGTGCTCCACGGCGAGAAGCAGGAGAGCCGGCCCTACGGGCTCCAGCCGTCCGGGCCCTCCACCGCTCCCCTTCCGGCCGAATAAGGAAAGTCACAGACAAATGGTCCGGATCATCGGTTTCTTCGTCGGGCTCGGCTTCGTCGGCGTCCTGCTCTTCTCGCTCATCGTCAACGGGCTGGAGTACCTCAAAAATCCGCCCGAGCATGCGGCTTATTATTACTTCCACAAGCAGCCGCGCAGTGCCTCGCTTTCGAGCGAGGGGATCACCGGCAAGTTCGACCGCCAGCAGCTGCAGCGCGGCTTCCAGGTCTACAAGGAGGTCTGCGCGGCCTGCCACGGCCTGAAGTATGTCAGCTTCTACCAGATGGCGGACCTTGGCTATAACGAGGCCGAGGTGAAGGCGATCGCCAACCAGTGGGCGATCGAAGTGCCGTCGGTGAACCCGGACACGGGCGAGGCGGCGACCCGCAAGGCGCAGATTTCCGACCGCTTCCCCAGCCCTTACCTTAACGAGACGGCGGCGCGCGCGGCTAATAACAATGCTTATCCGCCCGACCTCAGCCTTATCGCCGAGGCGCGCGGTGATGGTGCCAATTACGTCTATTCGCTGCTGACCGGCTACCAGAACCCGCCGGCCGATCTGCTCCGCCGCTTCCCGGATTCAAAGCCGGGGCAGGGTCTCTATTACAATCCTTATTTCGCCAATTTGAACATCGCCATGCCCAATCCCATCGTGTCCGACGGGCAGGTCACTTATGCCGACGGTACCAAGGCGACCAAGGACCAGATGGCCAGGGACGTCGCTGCATTCCTGGTGTGGACCGCCGAGCCGACGCTCGAAAATCGCCACCGCACCGGCTGGGCAGTGATGATCTTCCTGCTGCTGACGACGATCTTCGCCTATCTGGCCTATCGCAACCTGTGGGCGACGGCGAAGCGCAGCGTCGGGCCGCACGGGCCGCTCGACCCTGAGAACCGGGCGAATATGGACGAACAAAAAGCCGAGCGCGGCATCGCGGGCTGACCTTGCTCCCCCTCCAAGGGGAGATGGCAGCCGACGGCTGACGGAGGGGTTCGGAGCATCAAGCTCCGGACCCCTTCATCGTTTACGTCACCCCGGGCTTGACCCGGGGTGACGCTTATTCTCATTACCCGAAGGTACGAAGCGGGATGCCGGAGCAAGTCCGGCATGACGAGGTGACGCTTGATGATGACTCCCACCGACCTCCGCGCTCTCGTTCGCACCATCCCCGACCACCCCAAGCCCGGCATCCTGTTCCGCGACGTCACGACATTGCTGCTGCACGCTGAGGGCTTTGCAGCCGCCATCGACCACCTCGCCGCCACCGTGCGCGACAAGCCCGACCTGGTTGCGGGCATGGAAGCGCGCGGCTTCGTCGTCGCCACCGCGCTGGCGCTGCGCCTTAATGCCGGCCTCCTCCTCATCCGCAAGGACGGCAAGCTGCCGGGCGCGACCATCGCCGAGGATTATGCGCTCGAATATGGAACCGACCGCCTGACCATGCACATCGACGCCTGCGCGCCGGGCGCTAACGTCCTCCTGGCCGACGACCTGATCGCCACCGGCGGCACCGCGCTGGCGGCGGCTCGGCTGGTGCGGCGCGCGGGCGGCAAGATCGTCGGCGCAACTTTTCTGATCGACTTGCCCGATCTAGGCGGCGCGGCGAAGCTCGAAGCAGACGGCATCGAAACCCACAGCCTGCTGACCTTTGCGGGGCATTAATCAACGAGCAACTTCAAGCCGCACGCGTCAGATCCCGTTGCGCAACCGCAAGGGCCGCGACGTCGGCCTCGGCTTGCACTGACGGCCTTCGGCCCCAACGCAAGATCTGAGGAGGCAGCAGATACCCCCGGAATGTGGTCGCAGGAGCAAGATCCTCGA
>JANPKL010000168.1:0-20334 GCA_031425975.1 Sphingomonas sp.
GAGGGGAGCTAAAAGGTATACGACATGGCTGAAGTCACGGCCGGCATGGTCAAGGAACTGCGCGAGCGCTCGGGCGCCGGCATGATGGATTGCAAGAAGGCGCTGGCCGAAAACAACGGCGACATCGAAGCGTCGATCGACTGGCTGCGCGCCAAGGGCCTCGCTTCGGCAGGCAAGAAGGCGGGCCGCACCGCCGCGGAAGGCCTCGTCGGGGTCGCCGTCGAAGGAACGCGAGGCGTGGTCGTCGAGATCAACAGCGAGACCGACTTCGTCGCCAAGAACGAGCAGTTCCAGGGCTTCGTCCGCGACGTGACCCGGCTCGCCCTCCAGACGGGCGACAGCATCGAGGCACTCGGCGCCGCGACCATGCCCTCGGGCAAGTCGGTGCAGGAAGCGCTGACCGAGAATATCGCCACCATCGGCGAAAACCAGAATCTGCGCCGCGCCAAGGCGCTCAGCGTGACGCAGGGCGCGGTCGTGTCCTACGTCCACAATGCCGCCGCGCCGGGCATGGGCAAGATCGGCGTGCTGGTCGCGCTCGAGGGCGATGCCCCGGCCGACCGGATCGAGGCGCTCGGCAAGCAACTGGCGATGCACATCGCTGCCGCCGCACCGATCGCGCTGACCGGTGACGCGATCGATCCCGCCGTGATCGAACGCGAAGCCGCCATCGCCCGCGAGAAGAATGCCGACAAGGTCGCGGGCAAGTCGCCTGAAGTGGTCGAGAAGATCCTCAAGGGCCCGGTCGACAAGTTCCGCAAGGACAGCGCGTTGCTTAGCCAAGCGGTGGTGTTCGACGGCAAGACCCCCGTGCAGGACTATGTCGCGGCCGAGGCGAAGGCCGCCGGCGGCTCGATCGTGGTCAAGGACTTCGTCCGCTTCCAGCTGGGCGAAGGCATCGAAAAGGCGACCAGCGACTTCGCGGCGGAAGTCGCGGCGGCCTCGGGCGTCAAGCAGGGCTGACTACACGGTCATCCGGGATGACGGGTTGGCAACGGGGCGGGGGCTGCATAGAAGCGCCCTCGCCCTTTTGTTTATCAGCGAGTTCGCCAACCCCCATGCCCCGCCGCTTCAACCGCATCCTGCTCAAGCTGTCCGGCGAGGCATTGATGGGGCCGGGGCAGTTCGGGATCGATACCGACACCGTCGCCGCCATGGCCGCCGAGGTGAAGGCCGCCAAGGAAGCAGGCTTCGAGCTCTGCCTGGTGATCGGCGGGGGCAATATCTTCCGCGGCATGGCCGGTGCGGCGAAGGGGATGGACCGGGCGCAGGCGGACTACATGGGTATGTTGGCGACCGTGATGAACGCGCTCGCGGTCCAGAATGCGCTCGAGCAGATGGGGGTCGAGACCCGCGTCCAGTCGGCGATCAAGATGGACCAGGTGTGCGAGCCCGTCATCCGCCGCCGCGCCGAGCGCCATCTCGCCAAGGGCCGCGTCGTGATCTTCGCTGCGGGCGTAGGCTCACCCTATTTCACCACCGACACCGGGGCTGCGCTGCGCGCCGCGGAGATGAAGTGCGACGCTTTGTTCAAGGGCACCAGTGTCGACGGCGTCTATTCGGCCGACCCCAAGAAGGACCCGACCGCGACCCGCTTCGACACCATCGGCTTCGACCGTGTCCTCGCCCAGGATTTGAAGATCATGGACGCGGCTGCGGTTGCGCTGTGCCGCGACAACGATATTCCGATCGTCGTATTCAACATCCGCCAGCCCGGCAATCTCGCCAAGGTGCTGGCGGGCGAGGGCGTGGCGACGACCGTTCAGAACCAGGAGGACCAACATGCCAGCCTATGACAAGGCCGATCTTGCCCGCCGCATGCACGGCGCCGTCGAAGCCTTGAAGCACGACCTCGGCGGGCTGCGCACCGGCCGCGCTTCGACCGCCTTGCTCGATACCATCGCGGTCGACGTCTACGGCGCCAACATGCCGATCAACCAGGTCGCGACCGTATCGGTGCCCGAACCGCGGCTGCTGAGCGTCCAGGTGTGGGACCGTTCGAACCTGAACGCCGTCGAAAAGGCGATCCGCAACGCCGGGCTCGGCATCAATCCGATCGTGGACGGCCAGATCATCCGCCTGCCGATCCCCGACCTGACCGAAGAGCGCCGCAAGGAACTGGCCAAGCTTGCCAACCAATATGCGGAAAAGGCGCGGATTGCGGTGCGTAACGTGCGGCGCGACGGGATGGAGGGGTTGAAGGCCGACGAGAAGAAGGGCGAGATCAGCGAGGACGAGCGCAAGCGCCACGAGACCGAGGTCCAGAAGCTGACCGACGAGACGATCAAGGACATCGACTCCGCGGCGGCGGCCAAGGAGAAGGAAATCCTCAACAAGTGACGCTGCCCACTCCGTTTGTGCCGAGCGAAGTCGAGGCGCATTGCCCCTCGACCTCGCTCGGGGCGAACGGTTCCGCAATCCCCCGTCACGTCGCCATCATCATGGACGGCAACGGACGCTGGGCGGCGAAGCGCGGGTTGCCGCGTGCGGCGGGGCACAAGGCCGGGGCCGAGGCGGTTCGCCGGACCATGCAGGCCGCGGTCGACAGCGGGGTCGAGGCGCTGACGCTCTACGCCTTCTCCAGCGAGAACTGGCGCCGATCGCCCGAGGAAGTGGGTGATCTGAAGGGCCTGATGGGCTTTTACCTCGGCCGCGAACTCAAGACCCTGCAGAAAGAAGGCGTCCGCCTCAAATTGCTGGGCGAACCGGCGGCTTTCGGCAGCGAGCTTTACGACCGGCTATGCCAGGCGGTCGAGGAAACCCGCGACAACGACCGGCTGACCCTCGCGGTCGCACTCAATTACGGCAGCCAGGCCGAGCTGGTCGGCGCCGCGCGGGCGCTCGCGCAGGCAGCGGCGGCGGGCAAGCTCGACCCCGCGACCATCGACGAGGCGATGCTGTCGGCGCATCTCCAGACCGCCGACATGCCGCCCTTGGACCTCCTTATCCGCACTTCGGGCGAAGTGCGGCTGAGCAATTTCCTGCTGTGGCAGGCGGCCTATGCCGAGCTCCACTTCACCGACGTGCTGTGGCCCGATTTCGCCGAAGAGGCGTTCGGCGCGGCGCTGGCCGAATTTGCCCGCCGCCAGCGACGGTTCGGCGGCCGATGAGCGAGATCGCGCTCCGCACGATCACCGGCGTGCTGATGATCTTCACCGCGCTCACCGCCGAATGGTTCGGCGGGACCGCCTTTGCAGTGCTGGTCGCCGCCGCCGCCACCGCCATTTACTATGAGTGGGCCAAGATGGTCCGCGGCTGGGGCCTTGCCTGGCACCTTGCCGGTTTCCTGTTTGCGCTGGCGCCCGCCTTGTCGTTGCTATGGGTGCGTGAGCGCGGCGGGGAGCCTCCGGGCAGCCAGGGCTTCGAGCTTGTCCTGTGGGCGTTCATCGTCACCTGGAGCGCGGATATCGGCGCCTTCTTCACTGGGCGCACCTTTGGCGGCCCCAAGCTGGCGCCGACGATCAGCCCCAACAAGACCATTTCCGGGCTGATTGGTGGCCTGATCGCGGCCACCCTGCTCGGCGGGATCTGGGCGCAGAGCCAGGATCTGCACTGGGGCTGGCTGTTGCTCGCCCCCCTGTTCGCGCTGGCGGCGGCGTGCGGCGATCTGTTCGAGAGCTGGATGAAGCGCCAGGCGGGGGTCAAGGATTCGGGCCGCATCCTGCCCGGCCACGGCGGGGTGTTCGACCGTTTGGACGGCCTCGTCCCCGTCGCTTTGCTGACCGCGCTCGGCGTGATGGCGGGGCTGGGCTGATGCGCCGCATCGCCATCCTCGGCGCGACGGGCTCGATCGGCCGCTCGACCCTCGACCTCGTCGAGGCTGCACCCGAACGCTTCGAAGTCACCGCGGTCACCGCTGCCAGCAACGTCGCGGAGCTTGCCGACATCGCACGCCGGACCCGCGCGCCGCTAGCCGTCATCGCCGACGAGGCACGGCTGGACGAATTGCGCGCGGCGCTCGCCGGGACCAACATCCAGGCCGCGGCGGGGGAGGCGGCGCTGGCCGAAGCAGCCGTGTCTGCCGATCTGGTCGTGGCCGCGATCGTCGGCACCGCCGGGCTCGCGCCGGTCATGGCCGCGGTTCGCGCTGGCCGCACGATCGGCCTCGCCAACAAAGAGGCGCTCGTTTCGGCAGGCGCGCTGATGATCGAGGAGGCGAGGCGCTCGGGCGCCACCATCCTCCCGATCGACAGCGAACATAATGCGATCTTTCAGTGCCTTGCAGGGCAGGATTGCGACCGCGTCTCACGCCTGATCCTGACCGCTAGCGGCGGGCCTTTTCGGACCTTCAGCGCCGCCGACATGGCCCGGGTCACTCCGGTCCAGGCGGTCGCGCATCCCAATTGGTCGATGGGTGCCAAGATCAGCGTCGACAGTGCGACGATGATGAATAAGGGCCTCGAGCTGATCGAGGCGCATCATCTGTTCGCGCTGCCCGAGGACCGGATCGACATCCTCGTCCACCCGCAGTCGGTGATCCACAGCCTGGTCGAATATGCCGACGGCTCGATGCTCGCTCAATTGGGATCGCCCGACATGCGGGTACCGATCGGGCATGTGCTGGCCTGGCCCGAGCGGATGGCGACCGGTGCGCGGCGGCTCGACCTGCTCGAGGTCGCGCGGCTCGACTTCGAGGCCCCCGACGAAGCCCGCTTCCCGGCCTTGCGGCTTGCCCGCGACGCGCTGCGGCGGGGCGGCGCGGCCCCGCTGGTTTTGAACGCCGCCAACGAGGTCGCGGTCGAGGCCTTCTTGGCCGGCCGCATTCACTTTCCCGACATCGCCGCTTCGGTAGAAGCAGTGCTCGCTATGATCGACCAGCCGCTCCCAGCCACCATCAGCGACGTGCTCGCGCTCGATGCCGAGGTCCGCGCACTCGCCGCCGAGCGGCTTCCGGAGCTTGCCGCCTGATGCTCGAGACACCGCCCATCTGGTTCATCCTGCCGGCTTTTCTGGCAGCGATAGGCCCGCTCGTCTTCATCCACGAATATGGACACTACATCGTCGGCCGCTGGTTCGGGATTGGCGCCGAGACTTTCTCGATCGGATTTGGCCGCGAGATCGCCGGCTGGACCGACAAGCGCGGCACCCGCTGGAAAGTCGGCTGGTTGCCGCTCGGCGGCTATGTCCGCTTCACCGGCGACATGGATCCATCCAGCATGGGCCGGGGGCTCGACCAGCTCAGTCCCGAACTCCGCGCACGCAGTTTTCATGCCAAGCCGGTATGGCAGCGTGCGCTGGTAGTGTTCGCCGGGCCCGCCGCCAATTTCCTGACCGCCATCCTAATCTTCGCCGGATTCATCATGTCTTATGGCGCGCCGAGCACGCCGGCAGTGGTCGAGACGGTCGTAGCCGGCTCGCCCGCTGCCGCCATCCCGCTGCAGCGCGGTGACCGGATCGTCGCCGCCAATGGCGACGAGGTCGCCAGTTTCAACGAATTGTCGGACTTTGCGAGGCTTCGCCCCGGCGAGGACATCGTGCTGCGCATCGCCCGTGACGGCCGCGAATTCGACGTCGCGACCCGGCTTGCCTCGGTCACGGAGGTGGATCGCTTCGGCCAGCGCTACCGGATCGGTCGGATCGGCATCGGCAACGCCGGGGTCGCCTTCGCGCCGGTGCCGTTGCTCTCCGTCGTCCCGACCGCGGTCGGGATTACCGGCAAGACCATCGAGAATACCGCGCTCGGCTTGTGGCAAATCCTCTCTGGCCGTCGTCCCCTCGAGGAACTGGGCGGCCCGATCAAGATGGCGCAGGTCGCGGGCCAGGTCGCCAGCATCGGTCCGTGGGAATTCATCCAGTTGCTCGCCTTCTTCTCGATAAACCTCGGGTTCATCAATCTCCTGCCAGTTCCGATGCTCGACGGGGGGCATCTGGCGCTCTACGCGGTCGAGGCGGTTCGCCGCCGGCCGCTGGAGGCACGGGCACAGGAGTGGCTGTTTCGAGGCGGGCTTGCGGCGCTGTTGTCGCTGATGCTGATGGCCACCTTCAACGACTTGAATTCGGTTGGCCTGTGGCAGTCATTGGGGCGATTGTTGGGCTGACCCGCGCTTGATTAAAGGCGGGGGCACGGGCAGGGGGTCCGGCACGACGCGGGAGCTAGATGGCTCCTCACACGAAACACCACCAGCACTGGCGGGGAATGATTAGTGATTGCTAGGTCGAACAAGCAACTGGCGACGCGCAGCCGCGCGGTCCTGCTGATCGGGACCGTCATCGGCGGCTGGTCGGCTCCGGCACTGGCCCAGCAGGCGGCGCCTGCTCCTGCGCCGGCGGCTGCGACCACCCCGGCGACCACTACGCCCGCCGTGCCGGTCGCGGCAGCCCCGGTCCCGCAGCGGATCATCCGTTCGATCGCCGTGCGTGGCGCCCAGCGGCTCGAGGCCGATACGGTGCGCCAGTATAGCGGGCTTAACCCCGGCCAGTCCTATGATGCCGAGACGCTCGATCTGGCGATCAAGGCGCTTTACGACACCGAATTGTTCGCCGATGCCCAGATCCTAGGTGCGGAAAGCGGCACGATCGTCATCGAGATCAAGGAAAATCCGGTCATCAACCGCATCGTGCTCGAGGGCAACAAGCGGCTGAAGGACGACAAGATCCTGCCCGAGATCCGCCTTTCGCCGCGGCAGATCTTTACCCGCACCAAGGTGCGGTCCGACGTCGAGCGGATCGTCGAACTCTACAAGCGCCAGGGCCGTTTTGCCGCCCGGGTCGAGCCCAAGGTCGTCACCCTCGACCAGAATCGCGTCGACCTGGTGTTCGAGATCGTCGAAGGCGACAAGTCCAAGGTCCGCGCGATCAATCTCATCGGCAACGAGCAATTTTCCGACGGCGCGCTGCGCAAGGAAATGTATACCCGCGAGGCCGGCGGGCTGCTGGGCTTCCTGAAGTCCAACGACAGCTACGACCCCGACCGCCTGGCGGCCGACCAGCAAAAGCTGCGCGCTTTCTATCTGACGCAGGGCTATGCCGATTTCCGCGTCGTCTCGGCGCTGGCCGAACTGACGCCCGATCGCCGCGACTTCGTGATCACCTACGTCGTCGAGGAAGGCCCGCGCTACAAATTCGGCGACATTGCCGCCGAAAGCGAATTGCGCGACCTCAAGACCGAAACCATCCTGCAACTGGCCGGGATCGAGAAGGGCGACTGGTTCAACGCCAAGGCGATCGAGGATGCGGAGACCCGGCTGAACGAGGCCGCCGGAGTGCTCGGCTATGCCTTCACTGAGATCGACCCGGCCTATGAGCGCAGCGCCGAGACCCAGACGATGGGGATCACCTTCCGCGTCGGCGAGACCCCGCGCACCTATGTCGAGCGGATCAACATCAGCGGCAACACGGGCACCCGCGACAAGGTCATCCGCCGCGAATTCCGCGTCAACGAGGGCGATGCCTTCAACTCGCTGAAGGTCAAGCGCAGCCAGGACCGCATCCAGAGCCTCGGCTATTTCCAGGAGAAACTGGAGATCAAGCAGGAGGAGATCGCGCCCGACAAGGTCGCGCTGAACATCGAAGTCGAGGAAAAGCCGACCGGACAGCTCCAGCTGTCGGCGGGTTATTCGAGCCTCGAGCGATTCATCCTCGCGCTGTCGGTCGAGCAGAACAACTTCCGCGGAATGGGGCAGAGCCTCAATGCCGGGATCAATTATTCGCGCTATTCCAAGGCGATCCAGCTCGGCTTTACCGAGCCCTATCTGTTCGATCGGCAGATCTTGCTGGGCGGCGAAATCTATCGCCGCGATTACAACAGCTTCAAATTCGTCGGTAACGAGCGCAATCGGACCTACAGCCAGGGGCAGACCGGCGCCGGTCTGCGGCTCGGCTTCCCGGTCAACGAGTTCATCAATTTCGGCACGCGCTACACGCTCAACGTCGACAAGATCAGCCTCGACCGCGATACTTTCTATACCAATGGCGTCTGCAACCCGGCGCTCGCCGGCCAATATCTGTGCGACGAACTCGGCACCCGAACGACCTCGTCGATCGGCTACAGCGCGATCTATGACAACACCAATGGCATCCGCGCGACCCGCGGCCAGCGCATGATCTTCAGCCAGGATTTCGCCGGGCTCGGCGGCGACGTCCGCTATCTGCGCCAGCGCGCCGAGGGCACCAAATATTGGGGCCTGGGTCGTGGCTTCATTCTCTCTGCCCGCGCCGAGGGCGGCTACATTCATCCGCTGAAGGATGCCATTCGCCCCGGCATCGATCCGATCCGGATCTCCGACCGCTTCTTCGGGCCGCAATTGCGCGGGTTCGACCTGCGCGGCATCGGTCCGCGGGTCCAGCGCACCAATTATGTCGGCGACGGTTCGACCCTGTCGGACGAAGAGGGCCAGGTCACCGACGCGCTCGGCGGGCGGGCTTATTACATGGGCCGGCTCGAGCTCGAGATCCCGCTTGGCGCGGGCGCCCGCAACCTCGGCCTTCGCCCTTCCGCGTTCATCGACGTGGGTTCGCTGTTCAAGCTCGACTCGCCGATCCTGACCAACGTCCCGGGCATCTGCAGCTTCATCCCGGTCGCCAACACGACCGCGGCCTTCTCGCAGCAGGTGCTGAGCGCCGGGCAGACGTCGGCCAATTGCGCCACGCCGGCCGACACGACCCTGTCCTTCGCGCCGGGCTTCCGCGAGCAATTCCTCGGCAACAGCGCCAAGCCGCGCCTGTCGATCGGGATCGGGGTCAACTGGACCTCGCCGTTCGGACCGTTGCGCATCGATCTCGCCCGCGCGCTGCTCAAGCAGGACGGCGACGATCCCAAGCTCTTCCAATTCAACGTAGGGACTGCATTCTGATGACCAACAAGCTTCTTCTTGCGGCGCTCGCCGCCTCGGCCGTTACCGCTCCGGCGATGGCTCAGAACCGGCTTCCGGCGGCGGTAGTCGCAGTGGTCGATTCCGACCGCATCTATGCCGAGTGCACCGCCTGTCGCGCCGCGCTGACCCAACTGCAGAGCCAGGCGACCGCGCTCCAGACCCGCCAGCAGACGCTCGCCAACCCGATCCAGACCGAGGGCCAGGCGATCGAGGCTGCCATCCAGGCGCTTCCCGCCGCGCAGCGCGCCACTCCGCCGGCCGCGCTTCAGCAGCGCTACCAGCGCTGGCAGCAGTCGCAGCAGACCGCCAATCAGGAACTGCAGCGCCTGCAGCAGAACATCCAGTCGACGCAGGCCAATGTGAAGCGCCAGATCGATGCGCGCCTCGGGCCGATCGTCACCACGGTGTCGGCACAGCGCGGCGCGACCGTCACGCTGGACGCGCAGGCAAGGCTCTATCACGCCCCGGCGACCGACATCACCAATGACGTGCTGACCGCGCTCAACGCGCAGCTGCCGTCGGTCAGCGTGACCCCGCTGCCGCAGCAGCCGCAGCCGGCGCGTCCGGCGGGCCGCTAAGCGAAATGAGCGAGGGGGAGGGCGTCGCCGCCGTGCAAACGCGCGACATTCGCGCGGTGATGGCGGCGCTCCCCCATCGCTATCCGATGCTGCTGGTCGACCGGGTCGCCGAATTGGTGCTCGACGACCGGATCACCGCGATCAAGGCGGTCAGCATCAATGAGCCCTTTTTCGCCGGCCACTTTCCGGGCCGTCCGATCATGCCCGGCGTGCTGATCGTCGAGGCGCTGGCGCAGGCCGCCGGCGTGCTCGCGGTCGAGAGCCTCGGCCTCGCCGGATCGGGCAAGCTGGTCTATTTCATGGCGATCGACGGCGCCAAGTTCCGGGCTCCGGTCGAGCCTGGCTGCCTGCTCGAATTGCACGTCAGCTTCGTCCAGAAGCGCAGCAGCGTGTGCAAGTTCGCCGGCCGCGCGATGGTCGACGGCAAGCTCGCCGCCGAGGCCAATTTCACCGCGATGATCGCGGACCCGCCGAAGGACTGAGCTTCCAGCCGGGGCCATCGGCCTCGATCTGGAACACTTTCGCGAAGTGCGGCGAGGCGAGCACTCGCTCCGGGCTGTCGTCCGTCACGATCTCTCCCTCGTGCATCAGCAGTACCCGGTCGAAGCGCGAGAGCAGCGCCAGGTCGTGCAGCGCGAGCAGCAGCCCAGTGCCCGCAGCCGTCTCGCGGGCGAGCAGGTCGAGGATGCGAAGCGCCCATGCTGGGTCGAGGTTCGACAGAGGCTCATCCAGCAAGAGCAAGTGCGGCCGCGGGGCCAGTGCCCGCCCGAGCAGGGCGCGGGCTCGCTCGCCGGTCGACAGCGTGTCGATCGCTCGCTCGGCGAAGGCGTCCAGCGCGAGCGCATCGAGCAGTTCGTCGACCCGCGCCGGGTCGGGCCGGTCGAGACCCAGCGCCAGGACGTCGCGCACGGGGATGGGCCAGGCCACGTCGCGCCCCGCCGGCAGGTAGGACAACAATTGCCGTCGCCGCGCTGGTGCAGCCTTGGCCAGCGCCTCGCCGGCGATACTCACCGCGCCGCTCCCCGCGATCCCGGCCAGCGCGCGCAGCAGGCTGGTCTTGCCGCTGCCATTCGGGCCGATCACCGCGACCCGCTCACCGGGCTGTAGCGTCAGCCGGGTAGCTTGGAGCCGCGGTGCTTGCGCGACCTCCGCTTCGAGCAGCGGCGTCATGGCGTCAGCCTCCACCGCATCCGCAGCAGCAGCCACAGGAATAGGGGCGTCCCCGCGATCGCCGTCACCACGCCCAGCGGCAGCACCCGGCCAAGCGGGGCGAGGCGGGTGAGGAGGTCGGCGGCGGTCAGCAGCAGCGCGCCGATCAGCGCGGCGGGCAGCAACGCCCGCCCGGGGTGGCCCTTGGTCAGTCCGCGTGCCAGCACCGGCGCGACCAGCCCGACGAAGCCGACCGCGCCGCACACCGCGACGCAGGCCCCGACCGCAAGGCTGGCGAGCGCGACGACTTCGCGGCGCAGGCGCTGGGGCGAGTCGCCGAGCGAGGCGGCGACATCCTCGCCCAAGGCCAGCCGGTCGAGCGCCCCGGCGCGGCGGGCGAGCAGCGCGCAGGCGGCGGCGGCGGGGATCAGCGCGGCGGCGGCTTGAGGCAGGCTGCGATCGACGAGGCTACCCATCAGCCAATCGAACGCCTCGTAGAAAGCGAAGGGCGAGGGGGCGAGCGCGAGGGCGAGGCTGGTTGCGGCGCCCGCCGCGAGGCTGATGCCGAGGCCGGCGAGCAGCAGGGTGGCGCTGTCGGCGCGTCTCCCAGCGAGCGCGAACAGCAGCGTCAGCGCGAGCGCCGCGCCGGTCGCTCCGCTCAGTCCCATGACCAGCGGCCCGGCGACGCCGAACAGACTGCTGGCAACGACCGCGCCTAGGGCCGCGCCGCTGCTCGCGCCCGTGAGGTCGGGGGAGGCGAGCGGATTGGCGAACAGGGCCTGCAGCGCCGCGCCGGTCAGGCCGAGCGTCGCGCCATAGCCAAGCGCGAGCAGGAGGCGGGGCAGGCGCAACTCGACCAGCACGAGGTCGCGGACCTGGGTCGGGCCCTGCAAGGGGGCGAGGGGCAGCAGCAGGGCAAGCGCCGAAAGCGCGACGACGAGCAGCCCGACCAGCAACAGCCGAGTCATCGGCGTAAATCCCGCAACCGCGCCACTTCGACCAGCATCGGCAGCCCGCCGCAGGTCCAGGGCCGACCGTCAGTCGTGATGGTGCGAGGTCCCAGTCTGGCCACGAGTGGGTGGCGCAAAACCTCCGCCCCGCGGCTCTGCTGGTCCTGGCGATAATCGCTGCGAATCAACCATTCGGGCGGGTTTGTCGCGAGCCGTTCGAGGGTCAGGCGGTTGCCGGGCAAAGCGGGCTGGGCATAGCCGCCGAGCCGCAGCCAGCCTGCGGACAGGCCGTCGGGGGCAATGCTAAGCCCGCCCGACGACAGCATCGCGCCCTCGCGCAGCGGAAGCGCGCGCAGCATCGACAGGCGCTGGACGAACGGGAGCGCGGCTTCGGGCCGCCCGAGCGCTGCGGCGACCTGCCCGGCCTGTTCGATCACCTCGGCCGGGCTGCGCGGGTAGGGCAGGTCGAGCAGTCGCACCCCAAGCCGCCGAGCCAGCACCGCCTTGGTCCCGCCGCCCATGCTCAACACGAGAGTCGGGCGAAGTCGCACGACGCTTTCCAGGCTGCCGTCATTGCCTGGAAAACGCCGCGCCTGACGCCACAGGACCGACTCGCGCGGGTCGCGAGCCAGATGGCTTACCGACAGGACCTGGCCCGGCGCGGCGAGCATCAACAGCATCTCGTCGGTGCACAGGTTAAGCGAGACGGCGCGAACCGCCGCCTCAGCCGCCAAGGCGAGCGCGGATGCCGGCATAGGCCGTCCTCCCTTCGCGGGCGTAACCGACCACGTCGACCGTGCGGTCGTCGAGGGCATTGGCCACGCGGCCGAACAGCTCGAGACCCTTGCCAAGTCGATAGCCGACCCGCGCCCCGGCCTCCCAGCGCGGCGCGAGGCGCACCAGCGCAACCGGAAACTGGTCGAAATCGCGGTCCAGCCGCACGCCTGCCCGACTCAGGCTCACGCCATAACCGAGGCGGCCGTGCTCGCCATCGGCCGCGACCGATCCGCTGTGCCGCGGCCGCCGCAACTCTCGCCCGGCGGGCTCGATGGCGTCGAGAAACGCGTAGGTGGCGGTGAGGTTGAGCCACCCGCCGGGCGTGTAGCCGGCTTCGATCTCGAGTCCCTCGCGGCGGCTCGTGCCCGGCGCATTGATCGCGGTCGAAAGAAAGGTTGCCGGATTGTAGCGATCGACGATCTCGGCGCGCAAATTCTGGCGATAGATCGTCACTGCCCCGCGCCAAGCCCCCGCTACGTGGCGCACCGACAGCTCGCCGCCACGGCTCTTCTCGGGGGTCAGCGCGGGATTGCCGACGAAGCTCCCCGGAAAGAAGCCATATAAGTCGAAGAAACTCGGCTGCGCGATGCCTTCGCCCCAATTTCCGGCCACCTGCCAGCCGCCGCCGAGCTCGACCAGCGCGCCGACCCGCGCAGTGGTCGCGTCCTTGAACTCGCTGAAGCGGTCACGGCGCAACGCGGCGCTGAGCCGCAGCGGACCCGCCTCGCCGCGCCATTCGGCGGTCAGCGAGGACTGTTCGCGGCGGCGGTCCTGAGCGGTCAATCCACCATAAACGACGTCATCGGCCTCGAACCTTTCGCGCGTGCCGTCGGCTGCGAGGGTCAGGCGCTGCTTCATCCCGCCCAGGGTTAAGCCGCGCCCGACCTCCAGGCTCGCGGCATCGCGGCGTCCAGCCGTTCTGTTCTGCTCGATCCCGCCTGCCAGATTGCGGTTGCGCGACCCGAGCCGCGACACGCCCGCGCCAACGCTCCACCCGCCGTCCTCGAACCGCGCCCCAACCCGCCCCGCCGCCAGGCGGTTGCGGCTTTGCTCGTCGGTGTCGGCGCGAAGGTAGGTGAGGGGATCATAACCGTCGAAGTCGGACTGCGCCCGGATGGCGAAGCCGCCCGCGGTCAGCGTGACCGGGCCCCGGCGCCAGTCGACCCGTCCACGCAGCACGGCATTGCGATAGGCGTCGCGCTCCTCTAGCCCGCCGGCGAAGGCGTCGATCCCCCGCGCGCCCTGCACGCCGGCCCCGATACCGAGCGTGAGATCGCCCTTTCGCAGACCGGCGCTCGCGCCGAGCCGGCCGAAACGGTCGCTGCCACCCTCGGCCAAGGCGGAAAGACTCGTTCGCGGAGCGGCATCGACCGCAACCACGCCTCCGACTGCCTCCGATCCCCACAAAGCCGATTGCGGCCCGCGCACGACTTCGATCCGGTCGCCAAGCTCGGCGCCGAGCAGTTCGAAGCGCGGCTCGTTGCCGGCGGCGGGATCGTTGGCGCGAATGCCGTCAATGAACAGCAGGGTATGGTTGGCCTCGGCCCCACGCAGTCGCAGCTGCAATTGGCTGCCGCTGGGCCCGGCCGCCGACAGCGCGGCCGAGGGGGTCAGGCGAAGCAGCGAGGCCAGCCAGGGTTCGCCCAGCCGTTCCGTCCGTTCGGGCGTGACGATCGTCACGCTCGCGGGCGTTTCGGCCAGTGGCCCGGGAACGCGCGAGGCGGTGACGACGATGGTCTCCGCCGGAACCGGCGAAGGGGGCAGATCGGATATGAAGAACACGGCGCAACTCCTTTGAAACGAACAAAATCAGTCGTCTCAGAGGCTACTGCCACGTCTTCCGCCTGGTCCCGGGCGGTCGCTCGAACGACAGGTCAGAGCCGACGATCGGACTTGCCGGCGGGCCGCAAAAAGAGCGACGTCGCTGGCTCACCGTTCCGGGCAGAGCGCCGGATTTGCACCGGCTTCCTCGGGTCCTGACCCCGCGCGGCTTGTCGTCCCGGCCGCCCCGCCTTGTCAAGCGAACCCCGCTTCGCTAGAGGCGCGGCACCTTTCAGGCTGGTCGGAACCAGCCACATCCACGAGGAATAGATCATGAAGAGCGGGATCCACCCGGACTATCACTTCATCACCGTCGAAATGACCGACGGGACGAAATATCAGACCCGCTCGACCTGGGGCAAGGAAGGCGACGTCCTCCACCTCGACATCGACCCCACCGCGCACCCAGCCTGGACCGGCGGCACCGGCCGCATGCTCGACGCCGGCGGCCAGGTTGCGCGCTTCAACAAGCGCTTCGGCGGCCTGACTCTCGGCAAGAAGTAAGTCGGACCTTCAGCCATGACGCAAGGATGCCCGGCTCCCATTCTGGAGACCGGGCGTCTTCGCTTGCGCGCCTGGCGGCGGGAGGATTTCCGCCCCTATAACGCGATCTTGAGCGAGCCTGCGGTCCATCGCCATTTCGGTCCCGAGCCGATGGGGCAGGAAGAATGCTGGCGGCGAATGTCCGCGGCCAATGGCCAGTGGTCGCTGAACGGCTTCGGCAGCATGGCGGTAGAGCGCAAGGCCGACGGCAAGCTGATCGGCAATTGCGGCATCTTCACCGCCTGGCGTGAGTTCGAGCCCGAGTTCGGCGACGCGCCCGAAATGGGCTGGATCTTCGCCACCGAAACCCACGGCAGCGGCATGGCGCGCGAGGCGTGCGAGGCGGTGCTGGCCTGGGCCGAGCAGACGCTCGAGCCGACCCCGATCTGGGCGATCATCAGCGTCGGCAACGAGCCCAGCTTTCGGCTGGCGGAGCGCCTCGGCTTCGTGCCGGTCTGCGAGATCGACTATCACGGGCCGACCGTCGTCCTAAGGCGCGGGGAACGGGGTTCGCCGCTCTAGGCCCCGGCCTCGCGCTCGCGTTCGCGGGCGATCAAGGCCTTGCGGTCGGGCTTGCCGATCATGGTCCTTGGCAGTTCCTCGAGGATTTCCAGCGCGGCGGGGCGCTCGTGCTTGCCGATCAGCCCGGCGGCAAAGGCGATGAGTTCCGCGACGCTTGTCTCCGCCCCCTCGTTCAGCACCACGAACGCCTTGGGCCGCTCGCCGACCCGGGGGTCGGCCATGGCAATGACCAACGCCTCGCGGACCGCGGAATGCTTGACCAGCGCCGCCTCGACCTGGCTCGGGAAGACCTTGAACCCGCCGACATTGATCATGTCCTTGGACCGGTCGACCAGCCGCAGATATCCGCCGGGCTCGACATGGCCGAGATCGCCGGTGCGTAGCCAGCCTCCGGGCAGGGGCTCGGGCGCATTCAGATCGGCGCGCCAATAGCCGGTCATGACCTGCGCGCCGCGGATGGTGATCTCGCCGGTCTCGCCGGGCGCCAGCACGCGCTCCACATTCTCGGGATCGACGACGCGCAATTCGGTCGTGGGCAAGGCGGGACCGACCGTTCCGGCCCGCGTTTCCCCGACATAGGGGTTGACCGTCACCACGCCGCTGGTTTCGGTCAGGCCATAGCCTTCGAGCAACCGCGCGCCGGTCCGCTCTTCGAACCGGGCTTTCAAGGGCCCGCTCATCGCCGCACCGCCCGAAAAACATTGGCCGACGCTGGCGAAGCTGGTTTTGGCGCAATCGGGATGGTCGATCATCGCCTGGTACATGGCGGGGACACCGCACAGATCGGTAAGCTTCAGTCGGCGGATCGCGGCCAGCGCCTCGCCCGGGTCGAACCGCGCGAGCAAGGCGATGGTCGCGCCCGACAGGATCGCGCGATTGAGCACGCAGCTGTTGGCGAAGATGTGGAACAGGGGGAGGGCACCCAGCACGCGGCCTTCGCGCACCCCGTCGCCCGGATCGATCGCGGCCAGTTGCTGGGCATTGGCGGTCAGATTGGCGTGGGTCAGCGCCGCGCCCTTGGGCACGCCGGTGGTCCCGCCGGTATATTGCAGGAGGGCGATGGCCGAGGGATCGACCACCGGCAGCGACGCCTGTTGCCTCGCCCGCAGCAGATTGCGCCAGCTTCCGATGCGCGGGTCGTTCGGCAGCGCCTGCCGCTCCTTGCGCTTGAGCAGGCGGAAACCCAGCGCCTTGGCCGCGGGAAGTGCGTCGGGCAGCGCGCCGACCACGATGTGGCGCAGCAAGCCATCGTCGAGCAACCGCTGCATCGGCGCCCACAGCCGGGCAAGGTCGAGGCAGACCATGATCTCGGTGCCGCTGTCCCGTGCCTGGAACGCCACTTCGTCGGGCGAATAAAGCGGCGAGAAGTTGACCACGGTCGCGCCGGCCAGCAGCGCACCATAATAAGCGATCGGATAATGCGGGGTGTTTGGCAGGAACAGGCCGACCCGGGTGCCCGGCACGACGCCAAGAACGAGAAAGCCAGCCGCCGCCGCCCGGGCCTCACGCCACAGGGCGGCATAGGTCCAGGTGCGGCCCATGAAGTCGAGCGCGATCCGATCGGGGAAGCGAGCCGCGCTGCGTTCGAGCAAGGTGCCCAGCGCAAGCGGCTCCGGGGCCCAGCCGGGGGTGACGGAATGACCCCCATCTTCCACTTCGCGCACGCTTACCTCAGTGTCGTTTGAACAGGCGCCCCAGAATGAAACGCAGGATACTGCCCTTGAGGCTCGGCCGGTGCGGACGATAGTGGGAAGCGCCGCTACGACCGCGGCCCAGGAACGCGCCCAGCAGCGCGGCGATCATGCCCGCCTTGCCGCCGTGCCGGATCTTGTGAGGCTTGTGATATTTCCGTCCCATCGGGCATCCTCCTGAAGTCTCGTTTGTGCATCCGACATCGCGTGCAGCTGCACGCCAGAGGGGCCCGGAAGCTACGTGCATGTGTGCGGTCGGCAGATTGCGTTCAAGGGTCAGATCGCGCGGGCGATCAGCTCCTTCATGATCTCCGACGTACCACCGTAGATGCGGGTCACGCGTGCATCGCGCCACAGGCGGGCGATCGGATATTCGTTCATATAGCCGGCCCCGCCATGCAGCTGGAGCGAGATGTCGCAGGCATCGAACTGCAACTCGCTGTGCCACAGCTTGGCCGCGCTCGCCTCTGCGGGCGTCAGTTCGCCGCGCAGGTGCCGCTGGATCGCCCAGTCGAGATGCGCCCAGCCGACCTGCAGCCGCGCCTTGAGATCGGCGAGCGTGAAACGCGTATTCTGGAAATCGAACACCGTCTTGCCGAACGCCTTGCGCTCCTTGGTGAAGGTGACCGCCAGGTCGAACGCGCGCTGGGCCGCGGCCTGGCATTGCACCGCGATGCTGAGGCGCTCCTGCGGCAATTGCTGCATCAGCATCACGAAGCCCGCATTTTCCGCCCCGATCAGCCGGTCGGCGGGAAGATGCACCTCGTCGAAGAACAATTCCGACGTGTCGTTGCCGTGGAGCCCGATCTTGTCGAGGTTGCGGCCGCGGGTGAAGCCCTCGTCGCCGGTCTCGACCAGGAACAGGGAAATACCGCGCGCGCCACCCTCCTCGGTGGTGCGGGCGCAAACGACGACCACGTCGGCGGCCTGGCCGTTGGTGATGTAGGTCTTGCTGCCCGACAGCCGCCAGCCATTGCCGTCGCGCCGCGCAATGGTCTTCATGCCCTGCAGGTCCGAGCCTGCGCCGGGCTCGGTCATGGCAATCGCGCTGATCGCCTCGCCGCTGACCATCTTGGGTAGCCATTTGCGCTTCTGCTCGTCCGAGCCATAGGCCAGGATATAGTCGCAAACGATGTCGCTCTGAAGTGAGAAGCCAGCCGCGCTGCCGGCGTAACTGACTTCCTCCGAGACGATCACATTGGCGCGGAAATCGAGGCCGGGGCCGCCATATTCTTCCGGCACGGTCGGGCACAGCATGCCGACCTCTCCCGCCTTGAGCCACGCCTCGCGCTCGACGATCCCCGCGGCCTCATGGGCGTCGGTGTCGAGCCCGGCGACCATCCGCCGCACCGAATCGCGGAAAGCTTCATGCTCGGGCTCGAACAGGGTGCGGTGGGCGGTGTCGAGCATGGTTTCTCCTTGGGTCCGGATCAGCTTAGAGAGGCCCGAGACAAAGAAAAGGGGAGCGACGTGCCGGGCGCGCTTGCGGGACTGACGATCGTCGAAATGGCCGGGCTTGGGCCGGGGCCATTCGCGGGCATGATGCTGGCCGATCATGGAGCGCGGGTCACCCGGATCGAGCGGCCGGGCAACCTCAGCGTTCCCAATGATCCCCTGACGCGCAATCGCGAAAGCATCGCGCTCGACCTTCGGCAGGAAGCGGGCCGCGCCATCGTCTGCCGCCTCGCATCCACCGCCGACGGGCTGATCGAGGGCTATCGCCCGGGCGTGATGGAACGGCTCGGCCTCGGCCCCGATGCGTTGATCGCGGCTAATCCAAAGCTGGTCTACGGCCGCGTCACCGGCTGGGGGCAGGACGGGCCGCTGGCGCAGGAGGCCGGGCACGATATCAATTATCTGGCGCTTACCGGCCTGCTGTCGTGCATCGGCGAGGCCGATCGCCCGCCAGTACCGCCACTTAACCTCGTCGCCGATTATGCCGGCGGTGGGATGATGCTGGCCTTCGGGATGGTCGCGGCCTTGCTCCATGCGAGCAAGACGGGGGAGGGGCAGGTGGTCGACGCGGCGATGACCGACGGCGCGGCGCTCATTGGTGCGATGGTCTTCGGGCTGCGCGCGGCCGGCCTGTGGGAAGGCGGGCGGGGCGGCAATTTGCTCGACGGGGGCGATCCCGTTTACGGCTGCTACTTATGTGCCGACGGTCGCTTCGTCGCGGTCGGCGCGATCGAACCGCAATTCCGGGCCGCGCTCTATGCGGGGCTCGAAGTGCCGCCGGGGTCGCCACGTGACGTCATGGCGGCGGCGTTCCTGCGGCGATCGCGCGATGAATGGGTGACGGCGTTTGCGCGAAGCGACTCCTGCGTCGCGCCTGTGCTCGACCTTGGCGAGGCGCCCGACCATCATCACCATGCGGCGCGCGGCACCTTCATCGCGCTTGGCGGGGTGATCCAGCCCGGTCCCGCGCCGCGACTGTCGGCAAGCCCTGCCGTGGCTCCGACCGCCCCCCGTCGAAATGGCGAGGACGGGACGGCTATCCTCGCCGACCTTGGCCTGTCCGATGCGGAGATCGCCGACCTCCGCGCTTCGGGCATCCTCCTGTGAACCCGCTGTTCGAGGCCATGCCGGTCAGCATCTTCGAAACGATGAGCCTGGCCGCGGCGCAACATGGGGCGGTAAATCTGGGGCAGGGATTTCCCGATTTCGGCTGGCCCGCGCCGCTGTTGGCCGAGGCCGCCCGACTGCTGGTCGAGGGCAGCAACCAATATCCTCCGTCGCGCGGCACCCCGGCGCTGCGCGAAGCCGTGTGCCACTTTTATGCCGAGCGGCAGGGGCTGGCGTTCGGGCCGTCGCAAATCGTCGTCACCAGCGGCGCGACCGAGGCAATTGCTGCCATCCTGCTCGCCTGCCTCGGCAGCGGCGACGAGGCCGTCGTCATCGCCCCCGCCTACGACGCTTATGCGCCGCTGATCCGGCAGGCGGGCGCACGGGTCCGCGAAATCGCTCTTCGGCCGCCCGAATGGCGGCTGACCGAGGAAGTTCTGGAAGCCGCGATCGGTCCCGCGACGCGCATGCTGGTGATCAACAACCCGCACAATCCGACCGGACGCCTGCTCGGCGCGGAGGAGATGGCGGCGGTCGCAGCGGTCGCGCGATCTCACGACCTGCTGATCCTCAGCGACGAGGTTTGGGAAGAGGTGCTTGCACCCGGCGCGACCTTGACCTCGCTTGCGTCGCTGGCGCCCGAGCGCGTCATCAAGGTCGGATCGGCGGGGAAGATCTTTTCGCTGACCGGGTGGAAGGTGGGCTGGCTCGCCGCGCCGCCGGGCCTCGCCGACATCATCGCCCGCGCGCATCAATATCTGACCTTCGCCACCCCGCCCAATCTCCAGGCGGCGGTCGCCTTCGGGCTCGGCCATCCCGAGTGGCTGGAGGGCGCGCGCCTCGGCTTTGCAAGGGCCCGGAGGCGTCTGGCGGAAGGGCTTGAGGCAGCCGGCTATGTCCTGCTGCCGAGCGAGGCGACCTATTTCCA
>JANPKL010000169.1:0-5272 GCA_031425975.1 Sphingomonas sp.
CAAGCGGACGATCGGGAGGATGCGATCGCGGGCGAGGACACGGCTGTTATTTTCGCGCAAGGATTCGTCGGCCCAGAGATCGTCGAGGCCGAACAGGCGGCAGAATTTCTCCCACAACGCATCGGTCACCACCCCGACGAACAGAGGCCGGCCATCGGCACAGTCGAAGACATCGTAGATCGCCCATGCCGAAACGCGCGCGGGCATGGGGGCCGCGGGAATGCCGGTGGCGGCAAACTGCGCCATATGCTGGCCGACGAGGTAGACTGTGGTCTCGAACAAGGCGGCGGTGACCTGGCCGCCGCGGCCCGTCCGGCGGCGCTCCTCCAACGCGGCGAGGATGCCGATCACCCCGAACATGCCGCCGGTGACGTCGATCACGCTGGCCCCGGCGCGCAACGGGCGACCGGGAGGCCCGGTCATGTAGGCGAGGCCGCCCATCATCTGGGCGACTTCGTCCAAGGCGGTGCGCTGCTCGTAAGGGCCGGGGAGGAAGCCTTTTTCCGAGCAATAGATGAGCTGCGGCGCTTCGTCCTTGAGCGCGTCAAAGCCAAGCCCGAGCCGGTCCATCGCACCGGGGCGATAATTCTCGATCAGGATGTCGGAACGCAGCGCGAGGTCACGGGCGACGGCGAGGCCGTCCGCCGACTTGAGGTCGAGGCAGAGGCTGGCCTTGTGGCGGTTGTACATCGGGAAATAGCCTGCGCCCGAGCCGAGCAGGCGCCGGGTGCGGTCGCCGCCGATGGGCTCGACCCGGACCACCTCTGCGCCCAATCCGGCGAGGATCGCGCCCGCGGCGGGGCCCATCACCATATGGGTGAATTCGAGGACCTTGAGGCCGGCGAGGGGGGCTGCGGACGTCATGCGCGGAAGCCCAGTGGAACGCCGGCGTCGGGGGTGAAGCCGTAGAGCGGCTCGCCCGGCAGCGCCTCGGTCAGGATGTCGCGGACACGGAGCAAAGCGTCGAGGTCGATCCCGGTCTCGATGCCCATCGCCTCGAGCATGAACACCAGATCCTCGGTGACAATATTGCCGCTTGCGCCGGGCGCGGCGGGGCAGCCGCCGAGGCCCCCCAGCGAGGAGTCGAGCGTGGTGATCCCTTCCTCCAGCCCGGCGAGCGCATTGGCGAGGCCGAGGCCGCGGGTGTTATGGAGGTGGAGGGTCTTGCAGCGATCCGCGCCGACCGCGGCGCGCAAGGCGCGGACGAGGGACTTGACCGCGCGAGGGTCGGCCGAGCCGGTGGTGTCGCTGAGCCCCACTTCGTCCGCGCCCGCTGCGATCGCGGCGACACCGAGACGCTCCACCGCAGCCGGGTCGATCCGGCCCTCGATCGAGCAGCCGAAGGCGGTGGCGAGGCCGACCGAGAAAGCGGGTTTGTCGCCCGGCAACGCGTCGATCATAATGCGGATGGCGCGGATGTCGCCCAGCACCTCAGCATGGCTTCGGCGGACGTTGCGTAGGCTGTGGGTCTCGCTCATCGAGAAGGGCAGGCCGAGGCCGTGGACCCCTGCGGCGATCGCGCGTTCGGCGCCCTTGGCGTTGGGGACCAAAGCGACGACGTTGAGCCCCCGAATGGTGCGGGCGAAGGCGACCAAAGCGGGGGTGTCGGCCATTTGCGGGAGGAGCGAGGCGGGGACGAAGCTGCCGACCTCGATTTCGCGCACGCCGGCGGCGGCCTCGGCGGCGATCCAGCGCTGTTTCGCCTCGAGCGGCATGATGCGCGAGATCGATTGGAGTCCGTCGCGCGGGCCGACCTCACTGACCAGGACCGCGGTCATGGCGTGATCCAGGGGCGGGCGGCGCGGTCGGCGGCGCGCCAGGCGGCGAGCTCGGGCTCGTGGCGCAAAGTAAGGGCGATGGCGTCGAGGCCGTGGAGCAGCATCTGGCGGTCGTCCTCGGCAAGGGTGAAGGGGAACGTGCCGCCGTCGCCCTGCACGGTCATGGCTTCAAGATCGATGGTGAGCAGCCCGCCGGCCCCGGCCAGCGCCGACACCGCAGCGGCGGGCAAGGCGGCGGGGACGATCCCGTTCAGCACGCAATTGCCGGCGAAGATGGGCGCGAAGCTGGGCGCGACGATCGTGCGGATGCCATGTTCGGCGAGCGCCCAGACCGCATGTTCGCGGCTCGACCCGCAGCCGAAATTGGCGCCGCCGATGATGATCTGCGCATGTCGCCAGGGGGGCTGGTTAAGGATGAAATCGGGGTTCTCCGTGCGGGCATCGGGGTCGGTGTAGCGCAACGGCGCGAACAGGCCGGCGGCGAGGCCGGTGCGGCCCGTGCTGCGCATCTCGCGCGAAGGAATTATCGTGTCGGTGTCGATGTTGTCGCTCAGCAGCGGGGCGGCGGGGCCGGTGAGGCGGGTGAAGGGCTCAGGCATCGACGAGCACCATGCGCGGATCGGCGATGCACCCTGCCAGTGCGCTTGCGGCGACGGTTTCGGGGCTGGCGATGTGGGTGCGGACGCCGGGCCCCTGGCGGCCGACGAAATTGCGGTTGGTCGAGCTGATTACGCGCGCGCCGGGCGCGAAGCCCTCGCCGCCCGCGTAGAAGCAGAGTGAGCAGCCCGACAGCCGCCATTCGAAGCCGGCGTCGGTGAAGATGCGGTCGAGGCCGAGCGCCTCGGCCTCGCGGCGGACGGTCATTGAGCCGGGGACGACGATGGCCTGGACGTGGGGGGCGATGCGCTTGCCGCGGAGGAGCTCGGCGGCGCGGGCCAGGTCGGACAGGCGGGCGTTGGTGCAGCTGCCGATGAAGGCGGCTTCGATGGGGAGGCCCTCGACCGGAAGGCCGGGCTCGATCGCCATGTAATCGAGCATCGAGCGCGGAGCGTCGGCGGGGACGGGCTCGCTAATGCCGGTGCTGGCGGAAGGGGAGGTACCCCAGCTGACCATCGGCTCGACCGAGGCGGCATCCAATGTGATCTCGCGGTCGAAGGTGGCGCCGGGGTCGGTGCGCAGCGTGCGCCAGTGGGCGAGCGCCTGATCCCACTGGCCGCCCGTGGGTGTGAAGAGGCGGCCTTGGAGCCACTCGAACAGTCGCTCGTCGGGGGCGATGAAGCCGGTGACGGCGGAGAATTCGGTGGCCATGTTGCACAAGGTCATGCGGCCCTCGATCGACAGCGCCTCGACCCCCGCTCCGGCGAATTCGACCGCCGCGCCGCGCCCGCCGTCGCTGCCGTGGCGGGCGATCAGCGCGAGGGCGAGGTCCTTGGGGGTGACCATCGGCCCTAGACGGCCCTCGACCCAGACGCGCATCGACTGCGGGCGGGAGAGGCGCAGGGTGCCGGTGGCCATCGCATGCTCGACCTCCGAGGTGCCGACACCAAAGGCGTAAGCGCCGATCGCGCCCTGCGTGCAGGTGTGGCTGTCGGGCGCGATCAGGGTCATGCCGGGCTGGACGATGCCGAGCTCGGGCGAGACGACGTGGCAGATCCCCTGATTGGGGTCGTCGACGTCGAACAGGCGAATGCCGGCCTCTGCGCAGGCGGCGCGGGTTTCGCGGATGAAGGCGGTGCCGCCCTTCATGGTGGTGGCATCGGTACGGCCGGGGCGGGTGTCGACGATATGGTCGATCATCGCGAACACCCGTGCGGGATCGAGCGGCGTGCGTCCGGCGGCGGCGAGGCTGGAGAGGGCGGCGGCGCCGGTGCGTTCGTGTAGGAGGATGCGGTCGATCCCCAGCAGCACGCCGCCGCCATCGAGCTGCACGGCGACGTGCGGCGCCCAGAGCTTGTCGAACAGGGCGCGGGGGTGGCTCAGCTGCCAGCCTCCAGGCTTGAGACCTCCAGGCTCTTCCAGTCGCGGGTCACCAATTTCTCCTGGATGGCGGTGCGGGTTTCGAGCTGGCCATTGCGGATCCAGTGCCAGGTGCGGCAGCGGGTCAAACCGTCGTCGGCGAGCTGGATCATCTCGTAGAGATAGAGCGAAGGATCGCCGGTGCGCTGCCAGTAGAGCATGACCGAGCGCGCGTGGTCGTCCTGCCCGACTTCCCAGGCCGAGCCCTGGATGAGGTCATTGTCCCACCACACCCGCTTGTCGCGATAGGTGGCGGGGAAGTCGCGGGTGTCGGTGCGGCCGTCGGCCCAGGTGTAGAAATTACTCTGGTGGTAGGGGTGGGGGGATGTGTCGGCGAGGAAGCGACAGATGAGCCGGCTGGCATGCTCGTCGATCTTCTCTCCGGCGGCATTCCAATAGGTGTAAGTGCCGTCCCACACGCCCTCGTGGCGCGCCAACAGCGGCATGTCTTCGCGGATTCCCATCTAGAAATTCCTTTCGTGTTCGCATGCGCTGGCGAGGGCGTGAGCGCCACTCGCGCGAAGCAGGGCCCGGGCATCGCGGGCGATGGCGTCGGGGGAGAGTTCGGCCGGGTCGAAATGCCGCGCGTTGGCAGCGGAGACGGCGGTCCAGGGGTCGAACAGGCGCATCGCGCGGGCGGCGCCCCAGGCTCGCTGGAGATGCTCGCCGAAGCGGGTGGGGGTCAAGTCGGGGATGAGTGCGGAAGCGCCCGCGACGGGGGGTTCGCCGAGGATGGCGCGGGTGCTGCCCTTGGCCTCGGTATGATCGGTGGCGAAGTGGCGCTCGATCGCGCGGACGGTGGCGGTCCAGTCCTCGCCGGAGCGATGGTCGTCGCTGAGGCCGTGGCCGGGAAGGTCGACCGCGAGGCCGTCGCCCGGGCGTGCCTCGCCGCCGGGGGCGTGGAGGGCGAGGCGCTCGCCCGCGCCGAGCCAGTGGATCAGGCGGCCGTCGATGCGCGCGAAGCCCTCGTCGGCAGTGTCGGCGGGGAGCGGGGCGGGGATGGGGTCCGCCTCCCGCAGCCAGTCGAGGCTGGCCGTCTGCTGCTCGGCGGGGGTGCGGACGGGCCGTGCCTGCCAGCCGTCCGGCAGCGGGCCGAGGCGACCCAGATGCTCCTGCAGGGGGTCGCCGTCATAAGCGGTGATGAGGGTCGGCGGACCCGCATCGGGGATCGCCCGCTCGGCCCGGAGCACCGCGCCATAGCCGGCGCGATAGGCGGGGCCTGCCTCGAGCATGTCCATGACCGAGGCGTGGACTTTTGCGACATCGTCGTGCGCGAGCGACAGGCGGTGCGCGTCGTCGGCGGCGAACCAGGGGAAGAACCAACTCTGCTCGAGCATCCGGTTCCACAGCCAGGCGAGATGTTCGCCATAGGGGGTGGGCTCGAACGGGGGCAAGTAGCGTTCCCCGAACAGGCGCATCTCGGCCGGGGTCCAGACGGCATAGCCGCCCATCGCGGTGCGGGTGAAGCGGTGGGGCGC
>JANPKL010000170.1:0-5367 GCA_031425975.1 Sphingomonas sp.
ATCGGCACGCGATGCGGCGGCAAGGCGGTGCCGTAGTAGATATCGTGCATGCCCTCGAGCGCCGGGTTCTGCCAGCTGTTGACCTCGAGGATGATCTGGTCGGCACGGTCCAGCCAGGTCTTGTTGTTGCCGACCGAGGACGAGGGGATGAGCGATCCGTCTTCCCTTATGCCGGAGACCTCGACCACTGCGGTGTCGAGGGGGCCGAGGAAACCCTGCCACGCCATCGGCGCGACCTGGCTCAGATGCATGTCGAAATATTCCATTTCGCCGCGGTTGATCTTTTCGCGCGCGATCGGGTCCGAATTGTAGGGCAAGCGAAACTCGATGCCATTGGCGCTGGCAAGCGCGCCATCGAGTTCGGGCCCGGTCGAGGCACCGGTCCAGACCCGGACCTGAAATGGTCGGCCGGCGGCGTGCTCCGTCTCAATCCGCTTGGCGAGTGCGATCGGCACGGCCTTGGGATAGCCCGATCCCGTAAAGCCGCTCAGCCCGACCGTGGAGCCTGGGCCGATGAACGTGGCTGCATCGGTTGCGCTCATGATTCGCGATCGCAGGCTGTCGCATCGGATGCGGCTCATGTCATTTCCCGACCCAGTTCGAATCGAAGGGGCATCTCATCCATTCGCATCAGAGGCGCTCCAAGTGTGGATGCGGCCCTTCCAATAAGTGTCGACCTTGCCATCGATGACCCACCCCACCTGCGCCGAGGACGGAATCCACCGACCATTTGTGAGGCGGTAGTTGGAGAATTGGCCTCGCCATGGCATCGGCGCGAATGGCGGAGTGGCGCTCGCCGCTCGGTCGGCACAAAAGGCGCTGACGATGCGCTGGTCGGGTCCAAGACCGAGAACGACCTCGCACGCAGTGTCGCCAGAACCCACCGTGACGGTGATGGTGGAGGCGTCTACCTCGCGCCAGGACAGGTCCCGGTTATGCAGGATCGCGTCGGGAACCAGAGGTAACTCCGCCAGATAGCGGATCAGCTCGCCCCGCGTCAGCGCCGCACTGCGCTTCGAGCGCACGATCGGAACCACACCAAGCGCTGTCACATCGAGGCGCCCTCCGCCTTCTTCAAGCGCGTCGGTGACTGTCATGTAGCCCAACGGCGAGAAACGAGCGTTCCAAGCGAAGGCACAGGATTTGACGGACATGGTCTGGCGCGCTGTGAAGGGTAGCCAGAGCCTTGAATTCAGGCTGATCCGCATCTTGCCGGTCTGCGAGAATCCAACTTCATCGGAAGCGCCTTTGGGATCAGCGCCCAGGCGAAGCGCCAAGTCGATAAGCCCTTGGGGCAGGTGGCTTGGTCGAACGCGGTCGTGTTTGGTCATTGCTTGCCCTTCGATGTCAGCAGAGTGCGTCCGCGTGCAGTTCCGTCAGGCGCGGCCGGGGGTGTCACCGATTGGCTCGAGACGACCACCGTCTCGATTGCCGACATCACCTCGGCGTTGTGTCCGACCCAGGTGTGGCCGCCGCTTTCAAAACCCATGAACCTGGCCCCGGTGATCCCCCTCGCCGTATACTGCGCACTGGCATAGGTTCCGTAGCGGTCATCGCGCGCGGCGATGATCAGAGTTGGCGCCCGAACCAGCCACAAGGGAGATGGCCGGAGCGCCCTTCCCACCGCGCTGTCGCTGCGCAGCCCGGCTGCCCGGGCTGAAACAGGCAGAATTTCGTCAAGCATGGCGTCGATGCGCGCCTGTTCGGACGCGCTCGCATTCGCCAGCAACGCCGGCGGTGTCGCCAGCACGGTATCGATCATTTGTCCGCGCGCGAGGTGCACCGCAGACCAGAACAGGAAATCGGAACCGATCACCGTCATCATCGTCTTTTCGACCCACGGCGCCATCGGCGGAGCCGAGTTGGCTGCTGTTGGCGGCTTGTAGGCAAGCGGCGCCACCAGGATGAGCGCGCTGACGCGATCGGGATGACGGATTGCCATCTGCAACACCGACGGCGCACCGGCCGACCCGCCAAGAAAGGCGGCTTGCGGGATATTCAGCGCATCCATGAGGCAGACATGCGCGGCGGCCTGCGCCACAGCGGAGTCGTCTGCCGGCATCGGCGTCCGCAAATAACCGAAGCGCGACATGGCGATCACGCGAATGCCGCGGCGGGCCAGCGGCGCTGCAAACACCATGCCCTGATCGAACCCGCCCCCGCTGCCGTGAACCGTCAGCAGAGGAACACCTTGTCCAGCCTCTTGGTATTCTATTTGCCCGCAAGGCGTCGCGACAATCGTGCTCCCGTGCGCAACCCGCGCGCGGGCGCTTTCGATTCCGATTTGGAAGCGCCAAGCAATGATCAGACCCAATACCACGAGTCCGAATGTGAGGGCGACGATCAGCTTTCGAAATCTGCGCGAAGCGATCGTCCTCATCGTTCGGTCTGTGGCCCAGCGAACGAAGTGGGGCGCTTTCCGCTCGTGCCGTAGCGGCCAGCAGCACGACAACACCTCATATAGTTAATGGGCGATCACGAGCGGTACCGTGCATCCCTCAAGCAGGGTTCGAGTAACCCCGCCAAACACATACTCGCCGATCCGGCTGTGATTGTAGCCGCCCATCACGATCGTGGCAGCGCCGACCAGGGCCGCCTTCTCCATCAGCACGGCCGCGACGTAGGCGTGCGCCGAGCGATCCGTGCCGTCCGGATCGACCGACATCTCTGCATGGATGCCATGGCGAGACAGATATTCGAGAAGCAACACTCCAGGGAATGCCGCTGACGGTCCCTGGGTTACGCTCACCACATGCACAGCAGACGCCATCTTGAGTAGCGAGATTGACGCGCGGATCGCGTCGGCGGCGGCGTGGCTGCCGTCCCAGGCGATGATCGCCGGCGCGCTCGGATCGATGCTGTCCCGGTCCTCGCTTGGAATGAAAACAGGTGTCCGTGAGCGGCTTATCAGATCACCAAGGAACCCCAGAGATGGTCCCATGACTTGAGCTTGTCGCGGCTCGCGCCCGGTGACGATCAGGTCGGCCAACGCTGCATGCGAGAGGATGCTGCCAACAATGCTGCCGGTGGTGTGAATGAAATCCCAGCTGACGTCTTCGTTCGCGAGTTTCATTTCGACCCGCGCCTGCAGGGATGCATTCCGATCGTCGATCGCCGCAATCGCGTCCGATATGATCAGCAGTCCGCCAAGGCTCTCATAGGCGACGTAAGCTTCTGCCGGAGTGACATGCAGGCACTGGATATGCGCGCCGCTGGCTCGAGCGAGAGACAGCGCATTTTCAAGGCGGTTCTGAAGCGTGCTGTCGCTCTGCAGATGAACGAGGATCGTCTTGGGCCCGGCCAGCAATGCGCCCGGCGGCGGCTTGGGGCTGGTCCGTGACTCTCTCTGCAACAAGGCTTGGTCGATCATCCTGCGGTCCTTTCCGAATTGCTCCGGAATATCCCTGCGTCGCCTACCCGGCTCCATCCGTAGTTGTCCCTATGCCGAGGATGGTTATCGCCGCTCCAGCAGCCGAGTAACGCTTCTGGTGCCCTGCTGCTGCGGCTGGAGGTCTTTGACTTCGCGCTCGAGTCTGCTGCGGATGTGCTCGATCTCGGAGTCGGTCAGATGCTCGATGCCGATGAATTCGTTGCGGGCAACGTCGAGAGCGCGGATCACCTCGTCGAGCTTGGCCTGCATCGCGGCGGCATCGCGGTTCTGGCTGTTTTGAATGAGGAAAACCATCAGGAAGGTGGCGATGGTGGTGGCGGTGTTGACCACCAGCTGCCAAGTGTCGGACCAGGCGAACATCGGACCGCCGATCAGCCACAGGATGATCAGCCCGACCGCAATCGAGAAGGCGGCCGGCTGCCCGGTGAAGAAAGCGGCGGTGGTCGCCAGCCGGGTGAACAGCCGCTCGGCCCCAAATAGCTTGCCCCCACGTTGCTCGCCGTGACTGGTGCTCACTGGCGACCGTACAGGATCGGAGCAATGAGTGACGGACCAAGGTTGGTGTTGAGCATAGGCGACTCCCTGACCGAGCAATTGCTGCAGGAAGAAGCGCCGCTTCTGCCCAACTGAACTTTTCAGCTTTAGCAGCGGCCGACGCGTGGGCGGATGAGGGATAATACGGATGGCCTCGAAACGTCAGACCATGCAGTTGAATCGGACTCTTATCCGGGACGACGAGCGCGCACACCGAACCATGACGGATCTTCCTTGCCCCTGACGATCGATGCCCTCGCGCTCGCAGCGGCGCTGGCGATCGGCCTCCTGATCGGGATCGAGCGCGGCTGGCAGTCGCGCGATGCACCGGAGGGGAGCCGGGTCGCGGGGGTGCGGACATTCACCCTCCTCGGTCTGGTCGGGGGGATCGCCGGTTGGGCGGCGAGCCGTGACTATGCCTTCGCGGCGGGATCCATCGTTCTGACGGCCGGCGCGGTTCTCGTCGCGGGTTATGTCGCCCGCATGCGACTGGACGGGCGGGCGGATGCAACCAGCGCGGTGGCCGCGACCACGGCTCTCGCACTCGGATTCCTGGCCGGAAGCGGAACTCCGGCCCTGGCCATGGCTGGAGCGGCTGTGGTCACCTGCTTGCTTGCCTTGCGCGCGGAAGCTCACGGTTTCATCGATCGTCTTGCTGCGGAGGACGTCAAGGCACTCGCCCGCTTCAGCGTCATCGCCGCCGCAGTTCTGCCCTTCCTGCCACGCGGAAATTTCGGCCCCTACGAGGCGTGGAACCTCCAGCAGCTCTGGCTGGTGGTGGTGCTGATCACGGGTCTGTCGTTCCTCGGTTACGTGGCCAACCGGATTTTCGGTGCGCGTCATGGCACCATCGCCACCGCCATCATTGGCGGCGCCTACAGCTCGACGGCGGTTACTCAGTCGCTGGCTCAGCGGCTTGGATCAGGAGAGGGAGGCGGAGCCGAACCGGCCGGCATCGCCTTGGCCAGCGCCGTCATGTACTTGCGGGTGCTCCTGCTGGTTGGCGTGCTTGCGACATCGGTCCTTCCCGCGTTTGCAAGGCTCGTGCTACCCGCGCTTCTGGTGGCCGCAATCGCCGGCTGGTGGCTGACCCGCCGGTCACCCCGGACCGACAGCCAAGCACCGCCGGGTAACCCCATTGCCCTCCTCCCCGCTCTGGGATTCGTCGCCTTCCTCGCCGCCGCGGCCGTCGCCGCTCGCTGGGCGGAAGGTCGCTTCGGCCAGGATGGCATCGCCGTTCTTCTCCTGATCATGGGCAGCCTCGACGTCGATGCCGCCATCGTGACGGCCGGGGGACTGAGGCCGGGCCTCATTGCAGCTGATCTGGCGGCTCTGGCGCTGGCTGGCACCATCCTCGCCAACATGGCGGTCAAGCTCGGCATCACCCTGGTATATGCGCGGTCCGCCGGCCGTCAGGCGGCGTTGGCGCTTGGCTCCAGCAT
>JANPKL010000171.1:0-3068 GCA_031425975.1 Sphingomonas sp.
CGACGGTGGCGATCGCCCGCGCCGGGGGTCGGCCGCAGGTGTCGGGCGTGGTCGGGGTCAACCGCGACCTCACCCGCTCGGGCGTGCTCGACACCGGGCGCAGCCGCGGGCCGACGGTCTCGGGCGGGCTCGACCTCAGCGTTCCCATCTTCCAGGGCGGGCGGGTCAGCAACGGCATCGCCGCCGCACGGACGCGGGTGGAGGCTGGGCGCGCGACCTTGCGCGCGGTCGAGGGCGATGTCTTCACCGAAGCCGTCGCCGCCTACATGGACGTGATCCGCGACCGCGCGATCGTCGAACTCAGCGACAATCAGATCCGCGTTCTCGTGACCAACCTCGAAGCGACCCGCGACCGCTTCGAGATCGGCGATGTGACCCGCACCGACGTTGCCCAGTCCGAGGCCCGGCTGAGCCTGCAGCGCGCGCAGCTCGCGACGGCGCAGGCGCGCCTGTCAGCAAGCGAGGAGAATTACCGCCGGGTGACCGGCCGTGCGCCGGGGCCGCTGAGCCCGCCGCCGCCGCTGCCGCCGCTGCCCGCCAGCGCGGACGAGGCGGTGCGCATAGCCATCGCCCAGAATCCCGACGTGATCGCCGTGGTGCGCCAGGCCGAGGCCGCCGGGCTCGACGTCCGGGTCGCGCGCGCCGACCGTCTGCCGACGGTGTCGGGCGTGCTGTCGGGTGACTATGTGAATACCGTCTCGGGCGACGTCGGGCCGTTCCCACGCAGTGGCACGCAGACCAGCGTCGGGGTCAACGGCCGCATTCCCCTCTACCAGGGCGGTCTGCCCGCCGCCCGGATCCGCCAGGCGCAGGCGATCGAGGGTCAGATCCTCGAGCAGGTCATCGGCACCGAGCGGCTGGTGGTGGCCAACACCCGCTCGGCGTTCGCCAGCTACACCGCGACCCAGCGCGCGATCCAGTCGAACGAGGTGGCGGTCGCCGCCGCCGCGCTCGCGCTCGAAGGCGCGCGGGCCGAGCGCAGCGTCGGCACAAGGACCGTGCTCGACGTCCTCAACGCCGAGCAGGAATTGCTGAACGCGCAGGTCCAGTTGGTGACCGCCCGCCGCGATTCCTACGTGGCCGGCTTCCAGCTGCTGAATGCGATGGGCCAGGCGGAGGCCGACGACCTCGGGCTGGAGGGCGGTGCGCTTTATGATCCGACCGGCAATTACCGGCGTGTGTCGGGCAATTGGAACGACTGGGCAGGCGAGCCGCGGCACGAGCCACGATCGACCCGGACCGTGACGGACGCCGGAACCACCCTGGTCGGCCCGCCGGCGGGGGTGGTACCATCGGGGGTGACAGGGACGCCCACCCCGCGCTAGCAGGGGGCCATGGCTGGCCGTGAACCCTCGATGGAAGACATCCTCGCCTCGATCAAGAAAGTGATCGCGGAGGAGAAGGGGCTGCGCGGCGCGGGCCAGGTCGCCGCTTCTGCCCCCGAGCCCGAGCCAGAGCCAGAGCCCGAGCCCGAGGACACGGCGGAGGAAGTGCTCGAACTCGACGACCAGTTGGTCGAGGATATGGCGCTGCCCGTGGTCGATCTCGGCCCGCCTTTGGTCAGCGAGGATGCGGCGGAGGCGAGCCGGGCGCGTCTGGAAGCCCTGCAGCAGGTCGCCGCCGCCGCGCCGCCGCCGCCTTCGGTCAATCCGCTCGAAGCCGTGGTCCGTGAAATGCTTCGCCCGATTCTCAAGGAATGGCTCGACCAGCATTTGCCCGCGATCGTCGATGAACATGTGAAGCGCGAGATCGGGCGAATTACCGGGCAGCCGCTTTAGCTGCCGACCACTTGCGGTTCATTGCGGCGCTGCTACCCATCGCAGCATGATCAAGCTCAGCCTCTTCGCCGCCGCCGCCGCCGTCCTCGTCCCCGCCGCCGCGCAGGCCCGGCCGATGACCGCGACCGATCTCCAGTCGTTGCGCCGGATGAGCGCCGCCGAGGTCTCGCCCGATGGCAAGACCGCGATCTTCACTCTGTCGACCACCGATTTCGACAAGAACCGGCGGACCAACGTCCTCCACCGCCTGCCCCTCGACCGAATGCCGGCGACCCCGGAAGTCGTCGCGGGAGCGGAGGGCGCGCATGACGCGGTCTTCGGTCCCGACGGCGCGCTCTATTTCCTCAAGGCGGTCGGCGAGCGCGATCAGCTGCACCGGATGGTGATTGGCCAGGCGGCGACCGTGCTGAGCGATTTCGGGGCCGATCCGTCGGGCTTCAAGCTCAGTCCCGACGGGCGCCACGTGATCGTCTGGGCCGCCCAGCGCGACTGTCCCGACATGGCTTGCGCCGCGACCACCTTCGCCGCGCCCGAGCCCGGGTCGGGCAAGGTCCATGACGAATTGTTCGTCCGTCATTGGGATACGTGGGTGACGCCCGGCACCCGCAGCCGGATCTACAGCTTCCCGCTGAGCGGCGGGAAGTTGCAGGGCATGGGCGTTCGGCTGACCGGTGAGCTCAACGGCGACACGCCCTCCAAGCCGTTCGGCGGGGGCGAGGAGATCGCCATTTCGCGAGACGGTCGAACGGTCTATTTCGCACTGCGCGAAGCCGGGCGGATCGAGCCCAAGTCGACCAATCTCGACATTTTCGCCGCACCGATCGACGGCTCGGCCGCGCCCACTAATCTGACCGACGCCAATGACGCCACCGACAGCCTGCCGACGGTCTCGCCCGATGGCCGCACCCTGGCCTATGTCGCCATGGCCCGCGCGGGCTACGAGGCCGACCGCCAGGTGCTGATGCTGCGCGATATCGCCAGCGGGACCACGCGCGCACTGACCCAGGGCTGGGACCGCTCGGTCCAGTCGATCGCCTGGGCCGCCGACGGCCGCGGAATCGTGGTCGACGCGCAGGACACGCTTGAAAGCCCGCTGTTCCGGGTCGACGTGCGGAGCGGCCGCGTCACCCGCCTGACCCGCGAGGGCACCGCGCATAACGCCCGCGCGCTGCCCAATGGCGACATTCTTTTCGCCATGAACAGCGTGAAAGCGCCCGACGACCTGTTCCATTTGTCGCGGCGCGGACAACTCAGCCAGCTGACCAATGCCAATGCCGACAAGATGGCCGA